>NZ_JBYSYV010000038.1:0-27403 GCF_058783805.1 Peribacillus sp. FW305-BF15 | reverse complement strand
ATGCGAAACGCAAAGAAACGATTGAGCGTGTATTCGCAGATGCAAAAGAAAAGCATGGTATGCGTTGGACTACTTTATGGGGACTTAAAAAATTGTCGATGCAGGCGATGCTTACTTTCGCTGCCATTAATATAAAGAAGATGGCCACTTGGACATGGCAAGGTCCTAAAATGGCTTAACATTGTGGCTCGAAGAGCCCAAATCTCTTATCCTTTGGTCAAAATTTCAAAGGAATTTCAAAAGGGGTTCGGAATTTTTTATTTCCGAACCCCTTTTGTCTACAAACTGAATCGGGCTCTTAAAAAGAAGCCCGATTTTTCTTTTTATTCTTTTTCCCTTCGATGACGGTTAAGTGACTATCCGTTTTCTTTCTCCATTTTATTTTCTTTGATGATTTTGCTGCAGAGAAGCTAGCCACATTATCTTTTTTCGAAGTTCGGTTTTTTAGCCTTTTTTTCGATTGGCGGGCAGCCTTTCGGAATGCTTGCTGCTCTTTCTTAACTGGTTTTCCCTTTGTTAATCCGGTATAAATCATATAAATAATCCCTGCGACAATGGCTATTATGAGAATGTTTCTAAAAAAGCCAATCGGGTCATTAAATAGTCGGCTCAATAGTCCGAGGACTCCGAGGGCGATGATTCCGTATATCATGAAAGATATGAAACGTTTCAACAAAGACACCTCCTTAAGAGCATCATAAGCATTTTTAGCTTATTTTAAACATTCTAAATGTAAAATATTTGAAAAAAAATGAAGATCATTCATTTAATTAGTATATGATTTTTCATCATCAAAATGTGTATAGATGTTTTACACAATTACATCCGATTCTAAACCTTTTTCGGTATCCTTTTCCATCCTCAACAGTTCTTGGAAGGATGCCAATGCGACTTCGACTTGATCATCGGTAGGGGCTTTGGTTGTCAATAACTGAAGCCAAAGGCCGGGATAGCCAAGGTAACGCAGGATGGGAGTGTCCCTTACTTTGTTAGTCAACTGCAAGACTTCGAATGCTATGCCGAGCACGACGGGGATAAGCAAAATGCGATTGACGACACGAACCCATAGCGGATCGATTGGTACAAGAAGATAGACAAACATCCCTACAATGACAGTAAATAAAATAAAACTGCTGCCACAGCGATAATGAAGGCGGGAACTTGCCTGCACATTTGCAACCGTCAATTCTTTTCCGCTTTCAAAGCAATTGATCACCTTATGCTCTGCTCCGTGATACTGAAAGACCCGCTTGATCAATGGCGTCAAGGAAACTACATAAATATATACGAGCAGTAAGATCAGCTTGAACAAGCTTTCCACTAATACCTGAGCCGTATGGCCACTGAAAATGGGTTCTGTCAATTTTGCGAGGAAGACAGGAATCAAGGTGAAAAGCAATTTCCCAAATAGGAAGGAGATCACACCGATCACGGCAACACCTAGCCAAAGACTTAATTTAGAGGGGTCTTTCGTTTCTTTTTTCGTTTCGACCTGTTTTTCCCCGTCTTCTTCTTCTTCATACTGTTCAGTTGAAAAGTTAAGATGTTTCGAACCGGTGGCACTTGACTGAATCAGTGATACGATACCCCGTAGAAACGGTATTTTTTTTAAGCGGTTTACAACAGGTTTCGATTCACGCGGCAGATGATAATATACAATCGTCGAATCTTTGCGGCGTACCGCAGTGACTGTGTGATGTTTGCCACCGAACATGACGCCTTCCACTACAGCCTGCCCTCCATAAACGGGTTTTTGAACCTCAGACATTTCTACACCAACCTAATAGTTATTCACGTAGCTCTCTCATGGGTGCTAACATGTGTATTATCAAGCATCACAAGGGTTTAAGGCGGTCCTCCAAAATGGAATGGAAGCTTTATCCCTTACAATTGCTTTTTGAATGTTGAATCACAGGAAGGTATTATCCTGTGTACATTATAAATTTCAACAGAGGAAGGGGATTTTCCTCTGAAAAAAGCAGATTATTTATGATTTAATCATACAGAATTAATCACAAAACCTCTAGTGATTCTCCTCCCCAATAATAAAAAAAAATAGTTCTATTTAACAAAGGGCATACTACGTAGCGGAGGTGTTTGATATGTCTTCTAATGAAAATGGACAAATTCAACAGGAATATCAAAGCATGTTAATCTACAATGTACTTGCTGTCGGTTTTGTTGGGGGGGCTTTAGCCAGTTTTATCGGAATCCTAGCCCATTATGTTAACTTTATGGATTTTAGCCCAAAATTCATACTGACTTCGTGGTCAAATATGACCTGGATCGATCATTGGCTCGGTACGGTAATGACCATGATTTTATTCGGAATTCTATCCGTGGGGATCGCTTTTATATACTATAGTCTCTTTAAAAGGATGAAGAGTATTTTTCCGGGTATTTTTTTGGGGGTGGTCTGCTGGGCTTTACTTGTATTTGTCCTGAAACCGATGTTCATCGATTTGCCAACCTTTTATAAAATGTCAGCAAATACGGTTATAACAAGTGTATGCATTTTTATTATATACGGTCTTTTTGTAGGGTTTTCTATATCATATGATCATCAGGAATATATACGCCATAAAAACAAGGCCGAGAAGCAATCGGAAAGCTGATTGCTCTTGGTTGTAAAAAAGTAGTAAGACAATTTGGAATTATGATAGAATGTTCATGGAAAGCATTCTTTTAACATGAGCAGGTGTTTGATGATGACAAAAATCTTACTAATCAATGGTCCGAATTTAAATCGCTTGGGGAAGCGGGAACCTGCGCATTATGGATCCTCGACGCTTGCGGATGTGGAAGCGCAATTAATGCTGCAAGCACAAGGGTTAAATGTGGAATTAACCTCTTTTCAAACTAACCATGAAGGAGCGATTATCGACAAGCTCCATTGGTCAGAGGATCATGGGATCGACGGGATTATCATTAATCCTGGGGCTTTTACTCATTATAGTTATGCGATTCGTGATGCAATAGCCGGAATTGATGTTCCAGTGGTGGAAGTGCATATTTCGAACATACATGCCCGTGAAAGCTTTCGACATGAATCAGTGACCGCTGCGGTATCGGCGGGACAGATTGTCGGCTTGGGGATACACGGTTATGAATTGGCGTTGCAGGCGATCACAAAGATTGCAAAGGGGGAAATTAAATGAATAAACTAATGCACTTAAGAGCCTCGATGGAAAAGGTGGGCATTGATGGTTTTTTGATCACCAGTACATATAACCGCCGATACATGACCAACTTCACGGGAAGTGCAGGCGTTGTCCTCATTTCCCAAAAAGAAGCTAAATTCATCACTGATTTCAGATACGTGGAACAAGCGGGCAAGCAGGCACCGGACTATGAAGTCGTTCAACACAAAGGAACCATCATGGAAGAAGTCGGCAAGCAGGCTAAAGCGATGAATATCGGCAAGCTGGGTTTTGAGCAAGAGCACCTGACTTATGCTACATATAAAGCTTATGAAGCGGCCATTGATGGCCAACTTTTGCCGGTGTCTGGGGTTATTGAGAATTTACGCTTGATAAAGACTTCGTCAGAGATTAAGATATTAAAGGAAGCGGCTGCTATTGCTGATGCTGCGTTTACGCATATTCTGGATTTCCTGCGTCCAGGGATTACGGAACTGGATGTATCCAATGAACTTGAATTCTTTATGAGGAAACAAGGGGCAACTTCTTCTTCCTTCGATATTATAGTAGCATCCGGCATAAGGTCCGCACTTCCGCATGGAGTGGCTACTGATAAAATCATCGAAAAAGGCGATTTTGTCACATTGGATTACGGGGCATATTATAACGGGTATGTGTCTGACATCACTCGGACATTAGCGGTTGGCAAGCCAAGTGAAGAACTTATTAATATTTATGACATTGTTTTAGAAGCTCAACTGAGAGGAATGGCTGGGATCAAACCCGGTATGACTGGCAGGGAAGCGGATGCACTAACTCGAAATCTAATTGAAGAAAAGGGATATGGGCAGTATTTTGGACATTCGACCGGACATGGAATCGGCCTTGAAGTTCATGAAGGTCCAGCATTATCCTTTAGGTCTGATATCATTTTAGAACCAGGTATGGCTGTAACCGTTGAACCGGGCATTTATTTACCGGGCGTAGGCGGAGTGCGGATTGAAGATGATACAATCGTTACAATTGACGGTAACGAAGCACTTACTCATTCAACTAAAGAGTTAATCATTCTGTAAACATGTACATGTAGGAGGACAAATTTATGATTTCTGTAAACGATTTTCGCACGGGTGTTACGATTGAAGTAGACAATGGAATTTGGCAGGTTATCGAGTTCCAACACGTTAAACCTGGTAAAGGTGCAGCTTTTGTACGTTCTAAACTTCGGAACCTTCGTACGGGTTCAATCCAGGAGAAAACATTCCGTGCTGGTGAAAAAGTTGCTAAAGCACATATCGAAAACCGCAAGATGCAGTACCTTTATGCAAGTGGAGACAGCCATGTATTCATGGATAACGAAACGTATGACCAAATCGAGCTGCCGGCTTCAAGCATTGAACGTGAACTTAAGTTCCTAAAGGAAAATATGGAAGTACATATCATGACTTTCCAAGCGGAAACTCTTGGTGTCGAACTTCCAAACACAGTGGAACTAGAAGTGGCGGAGACTGAGCCTGGAATTAAAGGCGATACATCTTCAGGCGGCACGAAATCAGCCGTACTTGAGACAGGCCTTTCGGTTCAAGTGCCATTTTTCATCAACCAAGGTGACAAACTATTGATCAATACAAATGAAGGTTCTTACGTATCACGTGCATAAATGAAAGAAGGCCGAGATTAATATCTCGGCCTCAAATTGCAGACAAAAAGGTTTCGGAATGGTTTCATTCCGAAACCTTTTTGATTTTTTATGGGATTGGACTTCATGATGACGCAGATGATCTGCTTCTTCCGTATATTCCTGCCAATATGGAGTGCCACCACTTTCTGAAGGTCCTTACTTTCTGTACAACACTGTGATAAAAATGAACGAGTCCTGCACAAATGCAATTGGATGATTTGTACACACGATATTCCTCTTTAATCTCCATTTTACAAGCTGGCACCAGTTGGTCTAAAGTAATCATTCATGCTGATCGAATCATGATCATGTTTAAAAAGCATCCTCATCTCCTCAAGTTCCCAGTCTGGAAGGTCCGTATGGTCTCATCCCAAACCATGATTTTATAAGAAGACTTGGTTACCCTTCATGTTTTACTTTTTTATGGAGTGGAACCCTCACTGGATTGAAGAAATTTGCGACACTCCTGCCGAATAACTGGCTAGCCGAGACCCCACAGGCGCTTGCGCCGAGGAGGCTTGGCAGACAGTCGGCGGAAAGGGAGCGGATTTCTGAAATCAACTAAGACGTAGACCGAGATTAATTTCTTGGTCTTTTTTAGATCCAGGAAGTAATAAAAAATCAATAAATGGTCCGTTTCTTTAATAGCCTGTCATCATTGCGTGCTTGTCGGCATATATTTTATTGAAAGTGGTGTATACAGGAGGATTGTCAAAATGGAAACGATTCTTTCTTTTTTACCGAAAAGTTTATACGAGCAACTCCGCGGTATGACACCGATGGTGATCGATAGGATGGAAGAACTGCGAATTCGGGTTGGCAGGCCGCTTGAGGTCATTGTAGGGGGGGAACCATACTTTTTTTCCTATGAAGTGACCCATTCGGATGCAGATCAATTATTGAATAATATAGGTCAATTTTCGTTATATACGCTTGAGGAAGAATTAAAGCGAGGATATATAACCATAGCGGGCGGACATCGGGTGGGGCTTGCTGGCAAGGTGATCCTGGAAAATGGTTCGGTCAAAGCGATCAGGGATATTTCCTCATTCAATATTCGGGTTGCACGTGAAAAAATAGGTGCAGCTGAACCTCTCACTTCATATTTATATGACGGGGAATGGCAGCATACCATGTTGATCGGAGCTCCGCAAACGGGAAAAACGACCATATTACGTGATATTGCAAGAATGATATCCAGTGGTAATGAAAAACTCGGCATTGCCCCTCAAAAGGTGGGGATAGTGGACGAGCGCTCAGAAATTGCCGGATGTGTGCATGGAGTGCCGCAGCTCGAATTCGGAACAAGGGTTGATGTGCTCGATGGATGTCCTAAAGCGGAAGGGATGATGATGATGATCCGTTCGATGTCCCCGGATGTATTGATCGTGGATGAAATAGGCAGGGAAGCGGATACGCAGGCTGTGCTGGAAGCCGTGAATGCAGGTATTAAACTCATGATAACCACGCATGGCCATACACTGGATGAAATCAAGAAGCGACCCATTATCGCTGAAATATTAAAGCAAAACATCTTTGAACGCTTTATTGAATTAAAAAGAAGTAAATCCGGTAGGAGGGGCTACAAAGTCCTTGATGCAGCAGGGGTTCCCATTTACTTGGGAGAAAGTGTGAACCCGCATGTTTAAGTTAATTGGAGCAGCGATAATTATGATAGCGACGACTTGGGCAGGTTTTGAAGCGGCGAAAAAATTAAGTATGAGGCCTCGTCAACTGAGACAGCTGAAAGTCGCCATGCAATCGCTTGAAGCTGAAATCATGTTCGGTCATACACCTTTGAAAGAAGCGGCAAGGAAACTTTCTAAACAGATGGCCAAACCTTTGTCCAGCTTTTTCGATACATTTGCAAATCGGCTCGAGTCAGGTGAAACCACCGTCAAAGAAGCATGGGATGATAGTTTGAAGAAAATATGGCAATCCCTTGCTTTAAAACAGGGAGAATTCGAGATTCTTTCACAGTTTGGGGAGACGCTTGGGAAAAGCGATAAATATCATCAGCAAAAGCAAATCATGCTAACGATGGCACATCTGGAACGGGAAGAAACCGATGCACTCGACCGCCAGGGGAAATATGAAAAAATGATGAAAAGTCTTGGTTTTTTATCAGGGCTATTATTGATCATCTTGCTGATGTAGGAATATGTGGGGGGAATGAAAATGGGCATTGACGTGGACATCATATTTAAAATAGCGGGTGTGGGGCTTGTCGTGGCATTTCTTCACACGATACTCGATCAGGTTGGGAAGAAGGAATATGCCCAGTGGGTGACACTTTTCGGATTTATCTATATTTTATTCATGGTTGCTTCTGTAGTAGAGGATTTATTTCAAAAAATTAAATCTGTATTTCTATTTCAGTAAGGGAGGGATTCGCGATTGAAATCATAAAAATCGTGGCCATTGCCCTAGTTGCCACCTTTTTGGCACTGATCGTCAAAGAGCAAAAACCAAATTTAGCATTCCTGCTTATTGTTTTTGTAGGATGCTCCATTTTTCTTTTTTTAGCTGACAAGATATACGAAATCATTCTAATGTTAGAAAAAATTGCCGTTAATGCGAATGTAAATACCGTGTATCTAGAGACCATTTTAAAAATAATCGGAATTGCCTATATTGCAGAATTCGCTTCCCAAATTACAAAAGATGCAGGGCAAGGTTCGCTCGCTTCCAAAATAGAATTGAGCGGAAAAATCTTGATTCTTGCCATGGCGATTCCGATTTTGACCGTCATTATCGAAACGATTCTACAGATGCTCCCAAGTTAATGGATTACTCCTAGTCAATGAGGTGAATGTATGAAGCAGCGGATGCCTTACTTATCCATACTATTCGTTTTACTCTTTTTTTTGCATGCATCTATTGGACAAGCTGCCGAGAATCCAGAAAATGGTGAAGTTGATCAAGAGCCGATCATGCAGTCCGAACTGGTACAAGCCCAAATTGAAAGGCTGGGCGTCGATGAGCTCAAACAATATTGGGATGACATCGTTACGGAATATGGAGGATTCTTACCGGAAAGCCAGAAAGGGAGCTTCATGGATTTTGTAAGCGGCGATAAGAAATTTTCATTTGATGAATGGATAAAGGGAATCACAAAATTCATTTTTCATGAACTGCTCGTGAATGGAAAGCTGCTGGGGTCACTCATTTTATTAACCGTTTTCAGCATGTTCCTCCAGTCTTTGCAGAATGCGTTCGAGCAAAGCTCCGTAAGTAAGGTCGCTTATGCAATCGTTTATATGGTGCTGATCATTTTGGCACTTAACAGTTTTCATGTGGCGATTGAATATACAAAAGATACGATAGATTTGATGATTTCCTTTTTAATGGCGCTCATCCCTTTACTCTTGGCATTGATAGCTGCTTCAGGCGGACTTGTATCGGCAGCCTTCTTTCATCCGGTATTGATGTTTTTGATGAATACAAGCGGCATCTTGATTCAGTTCGTCGTCCTTCCGTTATTATTCTTTGCAGCGATTTTAAGCATAGTCAGCACGTTGACCGAACATTACAAAGTGACACAGCTGGCACAACTTCTCCGTAATTTTGCCATCGGGATCCTTGGAGCATTCATGACCATATTCCTTGGTGTGATCTCCGTTCAGGGAGCATCCTCAGCTGTAGCTGACGGAGTGACGATCAGGACAGCCAAATTCGTGACAGGTAACTTTATACCGGTCATAGGGCGCATGTTTACCGATGCAACGGATACGGTCATTAGTGCCTCCGTCCTTTTGAAAAATACAGTGGGATTGTCAGGCGTCATCATTCTCTTGCTCATTACCACATTTCCCGCCATAAAAATCCTGATGATTTCTTTTGTCTATAAATTGGCAGCGAGTCTTTTGCAGCCGCTGGGCGGAGGACCTGTAATAAAATGCCTTGACATCATAAGTAAAAGCATGATTTATATTTTCGCCGCATTGGCCATTGTCTCACTCATGTTTTTTTTAAGTATCACGGTAATCATCGCCTCTGGAAACATTACCCTGATGGTTCGTTAGAAAGGAGGAGGACTTGGTGAGTTTTTTAGCTGGCTGGGTATCCAACATCATCATATTTGTACTGCTGGCTACTGTGATCGATATGCTTCTGCCGAATTCAGCTTTACAGAAGTATGCCAAAATGGTTATCGGGCTTTTACTGATTGCAATCATCATCACTCCTATATTGGGATTATTCAATAAGGATTTCGATGATATTCTCACTGCGGCCACTAGTGAATTTGAGGATCAGAAAAAAAAAGATTTAGGAAATTTGACAGAAATGAAGAAAAAAGAAATACAAGCTACCCAGGGTGCATATATTTTAAAACAAATGGCTGTTGACTTACAGGCAGAAGTGGAAGAGGAGCTGATGGCGGATTATAACATGAGGATTAGTTCAATTGATGTAGGGGTCAAGAATGAGGAAGAGCCGGGTGTTGATGATCTGCAGAACATAACCATTTCATTGGAAAAGGCAGAAGGGAAAGAAAACTCGGAGATAGAGGCAGTAGCGAAGGTTGATATCAATACAGATAGCCCATCCACTTCGAATGATGCCAATCTGGATGCTGTCAAAAGGTTTCTGGCAACAAGTTGGTCTGTTGATGAAGAGATCATTGAAATCGCCGGGGAAAGGAAGTGACTGAGTATTGAACAAAGACAAAGGTCCATTATCCTGGCTGCAAAAACTATTAAATAAAGACCCTGACCAAAAAGAGCCTAAGGAAAAAAAACCTTCCCTGTATGTCTATGCTCTAATAGTTGTCCTTTTGGGATCGGGAATCATGATGGCCGGGAATTTGTTAACCACCAACAAGACAGGACAAACATCTGAAGTGACGACTGTATTCAATAATGATAAACAGCAGGAAGAAGATGGGGATGTTGAAACATTCGGCCAGAAGAAATCAGAATTCAAGACTACAAAAGACTATGAAATATATCTACAGAATGAAATGAAGGAAGCGCTAGAATCCATCGCAGGCGTCCAGGATGTGAAAGTCGTAATCTACGTCGATGCATCCGAGAAAAAAGTATATGAAAGAAATAAAGTCACCCAAAAACAAGTCACTGAAGAAACCGACCAGGAAGGCGGCAAAAGGACGGTCGAAGACACATCCGTTGATGAACAGCTAGTTTTGGTCAAGAGCGGTGAAAAAGAAGGACCGATCATTTCGGAAACGAAAAAACCTAGTGTACGAGGAGTCCTGGTAGTCGCAAAAGGGGCCGAAAACATTCAAATAAAGAAGTGGATCATCGAGGCTGTCACACGCTCACTTGATGTACCGAGTCACAGGGTTTCTGTCATGCCTAAAAAATAAGGGGGAAAATCTACATGTTATTAAAAAAACAAACCGTTTGGTTATTGACTATGCTAAGTCTGGTCGTTGTGCTTTCAGTCTATTATTTAACCGCTCCTGAAGAAAATGCCGCCGATATGACGGCAACAGAGCAAATGGAAAAGGAAGAAAATAAAACAGAGAACAAAGCAGAGACAAAAGGGGAAAACAAAAGTGAAAAAGAAACTTCCAAAAATACAGAAGGTTCCTCTGTAACCATTGCATCTGGAGATGAGTTCGAATCGTTAAGGATGCAGATTGAAGATGAACGGGCGAAGCTGAATGAAGAATTGACTGCAAAGATGGGCAACACAGAACTATCAGCTGAAGAAAGAGACGAGGCTTATGCAAAAATCGAACAATTAAGTGAAACGAAAGTGAAAGAAAATATCATCGAAAACTTAATTGTTGCCATGGATTACAATGCCGCACTGGTCCGGGTGGACGGAACGGATGTTAAGGTGAGTGTCAAGGCGGATAAACAAACGAAAACAGAGGCAAATAACATTATCCGCCTCGTAAGGAAAGAAGTGAGCGATGCACAAAATGTAGTGGTCGATTTCCAACCGGAAAAGTAAACACACATACAGAAAAAAGTGACTGATACAGAACAGTTCAACCTCATAGAAATTTGAAAGCCCCCTTAATAAAAAAATGGGAGGCTTTTTATTATGATTTTTTAAAGGATCTCACAAACCTGGAAACTTTAGAGGAAAAGCTTTTTTATGTCGATTGGAATCAGGAACTCAAATAGAAATGGTGATAATGATCATCCGTAATATTCTAGAAAAGTAATTACAATGGATATTATGGCTGGTTTTCCAGGAATGAAATGCAAAATTAAAGAGCAAGCGTTAAGGTGCCCAAGTTGATATATATTCACAATATTATAATAAAGGTGTAAGATGGAAGTATGGATATTCAGTAACAATTAATCTATCATTGAATTTGTATAAGCTAATATTGTATGATGTTAGAAGCTGGTCATAAACTTTTCAATTTTCTTAGGGAAACAATATTTTGAGAAAGTGAAATATCTGTTATAATACAGATGGGGTTTGTAGTCAGTTTATTCGCATTCGCGTAAAGAAAGCGGCTACTTTGTGCAGTATTGGACAAAGTAGGATAAGCTAAGGGTAGGGTTACATAAAATATTATTGCCTCACAAACTCATATTAAATTAGACAAGGGGTGCCACAAAATGAAAGTGCAAGAAATTCGTGAAATTATTAAGTTAGTCGATCAATCAAATATCGGTGAATTCGTTTTCGAAAATGAAGGAACGAAAATTAAATTGAAAAAAACCGAAACGGGTACAGTATTACACCAAGCAGCAGTTGCTCCAGATGTTGTTCAAGCCAATGCAGCTGTAGAGGTCAAGCCCGCAGCGGCCCCTGCCCCTGAAGTACCGAAAGCTGTTGAACCTGCAAAACCGGCTGCAGCCGTCACTGAACAGGAAAATTTACATAAAATCACTTCCCCTATGGTAGGGACATTCTACCAATCTCCTGCACCGGATTCACCTGCATACGTAAAAGCAGGCGATAAAGTAACGGGGGATTCCATCGTCTGCATCGTGGAAGCCATGAAACTTTTCAATGAAATCGAAGCTGAAGTAAGCGGTGAAATCGTTGAAGTCCTTGTAAAAGAAGGTCAGCTTGTAGAATATGGTCAACCATTATTTTTAGTAAAGCCGGAATGAGGAGCTGTTTCTAAATGATTAAAAAGGTATTAATTGCCAATCGCGGGGAAATTGCTGTCCGTATCATCCGGGCATGCAAGGAGTTAGGAATCGAGACTGTTGCTGTCTATTCAGAAGCAGATAAAGAAGCATTACATGTTCAAATTGCTGATGAAGCATATTGCATCGGTCCTAAATTATCAAAAGACAGTTATTTAAATAAAACCAACATTATCAGCACTGCCAAGAAAACGGGATCCGATGCAATTCATCCGGGATATGGTTTCCTAGCTGAAAATGCCGACTTTGCCGAGCTATGCCGTGAATGCAATATCATTTTCATCGGTCCTAGCCCTGAAGCGATCAATAAAATGGGTACAAAGGACGTAGCAAGGGAAACCATGCGCAAAGCTGGTGTACCGATCGTGCCAGGTTCTAAAGGCATAATCAAAGATACGGATGAGGGTGTAGCACTAGCTAATGAAATGGGCTATCCAGTCATCATCAAAGCTACTGCAGGCGGAGGCGGTAAAGGTATCCGCGTCGCAAGGACGGAAGAAGATCTCATTAAGGGCATTAACATCACACAACAGGAAGCCGCTACGGCATTCGGGAATCCTGGCGTGTATATTGAAAAGTTCATCGAGGACTTCCGTCACGTTGAAATACAGGTCATGGCAGATAATCATGGCAACGCCATCCATTTAGGTGAGCGTGATTGTACGGTCCAAAGACGTTTGCAAAAACTTGTTGAAGAAACCCCGTCACCGGCGTTGGATGGTGAAATACGTGCGGAAATGGGGCAGGCCGCTGTGACGGCTGCACTTGCCGTAAACTATTCAGGAGCCGGAACAGTAGAATTTATTTATGACTATGTGAATAGAAAATACTACTTTATGGAAATGAATACACGTATCCAGGTTGAACACCCAGTTACAGAAATGGTAACGGGCGTGGATTTGATTAAAGAACAGATTAAAGTTGCTTCAGGCAACAAACTATCGCTTTCGCAAGAGGATGTCACTTATAACGGATGGTCTATCGAATGCCGGATCAATGCCGAAAATCCAGAAAAGAATTTCATGCCTTCCGCAGGTAAGATTCAAATGTATTTACCTCCAGGCGGCTACGGAGTTCGTGTGGATTCTGCGGCATACCCTGGGTACTCGATACCGCCGTATTACGATTCCATGATCGCTAAATTGATTGTCCATGCACCGACTAGGGAAGAGGCAATCGAGAAGATGAAACGCGCCTTGGGTGAGTTTGTCATTGAAGGGATCAGTACCACAATTCCTTTCCATATTAAGTTACTTCAGCATGAACAATTTGTTTCCGGGGAATTTAATACCAAATTCCTTGAAATATATGATGTAATGAACTCATAATGTAAAGGAAGACAGGAGGTGCTTTTGAATGAGTGAAATGGAAGGCCAATTACTCGAAATGAATGATTATAATAGTGGGCTGGGCAAAGTTGAGATTGCGCCTGAGGTGATAGAGGTGATTGCGGGTATCGCTGCATCGGAAGTTGAAGGTGTTGCACATATGCGCGGGAATTTCGCTACGGGTGTTGTTGAAAAGCTTGGTAAAAAGAACCACGGTAAAGGTGTTAAAGTGGACTTAACGGGAGAATCCATCAAAGTCGAACTTTATTGTGTCATGAAGTTTGGTGTTTCAATTCCGAAAGTTGCTCAGGAAGTGCAAGATAACATTCGTGAAGCTTTGTTGAATATGACCGCTATCGACGCTGGCGAAGTGAACATTCATGTAGTGGGCATTGCGTTTGAAAACGCTAAACAAGAAGCGGAATACGAACAAGAAGTGTAAGTGGGCTTCATTCGATTTACACCAGCAAAAACCCGGCAAAAAGCCGGGTTTTTGTTTTTTGAAAGTAAACTCCAAGATACCCGTTTTTGGAGCCTGCTTATAATATTAAATTTAAATGAACATAATAAGGCGGTGTCTGGAAATTTCCCTTTAATTCAAGGGTGATTTCTGTTAGAGTGTAAAAGGTGAAATATGAGCATGAAAGCTAGGCAAGAGCTTTTTGACACTTTCAAAAAGTATGGGACTGTGTTGGCCGTTTAAATGGAAAGTAATCTTGAGATGTAATCTTGAATCAAGATATTGAATATTTTGGCCTTTAATTTAGTGGGATTTAGCTTGTTTTTATAAAAAATATGGCGAGAATCTTAATATTTTTGAAAAAATGTTATTTAATGTTCGTTTGTTCTAGCATTTTCATATATAATAGTAGATGTAAAAGGAGTAAGATTATGAAAAGAAGAGAAGCCCGTGAAAAGTCCCTTCAAGCACTATATCAGATAGATATTGCCAACTCGAATGCAGAAGAAGCAATGGAAAGCGTACTGGATGGTGCTCCCACTGATAATTATTTCAAGAAATTAGTAATGGGGATAACGGAAAATCGTGAACAAATTGATGGAATGATCAGGGACAATTTAGAGAATTGGACGTTGGAAAGACTGGCGAACATTGATCGGAATTTACTGCGGATCGCGGTTTATGAAATGGTTCACAGTGAAGATGTTCCTGTAAGTGTTGCAATGAATGAAGCTATTGAAATTGCTAAGAAATTCGGTGATGATCAATCAAGCAGCTTTGTAAATGCCGTTTTATCCAAAGTGAAGGTGAAAAGCGGCAGCTAAAGCTGCAGCCTTGAACAAGGATTCTCTCAGCAATTTCTTTAGCAAAATTAACTTGGGAGGAATAAACACATGTCAGCTCAAATCATTAATGGTAAAGAAATTGCAGAGTCAGTTAGGCAGGAAATCAGTAAGGAAGTTCAACAGTTACGTGAAAAAAATGTCGTTCCGGGTTTAGCTGTAATCCTGGTGGGTGACAATCAAGCATCTCAAACTTATGTGCGCCATAAGCAAAAGGCCTGTGAGGACTTGGGTATGCATTCCGTACTAATTAAAAAACCTGCGGATCTCTCTCAGGAGGAATTAATTCAGAGCATTGCTGAATTAAACCAGGATGACAGCATTCATGGTATATTGGTGCAGCTGCCCTTGCCTGGACATATTCAGGAAAAGGCGATTATTGAAGCGATTTCCCCTGAAAAGGATGTAGATGGATTCCACCCGATTAATATTGGGCGGATGATGACGGGACAAGATGCATTTTTACCTTGTACTCCGTACGGCGTCATGGTGATGCTTGAGTATATCAACTATGACCTTGAAGGTAAGCATGTTGTCATCGTAGGGAGAAGTAATATCGTCGGAAAACCAGCCGGACAATTGTTTTTAAACGCAAATGCAACCGTTACATACTGTCATTCACGGACAAAGGATCTTGCTTATTATACCAAGCAAGCCGATGTCGTTGTGGCAGCGGTCGGAAAGAGGGACACGATCACGAGTGACCATATTAAAGAAGGCGCAATCGTCATTGACGTCGGAATGAACAGGAATGATGAAGGGAAGCTTTGCGGTGATGTGGCGTTTGATGAAGTGAAAAATAAGGCTTCATACATTACACCTGTTCCTAAAGGCGTTGGTCCCATGACGATTACGATGCTTATGAAGAATACGGTCAAATCTGCTCAAAAAGCTCTTGAATCAAACAAGCAAGCATTAAAAAGCTGAAAAAAACGTTAAATTATTTTAAAGAAGCGGACCTCTTGTTTTATAATAACGGGAGACCGCTTTTTTTCCATTCATGGATTTATGATAATCTATAGGTGAGTTTTCTTTATATCCGATTTCCATCGGAAGGAGACATTATATGAGCAACCAACAATATTTGAGTGTGTCGGCTTTAACGAAGTACATCAAAAGGAAGTTCGATGCCGACCCCCATTTGCAAAATGTATACATAAAAGGTGAAATTTCAAATTTTAAACAACATACAAGCGGACATATGTATTTTACTTTAAAGGATGAGAAGGCACGACTTCTCTCCGTCATGTTTGCCGCCAATAATAAAGGCATGAAATTCCTTCCTGAAAATGGCATGAAGGTACTTGTTAAGGGTGATATATCATTATATGAAGCTGGAGGACAGTATCAGCTTTATGTGAAAAGCATGGCCCCTGATGGTGTGGGGGATTTATATCTTGCTTATGAACAGCTGAAGAAAAAGCTGGAGGGGGCAGGCTTGTTTTTGGCCGAACACAAGAAGCCGATCCCGCAGTACCCTAAGTCTGTAGGGGTCATAACTTCGCCGACCGGAGCTGCATTAAGAGATATCCTGACAACCATCAAGCGGAGATATCCGATCGCCAAGATCATCGTTTATCCAGCACTTGTACAAGGGAATAATGCCGCTAAATCGATTGCCAAGGCAATTTCCATGGCGAACGCAAGGGCGGAAAGCGATGTTCTCATTGTCGGAAGGGGCGGCGGGTCGATCGAGGAACTATGGGCCTTCAATGAGGAGATAGTGGCTGAATCTATATATGATTCCGATATACCTGTAATTTCTGCTGTCGGTCACGAAACCGACTTTACGATTGCTGATTTTGTCGCCGATATGCGTGCTCCTACACCGACTGGTGCAGCAGAGTTAGCGGTTCCTCACTTGAATGAAATACTCGAACGCCTGATGAACCGCAAGAATCGATTGACCCGCTCCATTCAAGAAGCAGTGAATTTTGAACGAACCCGTTTGACCAGGATGGAGAGGTCTTATGCCTTCCGTTACCCACATAAAATGTACGAACAGAAGCTGGAACAACTAGACAAGACGATGGACAGGCTAGGGAGGACCAGCACGCGATATTTCATGAAAAAGAGAGATGAGCTGAATCAGCTGAACGATATTTTGAAAAAGCAGCATCCTGAACAAGCGGTGAAAAATGCGAAAGAAGAACTGCAGCAGCATGCAAAGGTTTTACGGAGGGCCATGGAAGCCATCTATCGGCATAAATCTCAGCAGTTCGTCCATATTACAGCCACTTTATCTGCTCTCAGTCCACTAAAAATCATGGAACGGGGCTATGGATTGGTTTTTGCTGAGGATGAGACATTAGTGAAAAGTACACAGCAAGTATCAAAAGGGGATAAGATAGCGGTTTCGATAAAAGATGGAACTCTTGAATGTGAAATTAAAGAAATTAAGGAGCGGATTGAATCATGACAAAAAAACAGGAAGCTACATTTGAAGAAGCGATGGAGAATCTCGAAAAAATTGTAGAGCAGTTGGAAGAAGGCGATGTGCCCTTGGAAGAAGCCATTTCAATATATAAACAAGGGATGGATTTATCAAGGCTTTGCCATTCAAAGCTTAAGGCTGTTGAAGATCAGTTGACTCAAATTTTACGCGAAGATGGGGAACTTGAAAACTTTGCTGTACAGGAGGAAGAATGACATGGGTACGGCGTCCTTTGAAATGTTTTCTAATGAATATAAGGCAATTATAGAACGGGAAATCGTCGAATATGTCAATAAACTTAAAGCCCCGGCAGTAGTCAAAGAAGCCATGATCTATTCACTGCAGGCAGGGGGTAAACGGATTCGCCCATTATTGGTCTTTGCGGTTTTGGAGGCCTTTGGAAAAAGCTTGAGGATAGGGATTCCTGCAGCGGCTGCCATTGAAATGATTCATACATATTCTTTGATTCATGATGACCTTCCGGCAATGGATGATGATGATCTCCGCCGCGGAAAACCGACGAATCATAAAGTGTTCGGTGAAGCGGTGGCCATACTGGCAGGTGATGCACTTCTTACTTATAGCTTTCAATTGGTGACGGATATGACCAATCCCGAGGTCACGGCAGAAATGAAGCTGAACCTTGTAAGTGAAATTGCGAAGTCCGCCGGAGCCGAAGGAATGGTTGGGGGGCAAGTTGCCGATATGGAAGGTGAGAATAAACAGCTGACCCTTCAGGAATTGGAGTATATACATGAACATAAAACAGGGAAGTTATTGACTGCAAGCATCCTTTCCGGTGCTATATTAGCAGGGGCGAGTGAAGAACAGCAACTGCATTTACGTGACTTTGCATACCACCTGGGGCTTGCTTTTCAAATTCGCGATGATATTCTGGATATTGAAGGGTCAGTCGAGTTGATCGGCAAGCCGGTTGGCAGTGATGTGGGGAATCATAAAAGCACATATCCTTCTTTACTAACCCTTCAAGGGGCAAAGCAAAAGTTGGAACATCATATAGAACTTGCCCATGCCGCTTTAGGAAAAACAACCTTACAAACGGGTTTGTTGAATGAACTAACTGATTTAATTGCGAACCGTAATCATTGATTGTGGCTAAATTTGTTATCAATTGAGGTTTTGTGGTATACTCATTGTGCAAAAATATGTGAAAATCAAAATGAATTTTTTAATTGAGATACGTGATAAAATAGGTATAATAAGCCGCCGAAATCACCTGGGTGTTGGCGGCTATTTTTTAACTTAAAACCAATTTTTCGGTCAAGTCTTCCATAGCCCTCTTTCATGAGGCTTTGTTTATGCTAACCACCGAAAATGACAGAAAGTGAGTGGTCCTGTTTGGATCTTCTATCTATAAAAGACCCTTCTTTTTTGAAGAAGATGAATAATGAAGAACTTGTCGAGTTAAGTGTGGAAGTACGGAAATTCCTTGTGGAAAAATTATCGGTGACCGGTGGGCACATTGGTCCCAATTTAGGTGTCGTCGAGTTGACTATAGCCTTGCATAAAGAATTCGACAGTCCGAATGATAAAATTTTATGGGATGTCGGACATCAATCCTATGTCCATAAAATCCTGACTGGCAGAGCAGGAGAGTTCGACACCTTAAAGAAATATAAAGGTCTTTGCGGTTTTCCTAAAATGATTGAAAGCCCCCATGATGTTTGGGAAACCGGTCACAGTTCGACTTCCCTTTCAGCTGCAATGGGGATGGCGGCTGCACGTGATATCAAAGGGGAAAACAGCTTTATTTTGCCTGTAATCGGAGACGGTGCCCTAACAGGGGGGATGGCGCTTGAAGCGTTGAATCATATCGGTGATGAAAAAAAGGACATGATCGTTATCCTGAATGATAATGAAATGTCCATAGCCCCCAATGTAGGTGCCTTACACACGATATTGGGAAGATTGCGGACAGCAGGTAAATATAACTGGGCAAAAGATGAATTGGAGCTGCTTTTGAAAAAAATTCCTGCAGTCGGTGGTAAACTTGCGGCTACAGCTGAACGTTTGAAGGATAGCATGAAATATTTATTGGTATCAGGAATCTTTTTCGAAGAACTCGGATTCACTTATCTTGGACCAGTAGATGGACATAATTATGAAGAATTGCTTGAGAATTTAAGATATGCCAAGAAAACGAAGGGACCGGTCCTGCTGCATGTCATCACGAAAAAAGGCAAGGGATATTCTCCTGCCGAGTTGGACACAACCGGGAACTGGCATGGGACTGGCCCATATAAGATCGAGACAGGTGATTTCGTGAAATCCCCTAGTAAGGGTCCTGCTTGGAGCGCTCTCGTAAGCGATACTGTCAGCAGGCTAGCCCGTGACGATGAGCGGATTGTCGCGATTACACCTGCAATGCCCGTAGGTTCGAAATTGGTGGGCTTCTCTCAAGAGTTCCCAGAGCGTTTCTATGATGTAGGGATTGCCGAGCAGCATGCTGCAACTTTTGCAGCCGGATTGGCAACGCAAAAAATGAAACCATTCCTGGCTATATATTCAACCTTCCTGCAAAGGGCTTATGACCAGGTGGTGCATGATATTTGCCGTCAAAATTTGAACGTATTCATAGGAATCGATCGTGCCGGATTGGTTGGTTCCGATGGTGAAACGCATCAAGGCGTTTTCGACATTGCTTTCTTGCGCCACGTACCGAATATGGTGCTGATGATGCCGAAAGATGAAAACGAAGGCCAGCATATGGTCAATACGGCCTTAAAATATAATGATGGTCCGATTGCCATGCGTTTCCCTCGTGGGAATGGTTGGGGAGTAGAGATGGATGCTGAATTACAGCAGATTCCGATCGGTTCGTGGGAAGTTCTTAAAGAAGGAACGGATGCTGCCATCTTAACTTTCGGCACAACGATTCCCATGGCTCTTGAAGCGGCAGAACTGCTCGAGAAAGAGGATTATTCAGTGAAGGTGGTCAATGCCCGGTTCATTAAGCCTTTGGATGAGAACATGCTAAGCAGTCTCCTTGGTGAAAAAATGCCAATCCTGACAATAGAAGAAGCGGTTCTTCAAGGTGGTTTTGGTAGTTCTGTTCTTGAATATGCTCATGATCAAGGATTTTATGGGGCAATTATAGATCGAATGGGGATACCTGATTATTTCATTGAACATGGAAGCGTCGATGAACTTCTTGAAGAAATCGGTCTGACGACTGATACAGCCATCAAAAAGATTAAAATGATAACACCCAAAAAAGAAAAAAGGGCCTGAAAATATGAAAGTGATGAAAGAAAGAGTGGATGTATTACTTGTAGAACAAGGCTTGGCCGATACACGTGAAAAAGCGAAGCGTATGGTTATGGCAGGCCTTGTCTACGCGAATGAAGAGAGATACGAAAAACCGGGGGAAAAAGTGCCGGTCGATCTAGAATTCACGATCAAAGGAAAAGTCATGCCTTACGTTTCAAGAGGCGGTCTTAAACTTGAGAAGGCATTAAGGGAGTTCGATTTACAAGTGAATGGAAAAATACTGCTTGATATCGGATCATCAACTGGCGGGTTTACGGATTGTGCTTTGCAAAATGGCGCCATAATGTCTTATGCGCTTGATGTCGGCTATAATCAACTTGCCTGGAAGCTTAGGCAAGATGAGCGGGTAAAAGTAATGGAAAGAACCAATTTCCGTTATGTTACACCCGCCGATCTCGACGGGGAGATGCCAAACTTCGCAAGCATTGATGTTTCCTTCATCTCGCTTACGTTAATTTTACCGGTACTAAAGACCTTGCTCGTCCCGAATAGTGATGTCGTTGCCTTGGTTAAACCGCAATTCGAAGCCGGGAAGGATCAAGTGGGTAAAAAGGGGATTGTTCGTGATCCCAAAATCCATAAACAAGTGTTGGATAAGATCATTTCTTTTTCTTTAAAGGAAGGCTATGATATTAAGGATGCCTCCTTCTCACCGATTACCGGCGGTGATGGAAATATTGAATTCTTACTTCACTTACACTGGCAAGGGCCGAAGGAAGATGGAGCATTATTGCTTTCGAAAACGGTTGATGACATCGTTGGAGAGGCCCATGCCCAATTTAAAAAAGAATAGCTAGAACTTTGTATGGCTCCTTTGGCTGAATGGTTGGCTAAAGGAGCTTTTTGACTATGCATTGTCGTCATGGAATTGAATCATTTATGAGTGGATACATAAAATAGGTAAGTGCAAAAATTAGACTTGTATTCATTTTAGAGAAAAAAGTTGTACAATTGCATAAAAATCCGATAACATTAATATTGAAAGTGATACCATTACCATTAAATGAGCAACAGTTGAGAAGAGGTGCTTCTACTTATGAATAAAGGACAACGACATATAAAAATAAGGGACATTATAACGAATAATGATATCGAAACACAGGATGAGTTAGTTGAAGAATTGAAATTAGCTGGATACAATGTAACTCAAGCCACCGTTTCAAGGGATATTAAAGAGCTTCACCTTGTAAAAGTTCCTTTAACGGATGGAAGGTATAAATACAGTCTGCCGGCCGACCAACGTTTCAATCCACTTCAAAAATTAAAGAGAATCCTTGTCGATGCCTTTGTACGCATTGACTCAGCCAACAATTTGCTGGTTATGAAAATGCTCCCGGGTAATGCCCAGGCCATCTGTGCATTGATTGATAATTTAAATTGGCAAGAAATACTCGGGACGATCGGCGGCGACGATACATGTTTAATTATCTGCCGTTCCGAGGAAGATGCAAAGATCATTTCCGGCAAATTCTTGGACATGCTCTAATAATGTTGTGAGGTGATCTAGTTTGTTAACAGAACTATCGATTAGGAATTTTGCGATCATAGACAGCCTGTCCGTTTCATTTGAGAAAGGCTTGACGGTCTTGACAGGAGAAACAGGGGCAGGGAAGTCAATCATAATAGATGCCGTTCATCTGTTGGTTGGGGGACGTGGTTCTGCAGAGTTCATTCGGCATGGTGAGTCGAAGGCTGAAATAGAAGGATTATTCCAAATTGAAGATGAAAAACACCCGGTCTTTGCCAAAGCGGAAGAGTTTGGCCTGGATATGAATGATGGGATGGCGATACTTCGAAGGGATATCTCACAAAGCGGTAAAAGCGTTTGCAGGGTAAATGGGAAGCTGGTGACGATTTCCACTTTACGTGAGATAGGGCGAACATTGATAGACATCCATGGTCAGCATGAACATCAGGAATTAATGGATGAACGACTCCATCTTCCGCTGCTCGATCAATTCGGCGGTGAAAAAATCGCATCTGCACTCACTGAATACCAAAAGCTATATAAACGATATGAAACTGCTTCTAAACAATTGAATGGTTTGAGCCAAAATGAACAGCAAATGGTCCACCGCCTTGATTTGATCCAGTTTCAATTCGATGAAATCCAAAAAGCTGATTTGAAATTACGCGAAGATGAAGAATTGATGGAAGAACGGAAGAAAATTAATAATTTCGAAAAAATCCATGAAGCGCTGCAAACCAGTTATAATGCTTTAAATGGTGAGCAGCATGCAATTGATTGGCTTTCCGTAGCCATGAATAATTTGGAGGAAGCGGCAGGGCTTGATGAAGGTTTAAAGCACAGCTCTGAAACCGTTTCAAATAGCTACTTCCTGCTCGAAGAGGCTGTGTCAAACATACGTGACCAATTGGACTCTTTGGATTATGATACAGAACGTGTTGAATTCATTGAAAGTCGACTTAATGAAATAAATCAATTAAAGCGTAAATACGGACGGACCATCGAGGAAATCCTGGAATATGGGGCCGCAATTGAAGAAGAAGTCGAAAAGCTGCAAAATAGGGAAACCCATATCGCGAAGCTTGAAAAGGAAATGAAATCCATCAAGGCAGATCTTATCGTCGAAGCAAAGAATCTGTCTGAACTTCGCCAGAAATTCGCTCAGCAGCTAACCAAAAAGATTCATCAGGAATTAAAGGATCTATATATGGAAAAAACAATTTTTGAACCTCATTTCCTTCAGACAGCCTATACTTTCGATGAATTGTCAGATAGGGGCATTAATCAGTCAGGGCTGGATTCAATGGAATTTTATATTTCCACCAATCCAGGTGAACCGTTAAAACCTCTTTCTAAAATCGCATCTGGTGGAGAACTGTCGAGGATCATGCTGGCTTTGAAAAGCATTTTCTCCAAGCATCAAGGGATAACGTCGATTATATTTGATGAAGTGGATACAGGTGTGAGCGGACGGGTTGCACAATCCATTGCCGAAAAGATTTATAAAGTGGCAACTGGATCACAAGTTTTGTGCATATCCCATTTGCCACAGGTGGCAGCCATGGCGGATACTCACCTTTTCATAGCGAAAAATGTAAGGGCCGGACGGACGAATACCTCGGTCAAGCCGCTAATTGAAACTGAAAAAATAAAAGAAATTGGCAGGATGATTTCGGGAGTAGAGATTACGGACTTGACGAAACAACATGCCAATGAATTAATCCAGCTGGCCAAAAGGCTGAAGATTACATCTTGATGGGCCTGTAAGAAGATTATTTAAACTTATCATAAGCATTCATTGTAAAGCTATCCAAAAACGGATAGCTTTTATTTTTTGCACCTGTTATAAATGACTGTCATGAGGGCTAAATTAAAGGTGTAGCCATAAAGTTTCAGAGAGCGAGGAGAGTGAATGGATTGAAATTTATATGGATAAACAGGATCATCGGTGGAATTCTCCTTGTTTCGCTATTAACATTAGGGTTATACCAGCCATCTCGTGAATATTTTTTAATTCCAAATCATCTTGTACTATTTGAAGGAAGTCAATATAGTATTTCCAAATCATTGCCTGTTTCTGCAAAAACTTCGGGATCCAGTGATGGAATTTCACTTCATGATGAACAAGCTTCGATTACGCTTGGTGCCGAGAAACCAGGTACGAATGAAGTGTTACTCGATGTAGCAGGCTTGCCTGCCAAAAAGGTCGACATCAGGGTGTTAAAAGACTTTAGGGTCATGCCTGGAGGCCAATCCATTGGAGTGAAGCTTAATACTCTTGGGGTGCTCGTAGTAGGTCATCATCTTATTGATACGGCGCAGGGGAAAAAATCACCGGGAGAAAAAGCGAAAATTGAAATCGGTGATATTATTACAGAAATCAATGGTCAGACGATAAAGAAGATGGGGGATGTAACCCCTTTTGTTCAGCAGGCAGGTGAAAAGGGTGAGGCGTTGAAAATTGTCATTAACCGTGATAATAAAGTGCTTCATAGTACCTTATTCCCGCTAAAAGATAAGAATGAAGGAACTTACAAATTGGGTTTGTATATCCGTGATTCGGCAGCTGGCATCGGAACAATGACGTTTTATCACCCGGATTCAAAAAAATATGGGGCGTTGGGACATGTCATATCCGATATGGATACAAAAAAGCCGATTGTTGTTAAGGACGGACAGATCGTTCAATCGACGGTCACATCCATCGAAAAAGGAAGCAATGGTGATCCGGGAGAAAAATTGGCACGCTTTTCTTCCAATAAAGAAAAAATAGGAAATATCAATCGTAATAGTCCCTTTGGCATTTTTGGGAAATTAAATCAAGATTTTAAAAATGGAATTAACGACAAACCACTCCCCATCACCCTTTCCCATGAGGTAAAGGAAGGGCCAGCAAAAATCCTTACAGTGGTGAATGGTTCTGAAGTGGAGGAATTCGATGTCGAAATCGTCAGTTCCATCCCACAGAAGTTTCCTGCAATCAAAGGAATGGTCTTAAAAGTGACGGATAAAGAATTGCTTCAAAAAACGGGTGGGATCGTTCAAGGTATGAGCGGCAGTCCTATCATTCAAAATGGGAAATTAATCGGTGCAGTCACCCATGTATTCGTTAATGATCCTACAAGTGGGTATGGAGTCCATATCGAATGGATGTTAAACGAAGCCGGTATAAATATATACGACAAAGATAATTATGAAAAGGCAAGCTAAGAATCCGGGTATCCTTTTGGATGCCCCTTTTTAATGGAAAATTATGATTAGCATAGGTTTGGATCGGAATTAATTTTGATTTCTTCAAAAAATAGAGGTTTTTTTGGAACGATGTGATAAAATGAAAACGATATGAAGATTTTTCGACAAACGGTTTATTCCAATAGCAAACGAAGTCGAAAACAAGAGATATCCGGAGAATAATATTGAATTCCTTATATTTTTTCAAAAATAAAAGGAATTTAGTTTCCATTGTCGAAAAGTTCAATTACAATAGAATTTAGTCATATAGAAAAAAAGACCAATTGTAGTTGAGGAGGAAATCAAGCGTGAAAAAAATTAAGGTGTGCGTTGTAGATGATAATAGAGAACTTGTTGGCCTTCTGGAAGAATACATTTCTGCACAGGAAGACATGGAAGTGATTGGGGTGGCACATAACGGTCAAGATTGCCTGGGTATGCTAGAAAGCGTTGATCCGGATATTTTGATCCTCGATATTATCATGCCTCATTTAGATGGGTTAGGTGTACTTGAGAAACTTCGTGAAGTAAAACGGGGTGCCATGCCTAATGTGATAATGCTTACTGCCTTTGGTCAAGAAGATGTTACGAAAAAAGCAGTTGATTTGGGTGCGTCTTATTTCATCCTGAAACCATTTGATATGGAAAATCTGGCCAATCACATCCGTCAGGTAAGCGGTAAAGGGCAGGCGGTTTTAAAAAATCATAGTCAATTTAGCTATCGTCCCCAAAATGAATCCAAACCGAAGAACCTTGATGCAAGCATCACCAGCATCATTCATGAGATTGGAGTGCCTGCACATATTAAGGGATATTTGTATTTAAGGGAAGCCATATCCATGGTATATAATGATATAGAATTATTGGGTTCCATCACCAAAGTTTTATATCCGGATATCGCAAAAAAATACAATACTACGGCCAGCCGAGTTGAACGTGCTATCCGGCATGCGATTGAAGTGGCCTGGAGCCGTGGAAATATAGAATCCATATCATCTCTTTTCGGCTATACCGTAAGCATGACAAAGGCAAAACCTACAAATTCCGAATTCATTGCCATGGTTGCCGATAAGCTGCGCCTCGAACATAAAGCTTCTTGACAGGGGTAGGGTAATACCGGTTGTTAAGACTCAGGGTAACTATTGACCTTATAAAGGCTAGAGCCGCTAAATATAAATAGGAACTCTCCGTCTGGAGGTAAAGGACAGGAAGAAGTTGCTTCGTGATTTTTTCTAATCGGCAACTTCAAATCTTTTTACGCCGGTTAAAAAAATTAAACGCCTTTTATTTATTGGATTTTGCAGCAAATCCCATAAATAAAAGGCGTTTTTGTTTGGTTTAAAAAGCGGCACATAGTAAAAGGGAATGGAGTGATTTGAGGAAAGGAACCTTCTATGCAGAAAATAATCACCTGCGTTTTGATTGTAGAATTGATCTAGATGAAAATAATTTGCTGTTTCTGTTCATAAAATCGGTGTATAACAATTTTTGAGAGAGGCGGCGTTTCATCATGACCTTAATCTTTGCACATCGAGGCTCTGCAGGAACTCATCCGGAAAATACGATGTCGGCGTTCAAGGAAGCTGCCCGTGTCGGTGCGGACGGAATTGAAACGGATGTCCAGCTCTCGAAAGATGGAGAAGTGGTCATCATCCATGATGAAAAGCTCGATCGGACCACGAATGCCTCGGGGTATGTAAAAGACCGGACATTAAAGGAGTTGAAAACCCTTAATGCTTCCGCAACCCATAAGGGTAATTTTGGTGAAGAAAAGATTCCCACGCTTGAAGAACTGTTTATTTGGCTTAATGATAATCAGCTTTTTTGCAATATTGAATTGAAAAATACGGTTTTTCTGTATCCAGGCTTGGAAGAGAAAGTCATCCGGCTCATCCGTACCTACGAAATGGAGGAAAGGATAATCCTTTCTTCTTTCAATCATTACAGTTTGGTCAATTGCCATCGATTGGCACCAGAATTGGAAACGGCACCGCTATATAGGGATGGCCTATACATGCCGTGGATATATGCCAAGGCAATAGGCGGAAGTGCAATTCACCCAAATATCCGGGCTGCCCCTGATGCACTCATTCAATCATCGGTTAGTATGGGTGTTCCTGTAAGGCCCTATACCATTAATGAAGAAACCGAGATGAAGCGGTTATTCAAATTGGGGTGCAGCGGCATCATAACCGATTTCCCCAAAGCAGCGGTACGGATAAGAGAAGAATTGAAGTCAAGATAAAGAAAGAAGGTGCCATACAAGGCACCTTCTCAGACTATAGACAAACTCGATGAAAATCGAGTTTGTCTATTTGGACGTTGATTTCCACTCCAGGCACTCGCTTTCCGCGGGCGGTCGTGGAGCCTCCTCGGCTTTCGCCTGCGGGGTCTCCCCTAGACGCGCTTTTCCCGCAGGAGTCTCGTACCTTCCGTTCCA
>NZ_JBYSYV010000037.1:0-27699 GCF_058783805.1 Peribacillus sp. FW305-BF15 | reverse complement strand
CCTACCCTGGCTACTGATATAATAGATTCTATTAAAAAAAGGTCAACCAGTAAAAACTGGCTAACCTTATAATACGAACGCACCCGTTAGTTCATACAGGTTTGTTGGGTTGACACAAACTGTGAGGTGAAAATTAAGTTAAAAAGGACAAAAAAGATTACTTTTTCTTATCCTTTTCAAGTAAATCAATTATTCTATCAACTTTTGTTCAATGCTTTCTGATTTGCTTGGCTGTTTAGTAACGAGAGAAAGAACAAGAAAAAAACACACCAGAAAAAATCCCAAATATAAAAATAAGGAAAACTAGTTGAAATATCAAATCACCAATATTCATATTAAATCCTACCTTTACTTCAATAAGGGGGTGCCGCAGCACCCCCTTATGAAATAAATCCCCTTTAGTTGGATAAGTTAAGCTACGATCTTCAAAAAAAAACCACTTAATTGAAAAACGTCTATTGATAGCAAAATAAATTATTATTTTAATCAGGGACTTTTAACTTTTATGTTAATAATTTGTATTATGTAAACCAGGAAAGTTAAATATATTGTGTTTAATGATGTCGGTATATGTTGTTTTATGTAGATTGAAATATAGAATAAATATGAACCCCATTTGTTACAAAAAAGTTCACTCAATATGTTAAGTTGGAGACTATCTTCGTTAATTACTATAATTTGTCTTACTTGAGTTATTATATTTTTATTTATCACTTAATAATAAATACTTATATTGTATGTTTAAACAGGGTTTTAAAGAAATAAAAGAGGGAAGATATGAAAAAATTAAATGATCAACTATTGATAGACTCATACCTTAAAGCAATTGAATTAGACTTAGAAAAAAAATTCATCCTCGTTCTAGAAGAGGAATTGAAGAGAAGAGGTCTACCCCTTATCGATCAAAAAGATAGGAGTAACTAATTAGTATATGCTTTAAACTGTAATTCTTTGCTTTGTTTTTTAACCCATACTAATAATTCTTGTTCCTTATTAGTCAATTCTCTGTATAAGACTCGTTCAAGCTATAAAACTAATTAACTCTCTAAGATTAACCTTTTAGTGTCAAAATATTGACTATAAAACAACTTAGAATTAATTAAATCTCTTACTTGAATTTCGACATAAACTTTCATTTATCCTTTATCCTTTATAAACTGTAAACGGATTGATACGCAAATAGCATTGTTGAAGGAGACTTCTAATTAATATTCGTTAAGGAGTGATGAAAGATGATAAGCGTAACAGTAGATAAGTTAAAGTTCAAACAACAATTATCGGTGATTGAACAAATCACACTGAAAGATTTTCTGTATACCTGGGTAGGTAGCTCAAGCAAGGGATTTGACGATTTTTTTCACCTTGAGTACACAGTAGATGTATTTGCCAAAATGGAAAAAACGACGAATGACACCGATTTGTTGATTTCTGATGATGATTATTTCAGATACATAACATTTACGGAAGATAATCAAATTGTGATAGGTGTTTTAGATATGAATTCAGAATTAAAACATAGAATAATTTCACTAGATAAGATTAAATAATTCTTCGTTTTCTTTAATTCATACAAAATGAGGCAGCGTGGTACACTGTCTTTTTTTATTTGTTCACTATATGTCTTATGGGACGTTACTGTTCTGCCCCAAAAAAGCTGCCTTAAAGACAGCTCAGAGCTTCAGCTAATGCACCTGTTATTTTTAGTAGATTTCTTCACATACTTTTTAGTATTTCAGTTAATACAGGAATGCCGCCGTATGACGATTCTACAAGGAAGCTAACATTCTTAATTTCTATGGTTTTTTCCAACTGAATAAAAATCATGTAAGAAATATCAAAATATGATAGTATTTTCTATGTCATACATAATTTAATAATTAATAAAGAAGGAGCTAACTAGACATGAACATAAAAAAATATCTAGGAATCACGTTTCTATCAGTTACACTATTACTTTTTGGATCTATCACTGTTATCCATAGCTCAGCAAATAGTAATCCAAAAGAAGAGAGAGTAGAAGCAACTTCAACAAATCCAAAGTTAAACAATGTGAAAATTTTAGCTACTGGTGGAACGATTGCAGGTTCTGCTACGTCCAATACTGACACAACTGGTTATCAAGCAGGTGCACTTGGTGTTGAAACACTAATTAAAGCTGTTCCTGAACTAAAACAAGTAGCAAATGTGAGTGGTGAACAAATCGCCAATATTGGCAGTAACAATATGGATAATAAAACTTTATTAAAGTTGGCGAAACGAATTAATGAGTTATTAAAATCTAAAGACGTTGATGGTATTGTCGTAACGCATGGAACAGATACCTTAGAAGAAACTGCTTACTTTCTGAATCTGGTCGTAAAAAGCAACAAACCTGTCGTGATTGTTGGGTCAATGAGACCGGCTACAGCTATAAGTGCAGATGGACCTTTAAACTTATATAATGCTGTAAAAATTGCTGCTAGTAAAGATGCTAAGAACAAAGGTGTTTTAATCTCATTAAATGACCGGATAGGTTCTGCACGTTATATAACAAAAACCAATACAACCATGACAGATACATTCCAATCGGAGGAACAAGGCTATTTAGGAGCAATCGCAGGTAATAAAATATTTTTCTACAATGAACCTACTCGTAAACATACAACCAAATCGGTGTTTGATGTATCAAAACTAGATACACTTCCTCAAGTGGACATTATTTATAGCTATCAAAATGATAGTAGATATTTTTACGATGCATCTGTGAAAGCAGGAGCTAAAGGGATTATAATAGCAGGTGAAGGAAACGGTTTAACTTCTGATACTGCTTTTGAGGGTGCTAAAGACGCTGTCAAAAAAGGCGTGATTATTACTCGCTCTAGCCGTGTAGGAAATGGTATTGTTACGAGAGAAAAGATTGACGATGAAAATAATTTTGTTACAGCGGACTCACTTAATCCTCAAAAAGCACGTATTTTGACGATGCTTGCATTAACAAAAACAGATGATCCAAAAGAAATTCAGCAATTTTTCAACGAATATTAATCATTAAAATTAGAAATTTCTAGATTAACTAAAAGTGAATGAAATTTAAAGCATACGATGGTATGAATCACCAACGTATGCTTTTATTTATTTTTGTACTAAGTTGAACTAAATTGTCCTAGTTGTATAAAGAAACAACAGCCCTTAGGGAAGTTCAAATTTCAGCTAACGCACCCATTAGCAAAAAAGCTCTTTACTTAATATTCCTAATATAATCATCCGTTTCATTATAAGAATTTATCTGATTCGTATTTCCTCGATTTTTCATATAGTAGAAGAGATAGCATAAAATAATAAAAGGTACTCCACAATACAGAGCAATTCTTTGGCTCGCATCAAAAGCAAGACCTATACAAGAAGCAAGACACAAAACACAAGCAGCAATGGGTACAAAAGGATAAAGTGGTGTACGGAATTTTAAATTTTTAACATCTCCACCCATTTTCAAAAAATGTTTACGGAACATGTATTGAGATAAAACAATCCCTATCCAAACTACTACTACTGCAAATCCTGATATAGCCACAAGTACTACATAAACTGTATCAGGTGCAAATACACTAGATAATAGAGATAAACAAGCTACTGCCATACTTATAACTAAAGCATTCAATGGTACTCCATTTGACGTTATCTTTCCAAAAAATGAACTTATCATTTTCTCATTTGAAAGAGACCATAACATACGAGTAGATGCATATAGACCAGAGTTTGCTACTGAGAGTAAAGCTGTAATAATAACAAAGTTCATAATATCAGCTGCATAAGGAATTCCGATGTTGTCAAAAACCATCACAAATGGACTTTCAATGACTCCTGCTTCTTCCCAAGAGATTAAACCAGATAACACAAAAATTGCACCAACAAAGAAAAACATTGTTCGCCAAATTACATTTCTAATAGATCTTGGAACGTCTTTTTCTGGATTTTCACTTTCTCCAGCAGCAATGCCAATAAGTTCTGTTCCTGAAAAGGCAAAATTAACGGAAATCATGGCCATAAAAACTGGAAGCAGGCCATTTGGGAAAAGACCCCCATCTGCAGTGAAATTAGAAAGCATGGGGGCAGAGGCTCTATCATCCATTGGAATAAATCCAAGCATTGCAGATCCTCCAAGTACAATAAATAAGATAATAGTAATTATTTTAATACCTGAAAACCAAAATTCGGTTTCTGCAAATATTTTTACTGAAAAGGAATTAAGTAAAAAAATTAGAATCGCAAAGACGGCGCTCCACATCCAAACAGAAGTGTTAGGAAACCACCTCTGCATCAACAGTCCAGAGGCAGTAAATTCGGAACCTACCGTTACCACCCAAGTAAGCCAGTACATTAAACCAATAGTAAATCCAGTAGCAGGACCGATATATTTGGTAGCGTAAGTTTGAAATGAACCTGTTACTGGCATAGCAACAGTTAGTTCGCCTAGGCATAACATGACAAGGTACATGATTAACCCGCCTACTAAGTAAGCGAGAATCGTACCTCCTGGTCCAGCTTGGCTAATTGTATATCCACTGCTCAGAAAAAGACCCGTTCCAATTACACCACCTAGCGAAATCATGAACAAATGCCTGCTTTTCATTGAACGTTTCAACTGGTTTTCATTGGTATCATTTGTGTTTGGCATCTAGTCTCCTCCTCGTTTACTACTCTACAAGTACTTATTTTAATAGATAACAATATGCAAAATTTATATTCTTACAGAAAAATCAGAATCTTTATGTCATCATATTGTTTTATTATTAACTTTAAAACAAACAACTTTTGGTTCAGTCATTTCTTGAAGTGCAAACTTAATTCCTTCACGACCTAAACCAGAACCTTTTACACCTCCGAAAGGCATCGCATCAATGCGATAATCTGAGCTATCATTTACCATAACTCCACCTACATCAAGTTTACGTATTGCTCTAAATGCCTTATCTAAATCACGAGTGAATATACCTGCTTGCAGTCCGAAATCTACACGATTAGATTGGGAGATAGCTGTATCAAGATCAGGAACATTATAAATGGTAACAACTGGGCCAAAAACCTCTTCAGTTGCCAATTTACAATTTTCTGGTACGTTAACTAGAACAGTAGGTTGATAAAAAGACCCTTCACGTTTTCCACCACAAAGCAACTTTGCACCTTTCTCAACAGCTTCATTTACCCAACTTTCAACACGTTTTGCTTCTTTTTCGGAGATCATTGGTCCCATATCTGTTTCTTCTAATAATTTATCACCTACTCGATATTGTTGAGTACGATCTATAAATTTACCAATAAAATCATGATAAACACCTTCTTGGACATATATTCTCTGTACCCCTAAACAATTTTGTCCTGCTGCCCAAAATGCTCCAGAAACAGTTGATTTCACAGCTTCTTCTAAATCAGCATCTTTCAATACAATAACGGGTGAGTTTGATCCAAGCTCCATACATATCTTTTTCAAACCGGCTTTTTGAATAATTGCTTTGCCAGTGGCAAGTCCTCCTGTAAAAGAAATCATTCGTATAGCTGAATGAGTAATTAGGCTATCTCCCATGTCACCTGGATGACCAGTAATGACGGATAAAATTTTCGGTGGCAAACCGGCTTTTTCAAAAGCTTCTGCCAATAAGAGAGCACTTAATGGTGTTACAGTTGCTGGTTTTACAATAATAGCGTTCCCAGCAGCAATAGCAGGACCCACTTTATGTGCAACAAGATTTAATGGATCGTTAAAAGGTGTTATAGCTACAATAATGCCAATAGGAAAACGATAATAGTAACCTATGCGATCTTCGCTTCCGGGCATTTGATCAAACGAAATGGTTTCTCCATTAATTCTCCTTGCTTCTTCAGCACTTATACGAAGTGTTTCAATACAACGTAGTACTTCTTTTCTTGCTTCTTTAATTGTTTTACTTCCCTCACGAGCAATAGTAGTCGCATATCTTTCCTTATTTTCAAGGATCCAGTCCGCAGCACGATGAAGAATAGCAATTCTATCGTGTGTTGGCATATCTGCTGCTATTTTAACTCCTTTTTTTGCTTCTTCTATTGTATATATGACGTCGCTTTCATTAGCAGCTGGAACTGTTGTGATTAAACTATGATCCTGTGGATCCAAGACTTCAATGCATTTATCACGAGATACCCATTCCCCAGCAAGAAACATCTTATTTTTATTTATTAATTTGTCAGTAAATATCATACAAAATCACCTCAAGATAAGTAATTTTTAACTTATAACTTTAAGACTGAAACGAATTATAATTATAATTGATCACGGTTAATGTTGATTAAATCAATAAGAATCGAGAATCCTGTTTCTTTACGTCCAGCTCCGGCTCCAATTAAGGTAATCGGGCCCGCTAAATCACAATCATAAGTAATAGCATTTTGTGCACCTAAAACTCCAGCTAGAGGATCTGTAAGAGGTATAGCTTCAGGTCCTACCTTTGCAATGACTTTATCGCCATCCTTTATACATTTAGCAATTAACTTCCATCTCTTCCCTTCAGATTTTGCCCACTCAATGTCCTCTTCCGTAAGATGACTAATCCCTTCACATTCTACTTCTTCTCGTTTCATTGGAATACCCATTACAATGTTAGCAAGAATGGTAGCTTTATATTGAGCATCATATCCCTCAACGTCGCTAGTCGGATCTGCCTCTGCATAACCAAGAGCTTGTGCCTCTGCCAGTGCATCTTGATAACTCAATCCTTCTTCCATTTTAGTTAGGATATAATTAGTTGTTCCATTCAAAATCCCCCGTATTTCAAAAATGCTGTTCCCTGCCAATGAACTCAGAGGCATTCTTAATGCTGGGGTTCCACTCATAACTGTTCCTTCAAAGCCCCAACGAACATCATTTTTTTTTGCTAATTCAGCTAACTCTTGATAAGCTAGAGAAACCGGACCTTTATTACTCATAACTACGTTCTTTTTGCTTTCAAATGCTGCTTTACAATGATCAATGGCAGGTTGTCCTGTTTTTATATCAGTAAAGGTAATTTCAACAACAGTGTCTGCATTACTCTCACGTATTGTTTGAAAACTATCCCACCCTCTTACCAAGCCAGGGGTTTCAGGGTAACTATCTAATTTTCCTGTTTCCTTTACAGCTTGTAACGCTAAAGAAAGATCCAACCCCTTTGGATCATAAAGGGAACCTTTCATAACATCAGAAATAGCAACGATTTTTGCATCAAAGTTAAACCCACTACGTAGTGACTCACTTTTATCTTGTAAAATTTCAGCTAACCCTTGACCAACTACACCAAATCCAAGTAATGCTATCCTATGTGTCATATTTCAATACCTCTTCCATTAGTAATATTTTATGCTTTCAACTACAGCTAACAGGGTAATTGGATTCTAAGTAAGAAAAAGCTTGCTCTAAATCTGCTATAAGATCTTCTGTATCCTCGATACCTACAGAGATACGAACTAAACCTTCTGGGATACCAAGGGCTTTACGCTCTTCAATAGTACATTCAACATGGCTGGTCGTTCTTGCAGGCCCATATATCGTTTCAACGGCTCCAAGGTTCCCAGCTTTGTTTGCATATTTTAATTTTGATAATAAAATTTTGATAGCTTTCATTTCATCTTTTAATACAAAACTTAATATCCCACCGAACCCTCTCATTTGTTTCTTTGCGATATCATGATGTGGATGCGCTTCCAATCCCGGGTAATAAACTGCGTCAACAAGCTTTTTCTTTTGAAGATACTTTGCAATTTCCATTGCACTTTTTTCTTGTTGCCGTACACGAAGCTTTAACGTTTTCATCCCTCTTAAAATAAGGTAGGCTGACCACGGGTCCATAGTTGCCCCATTAATTTCACGAAAATGATAGACTTTTTTCATTAATTTTTCAGAGCCACATACTATGCCACCTAATGCATCTGCATGTCCACTTAAGAATTTAGTTGCACTATGGACTACAATATCAACTCCTAATTGAAGAGGATTTTGATTAATTGGAGTAGCAAACGTATTATCTATGATAACTAATGCACCCACTGATTTTCCGACTCTTGCTAGCCTCTCAATATCAGTAACTTTCATAGTAGGGTTAGTAGGAGACTCTAAATATAGCACTTTACACCCTTTGGCCACTTCAGCTTCAATTTCTTTATGGTTTCCGGTATTACACAATGTCACATCGACATCAAGATTGGGCAAGAATTCAGTAAAAATTTTATTGGTTCCTCCATAAGTATCTTTAACTGATACAACCCGATCTCCCGGTCTTAGAAATGTATATAATGTACTACTAATAGCAGCCATTCCTGAAGAAAAACCTACAGCTTCCTCTGCCCCCTCGAGTATCCTCAATTTTTCTTCCAGGGCTTGAACAGTCGGATTTGCCATTCGATTATAGGTATAACCAGGTTTATTTCCAAGGGCAACTTCTTGCCATTCATCCACGTCATCGTAATTGTAGGCTACACTAAGAACTACTGGAACTTGGGTTGCATTATATGCAAGAGATTCTTTTTCTCCTGCCCATACCGCTTTTGTTCCATCTTGCACATCTTTAAAGTTATTCTCACTCATATTTTTCCACCTCTAATTTTATTACTTTGTAAAAATGGTCTTGTTGAAACATGAATTTTATTTTGTATATAATATATTGTATATTTTATACCCCACCCCCTTCCACATTACAGTTTTTACCTAGTGTTTTCTTGGGTTTATTTCTTGACATTAAGGTATCTAATACAAATAGTTTAAAAAAATTAAAACAAACGCTAAAAATATACTTTATATTGTATATTGTATATAGTACAGAATAGTCTGAAAATATTTTACATATCGAATTATATAATTAACTTATCTATTTTTCAATGCTTTATTATTTTATTCTTAAAAATTCTTTAAAAAAAACTGCATTTTTTCTAATGCTATAAGCTATATCAACTTGAAAAACAACAAGTCGTTTTATATCTTAAATATAATAATAAATAATAGGGATATTGAAGTCTGTAAAAGATGGTGCTAAGCTAATATAAAAGACAAGAATTTCGAATTATATATTGTATACTATATATATAAACTTTTTGCTTAGGAGGAAACGCTATCAAAAATAGATATCAATCATTAAAAGATCTCGTATATGATTATATAACTGAAAGAATTCAGAACGGAACCTTACTTCCTAAGCATAAGATAAATGAATCGGTATTATGCGAAAAATTAGGAGTAAGTAGAACTCCTGTAAGGGAAGCTTTGATACAACTAGCTTCAGACAATTTACTCGAGTATCTTCCTAGAAAAGGATTTATTGTAAAAGAACTTGATACCAAGAAAAAGCTAGATGTATTTCGAATTGTTAGTGTATTGGATTCTTTAGCAGCCTCTTTATCTTTAGAGCATATCACGGAAAGTGATATTGAACGTATGGAAGATTTGGTTAAGAAAATTGAATTTTCAATTTCAACAAAAAATTATTTAGATTATCAAAAATACCAAAATCAATTCCATAAAGTATATATTGATAAATGCAATAATCCTACATTAATAGATCTTCTTGATTCTTTACAAAATAGTTTTGTTAGACAAATTTATTTAAGTAATAATGAAGAAAAGCTTTTTGCCGTATTAGAGGAAATGAATGAAGATCATAAAGAAATTACCAATTATTTTAAAAAAAGAGATAAAGAGAATTTAGAGCAACTTATTAAGAATAAACATTGGGAAATAACTCATTTAGATATGATATAGGGTTCCTGTCTTATAGAAAATACAAAACCCATAGTCTGTCAAAATCCAGGGGCTTTACCTTTTGTTATACCCCCGAAAAGTGTTCGTAAAGTATACTTTTACGAACGGGTAAAATAGTTACACGGGAATATAAAATTGAGGGGACAAGTGTTACTATCAGCAGCCTGTCAGAACATCAAGAAGATTGCCACCCATCTATCCAGAATCGGATTGGTGGGTGGGAGTCGATAATCTCGTTACCTTCCACTATCTTACTCCACCCCCGTATATATTTAGAGACGTTTACATTGCACAATAGCTCCAGCCTTTAAAACTAAATTTCCCCGATAGTTCCACAAACAAAAAGCTGCCTTAAAGACAGCTCTGATCCTCAGCTAACACACCGGTTAGTTCTATAAAAAAAGCGAAACTTCTTCAAGAATCGCGCCCTTTTCTTGAAGAACTAAAATCATAAATAAGAGTTTTCGAATGGAACAGCTATTCTTCAAGATTACTAATCCTGTAAAATAGATCATAGTAGGGTTCTATCTCGGTGTCGCTAAAAAAGACCCGTTCCTCGTCGATTTGCAGGGACGGTATCATTGATGATCGTCAAGATATCCAAGAAACTAACTTTTGATAAAACCTGTTTTAAATAAAGCATACCATTCTTTTAGTTCTTTACCTTCTAAAACATCCAATTTACTTAAAATATCTCTTGAAAATTCTAGTGTTCCACTTCCATTAGCTGTGATTAGACAGCCATCACTAACAGATTGTTCTTCTATATATTTTTCATCGCCTCGATAATTAGGTGCACCTTCTTTTAAATAAGGCAATGAATTACCTGTATGTTTATGATGATCAAGAAATCCATGATTCCCTAAAAAGGTAGTTGCATCACAAATTGCTGCAACCGGGATATCCTTTACAAAACAAAAATCCACAAGCTTCTTTGCCTGATGATTTTTTTCTTCTCTCCATCCAGTTCCACCAGGAATAATCAACATCACAAATTCCAATTTAAAAGAAAAGTCTTGTAAGCTATAATCCGGCAGAACAGTCAATCCACCCATTGAAATTTTAGGATCCTTGTCAATCGCAATTGTCTGAACTTGAAATCCCGTCCCTGGTTTATTTAACTCTGCAGTCACATAACTTGCTTCCCAATCTGAAAAACCATCTGTAAATAAAAACCAACACTTTTTTCATTTGTATGTCCTCCCTATTTCTTATAAATGTAACCAAACACATCATAAAATAACTTCACTGCATATTCCGTCAGTTGAGTTTTTAAATGTTTCAAAATAATACTAATATGTTCTCACTTCGAAATCATGCAACCGTTAGTTCATTAAGAAGAGCGATTATTGGATAACTAATCTCTAACCTGAAGAATGATAATTTTGGTTATTGCTCTCATAAATTCTTGAACTGCTTCCCCAAGGATGGTATCCGTCACCTATATAAGTGAATCCATAATAGTATCCAATGTGGTCAGTACAAAGGAATACTATATTGAATCCTGCTTTTTCAGCATCAGCTTTAGAACGTAAAAGTAGCTCTTTGCCTAAAGACCTACCACGATAGCTATTTAGGGCACATATCCAAGGCCATAAATCCATACGACTAATAAAATCATTGCTAATAAGACCTGCGCAGCAAATAATTTCACCAGAATCCTCCATTAAATTCTAAATAGGGAACGGACTATCTGTTGTTATACTGTATGTTATACAGTCCTCATATACTCTCATACTGTTTTCGTTTGCCCATTGGCACTGAAAATATTTTATTGCTTTTTCTTTACTCTGGATTTCTCTAACGCTAATAATCTGCATATGACTTCCCTTTGGCTCGATCCTTACTGGAGATCGAGCTACACCCGTTCATTAAATTAATATATTTAATTAATTTTCATTACTTTATCTTCATCCCATATACGTTCCAAGATCACTTCATTATTAATACAGTTTATTTGAAAAACGTCAGGATTACTAAGCTTTTTCCAACCCTCAAAATCAAAGTCACTATTATAATTCTTTAAAAGTAAGGATATTAAATTTCCGTGACTGACGATCACTGTGTTGTTTGCATTCCCTCTTTTAAGGACTTCTTCTACAACATTTATGATTCGACTCTTCGCTTCTTGACTTGATTCTCCTCCTTCAAATTTCAACTCCATATCATTAAATGTTGCTTTTAGTTTTTCATACCAATCAGGTAAATCCTTTGTGCATAGAGTTCTTTCTGAGAGGCGTTCATCAATCTTTATTTTAATTTTTGTTTTCTCACTTAATGGTTATACTGATTGAATAGCACGCAAATAGGGACTTGATATTATTCGGTCAATTTTTACATGACTGAAGAAATCAACTAAATCTTTCGCTTGTGTTGATCCTTTTTCTGTTAATTGAGATTCAGAAGGTTGCCCCTGTGCTTCGCAATGTCTAATAATGTAAATCTTCTTTTGCATTCAAATCCTCCTACTTAAGTAGTAAATACTAGTTTCTATATTTGTCTGTAATTTTCCTTCTTGAACTATCAAGGAGCTGCTTCCAGCCCCATATAGAAGTAATGCACCCTTTAATTGGATCAAAGATTTAAACCTCAATTTACAAGGTAATATATATTAGCTTCATTTTCTTTAGTTACATAAACATCCATATTTCCTTAAAATTCATCATTTGAAAATAGTATAATTCCCAATTACCTGATTGTTGAATTTAATTGAAATGGATGATATAAGAAGATCCATTCCATACAACATCCCCTATAATAACGATTTTGCAAACTAGTTTTCATGCTCTAGTAGTTTGTGAGTTAACCGTTGATGCGCATCAATAATCCATTTTGAGTATAATTAGATGCTTGTCCATTTCGTTTTCATTTTCTTTACATAAAATATAGTATCTCTACGAAAAGGAGGTGAATAGTATGATCACTAGCATCATTCAATTTCTTCAAGCTATATTGGAAAGTGCAATTAATTTGATAAATGCACTCCTAGCGACAGTTACTGATAATTTAGAAGAAGTAATTAATTCTTTAATTCAATTACTTCAATCTCTGTTACAATCTATCACTGCTTTTCTTACTTCACTTATTCCCATAATTGGTGAAGTTTTAGAGGGAGTAGTCACTGCATTGCTCCAATTCTTCCAATCTGCTGTGCAAGCTCTTATTGATTTACTTGGTTCAATTCTTTCCCTTGCATAGTAGGACAAGCCCATTTATAAGATGAATTTTGTTGTAATCATGGATAAAGTTCTTGAATTAGTATAATTCTTTGAGCTTTATCTTCTTATATTTTTTATTATGTTGATCAATTAGTATGTTTAGTTCTTTTAATAAACTACTTTAATCATACTAGAGCCAATTCCTCCGCCATCCATTAAGGTTAAGGATCAGAAATTGAAAAAACTCCCCTCTTGACCTTGAACAAACTTTTGATTGAACCCCTATCTATGTGATAGGGATTTTTGAGTTGATTTTGATTTGGATACCACAAAAAACCATTACCCTTATTGAACGAACCTGCCCCGATAGTTGTAAAGGCAGGATCCAGGGAATTGAAGTAAAACACATCTTGATCTAAGAGTATAACTCACTCTTTCTCCTTTGGTAAGGAATCAAAAAGTTAAATGGTCATACTTCATTACTCTTAATCATAAGGAACAAGGAGAACATTTATTAGGGGGTGGTCTTTATGAGAACAAGTTATAGAAGATGGACAGAGTTTCCTTACCCAGGGGAAAGTCTCCCACCTAAAGGTTCTCCAGAGACAGGAAATTGGCCAATGTTTTTTATTTCAAGGGGAAGAGACAATGATTTCCTGGACCCCTTTCATCAACGAATCATTTGGCGAGTTAAAAATCCACTTGATATTGATTGGGAAACCGAGTTATTCATTGTAGAAGAGACATTAAAGTCATCGACTTCCCAGCAAATACGCATCGCACAATATTGGGGAACAGGTGAATTAACGGCGAAAATTACCACTCTAATTTTCTATTTAGCTGAAAAATATATGCTGGGGTCACCGAGTGTTGCAAGGGTTCAGAGTTATTTCCACGCGGCTATGAATGATACCTTTGTTATCACGTGGTTTTTAAAATATCATTGGGATGTTGCACGTCCAAATCAATATGGCAGAAATCTGTCTACTGTGCTGTTTACCCCTCGTTTTCCAGCTTACCCTTCTGCACACGCAACAGTGGCAGGCTGTGCAGAGACAGTAATAAGTTATTTCTTCCCTCAAGAGTCTTCAGAATTAATAAAAATATTGGAAGAAAGTGCTCAATCTCGTTTGTACGCTGGGGTACATTTTAATGTGGATAATAAGGAAGGTTTAAGTTTAGGCAGACAAATTGGAGAGGTGGTTGTAAGTTTTTTAAGGGTACAAAATCTAAATACGCTTCAATAATATTTTGGGTTCAGGTTGTGCTAACCTGAACCTTTAGTTAAATAAAGAAAGAGCTGCATAAAGTCAGCCCCGAACTTCAGCTAAAGCACCTGTTAGTGGACCAAGTCTTATACTTTTCCATAGCTAACCAATCTTTCATCCACTTTGTTCTTGGAAAATTGGTCTTTCTATTAGTAATGTTTATAGGTTTTACCTTGGACAAAAGGCAATGTGTAAATACTGCAATTATCACTCCATTTAAAATTCCCGCAACTACATCTAAGGGGAAAAAGAGTGAATGCGGTAAAACGCAAAAGATTTTTATCTTTTTTTTGAAGTCATGAAAAAATAACTGATCAATTAATCTATAAAAATGAAGAAATGCCTGAGCCTAATATTGAGAATACAGGCCCAGTTTTTGTACCCTTTGCTTCTACAGCAAGTAACAGATCATTTGAGCTATAAAAAGATCTATTCTACAAACAAAGGTACTGCAACCTATGCGAAATCCGGCACTAAAACAGCTAACTTAGTTCTAAAACATTGGATACTCATACAAGAGCGATTGATTCTATAAGAGGTGTGGAAAATGGAACTTTAGCTGGTTGGTTAATCGCTGCTTTCACAGGTGGTGGTTTAACTGCAGGCAAAATGATTTCTTTACAAACCCTAAAGGGCAGTCATTAAAACGTTGCAGGTCCAGTTGCTGTTGTAGCTAATGCTTGGGCATTGGGACAATGGATATATTACTATTATACAATTTCCTCCAACTTCTCTAAAATTAAGTGAATTTCTCCTGTAAAAAAGCATTAGGTTAATAAAAATATATAGGTTTTTACCTTTATATTTTTATCCTAATGCTTTTTTTTAGCAATATGAAAATATCAGAATTTATTTAAAGAAAAGAATCGTCCAGAAAGACTATTTATATCTTTAGATGAAAAGTTAAAATTTGCTTTATCCAGTAACCAATTCAGTGAAAGTAGCTTTACCCGCCTTCCCATCAACTGAAATATCACCTACTTTCTGGTTTGCTAATGCAGTTTCAGTACCTTTTCCAAAGATAGAATCGAGTGATTCAGGGCTATATCCTTCAGTATAAAGTACAGCCTGTAGAATCCATGTAAGATTCCTTTTGCACCTTTTTTGACAGTGACAATGGCTGCTCTAGTCTTAGGTCCCCATTTTTCATCCACAACTAATTTCTTATTGTAGGTTATTAAGTTCTATTTATAAGGCTTTGATAAGAACTGACTTAGTTTTAGGTCCCGGAATGTCATCCACATTATCCCCAGTTGAATATGAAATAGTTTGAAATGTGGTCAAAATGTGGTCAGTCAGTCAGCCCGTTCCCTTTCATTTTATAAAAATAAAAAAAGCCTTGGTAACTGAGAAACTCAGTAATACCAAGGCTTTAAAGTTATTAATACATTGACATATATTGTTCGCGTTCCCATGGGTGAACTTGAGTACGGAACATTCTTCTTAGCATTACTAGATATCATAAAACATTACAAATGCCTGTTTAATAGCATTTCCAAAAATACATTTCGTATTAGGAAGAGTAAAATATCATGAGTTGGTGGGCAAAATAAAATCACTTATTTTAAGCAACTTGATAAAAAACTTTACTAAGGCAGTTCTAATTGAAGAGTTCTGGAAGGTAATTAAACAGTGTAATAGAGTGGTTGATTATACTACCAACAAAAGAGCATTCACAAGTAAACAGGAAATAGAAATTGGCACCCAAGCGTTCAAGGAGTTTGTTGTGAAGATTAAAAGTGGAGTTAAGATGCATAAGGGACAGTTTGTTTATTTTAATGGGATTGTTAACAAGCCCATTAATGATCTATACTTTGATGCTGAGTTTATGGACATCCATAATTAATTTCAGAGAAAGTTTTTCCTTGGATATATATATTCTTTGCTTTTAGCTACATTTCGAATATTTTTTTCTCTCTGAATTGGTTGTGTAGATGTAAAAGATAGGTTCCTTATTCTTTTCAAAAGTTCTGCCCTATACCCGCAAAGCTACCATTCTTCTTTTCGGTTATCCACCCTTGTTCAAATATTCATCAAAAACCACTCAAGTTAAGGAACATAAAAACCCTGACAATAACTATCTAATTTCTTGTCTGGGTTAGTAAATATCTCATCTTGAGGGAGACTTTCCTTTTTTCTTATGGTTCATTAATTTATACCATTAAAAAAGTATAATAATAAGAAAAATAAAAAAAGTACAAAGTAATAAGATTGTCTAGTTTTTTTAGTTTTTTGTTTTTTTTCTATAATTTGATATAAACAATACACAATCACTGCACTTATAAGCAAACCTTGTAATAATATCATATTAGTTTTATCTATCCTTTATTTTAATAGATTATAAGCCTCTTTCATATCTGCCTTAGCTGAATTGCTTGCACTATATATTTGATAAGCTGCAATACCTGCAGTACCAGCTGAACCAACTAAAGCAACAATTGTCCACCAATAAAGAGCACCAATACCAGCAGCTACTAGAGTAGCTGACGCAGTAAGAATAGTAGATCTTGCACTTGATACATTTTTAGATAACTGTTTAAAATCAACTACTTTTGCTCCATAACTAACATTTTTCTTTGTTCTTGGGGTTCCTTTTCCACCATCTAAAAATGCATTAGTTGGTTCTTTATATGCTTTTAAAGTGTATTTTTTAGATGATGTTTCTTTGTATGATGTTAGATAGCTCAATCCACCACTAGCTAGTCTAGTTGAAATTACAGGTGATTTACTGTCATACACCAATTCGTTTAGCTCATTTTGGTCAGCTTATATTCCATTTATGAAAACTTCGCCGTCTGTTGTATAAGAAACTACTTCGGTATCATAAACCTTATTACTTACTTTACCATCTAATTCAGTATGAGTTTCTCTATTTAAAGTGATTGTTACAGTACCTTCTTCAATATTCTTCTCTACTTTTCTAGTAATAGTAATTATTTCTTTACCAATAATACTACCATCATCATTTTTAATATCAATAGTTTGTGTATTACTATCTTCTAAATTTGTAGATTCTTTAAATGCTTCATTCAAGAAATCTGTTTGATTGTTTACCGGTGTTTCTGCATTACTTTTTGGGATAAAGGCTGTACTAAAAAATAGACTAAATATCGTTTAAATTAGCTTAATTATTAGATATGAAGGTCGATGATTATATGAGGAGGAAGTGGAATGAAAAACACGCTTTCCAGCTATAACCTGGCATTTCATTATGGGCTTTATCAAACAGCGCAGTGTGAAGCTCTGCAATACTTGCAAGGGTAGCATCATCCATAGTGTCATATCGATAATCACCAGCAACACAGATTCCAAGCGAGAACTGATTGCTATTCCCTACATGGTAAGTCCGGCGGTCAATATCATGAGCATACACAATCCTAGCCCTTTTACCATTTGGAGTATTAATTACATTCTTAGGCTCGATAATAAATGTATATCCTACTCCAGCGAAGCTATCAGCAGTAGATCCAGCCAAATTCTTTTTTGTTAATGAATGATGCCATACACGGTGAGTAATTGATGTTGTACGCTTTGAATAAGTACCTTTTGATTTTAATTTGCCTCTCCTATCGACTAATTGAGGAAGTTTAATAAAGTTCATTTCCATCGTCTCCTTTTAATTTAAAATAAAAATCCACCCGATGGGCAGCTTATTTTAATCCTAGTTTTTCTAAAGCCTTTTCTTGATTTAAAGCTTTTCTTGTAAGTAAATAATTGGATTTTATAAATTCCATATAAAGCAAATGCTAACGGAACTATAGCCAATAAAACATTCAGAAAGGCAGCTATTGTTTTTTCATTAAACCACGATATTTAAAACCTAATGCCTAGCACCTTCCGGATCTCCATATATGAAGTCTGTAACCGCACTTCTCAAAGATTTCAGACTCCACTTCTTCTGGTTCAGCATCGATTATTTCATCAATCAACCCGTATTTTAATGCTTCTTCAGCAGTAAGATATGTTTCATCATCGAGCAATTTTTTCATCGTATCCGCATCTACCCGATTTGTATATGATTTCAATACAGCTTGGCTAACCTTTTCGACATCATCAGCAGCCTTTCGAAGTTTTTTAGGTCACCAGCAACAAATGTTTGAGCATTGTGGACCATCAGCATGGTATTTGCATGCGCTCGTATTTTATCAGCACCCATACAAATAACGGATGCAGCACTTGCCGCCATACCTGTTATCGTCACAGTAACAAGTCCTTTATGATCTTTAAGAGTATTACAAATATCAATTCCTAAAAAGGCCTCGCCACCATACGAATTAACGGATAAATCAATATCCTCATCTTCTTTTATAGACTTCATTTGATAGATAAAATCCCAAATACTCGAATTCCAATTGATAATAACACCTTTGATTTTATGCTTCATTTTTCTCACCTCCTTTAAGTGCTTCTGAACTTTCTTGATAGTTTTTGGTGATGAAGTATTTATCCATCATAGGATTGTCCACCCTTTCCAAACCAAGTTCCTCACGCAATTCATTTCCGTTTACAGTACCGGATAATCTTAACTTATCGACAGCAGTGGCGACATCAAACATATTACTGTAAGAAGCCCGTTTAGTTTCCACCTTCTTTCCTGCAAGGAATTCCTTTTTATCAATCATCTTGGCATTTAATTCATCCCTGATTTTTTTCAAAAATGGGTCAATGCAAAATGTCATGTAGTTACGTGTAGGTTTTTCTACATCTCCCATATCACCGTGAAGTAACGCAATAGGAATACCCAACACTTTGGCAACCTGATCTAAAAAACCATCAATTACCTTGGCGACTTCATCTACACTTTGAAGCTGAGTTGTATTTTTCATTTCTTCTAATTTAAATCCTTTTTGTTGAGGAACAATAGCAACAGATTTTCCGGAGAAAGCTTTATAAATCTTGTTGATATAATTTTGTAACTTTTCTTGTCCCTTTTCTGACTTATCAGTAATAGCCTCTACATCAACAAGTCCACGTATTTGATTTTTGCGATTCTGAAATTCTATGATCCTACCAAATAGTTCTCCATAATCGGAATATAAGCCATCAAATAAAGTCGATAGCTTTTTATTGCTATATTCCAGATAAATAACTTCACTCATTTGAAATGTACGGGAAAACGTAAAGTTTTTAATGGTTACATCTTTGAATAAATCATTGACCAGGGCATATTCAATTCTTGTAAAGGAGTCAGCAATCAATAAATCTTCGGTATCGGATTGGATGATTAAACATTCGTTATCATAAATCAGCTTATGGACAACTGTTTGCCAAAATTGGCTTGCTGACATGTTCGGATTAGGTCTGACATTTAACCGGTAAACATTTCGTCCTTCACAATCTTTTTGTCTTTCTTCACATAAAACTCTGATTGGCTGATAGTACGGCCGATCATGTTGATACATGTTTGAATGGCCAATTGCTTCATGTGAATTTTCTTGGAAGTATCTTGGATTAAATCAAAATCAAACATGAATTCAAGTTCTTTATTTCTGCTTTTTATCAGGTCTAAAATTCCCAATATCTCACCTCCTTTTTTAAAAAGGCTTTGTCGCCCACGTATGGCGTCTATCAACGGTAAGCGGACGGAGGGTCTTCCAAGGAGCATTATGAACAAGGGGGCAGCCGCGGGAAAATGCGAATTCACAAGGCTAAGGAGGTTTCCACCCATAAAAAAAGCCGATTTTCAAATTAGAGAATCGACTTTTAAATGACCTATGCCTGTTTTGTAATATTTACATCAATAGGGCTTAAAGCATTTATTGCCCAACAGTTATAAACTTGTCCATCTTTATTTTAATCCAGCTTTTTTAAGAGCCTCGGCAACTTCTTTTGCAAAATCTATCGGATTTTGAATTGACTCAAGGTGCATATAAATGAGACGTGGTTTTTCAAACAACCAGTGGTTGTGTATAGCTGAAACTTTGATTTCATCACTCTTTTTGATAGCTTTTAAAAAAGGATTTAATTCTTCTTGTAAAAAAACAAGTTCAGCTAGATTCAAAGTTTTATTTTTATTAGATGTAGGTTCGAAACTAAATTCAAGAGCAATCACCAAATCTGAATGTGTAGGGTGACCAAGGATTGTTGCTTTTAAATCTTTTCTCTCTCTTGTTACCATACATACATCTTTTTTTTGTTCGGCTTCACCTTTGAGAATTTCCGCTAGTTTACTACATAATGTTTTAGACATAAATTCACCTCCTAAAGGTTATATTTCAGAGTATGAAAGAGAGCGAGTTTACGAACTAGTTGAAAGTTTATATTTTACAAAATAGGTTTCAAATAATGTACTTAAGTACGGTGTACCACCGACTGCCGCTCCCTTTATGGCTAGCACTCATGGGAGTTCATCAGGAAAATTAACAACATCCTTTTACAGAACCTATTAAAATTCTATATCATCTAAGAAAAAGTCCACATTAACGGCTACTTCATCTGCTCTGTACATCCCAGGTACAAAAGCTTGAAACCCATCCGTTTTGCGTCGAATTGGTTCCTTTTTTAAATACTCCTTATTGCCATCCTTTTTAATCGATACCAACACATTGTTTGTATACCAATTCATTAATGGATTATCTCCAAAAACAATCTGACGATTAGCAAAAGCAAGCTCAATTCTTGGTGATAAAAGACTGTGAATGGCACGTGGATTCTTGATAATTTCGATTTCAAACCCTTCCGCTTCTATCCAATGCTAGCTGCCTTAGCTTGTTCTATGCCCCTGACTTATAGAAGGTTCGCTTCTGTGCTTCAGTCTTATACTCTGTCACTCCCCCTCTACCTCCCTTAATAAATATCTGATATCATATATAAAGTTGAATCCATTATTGAAGGTGATTAGCATTGACTGAAGAAAAATACAACGGCTATGATACATCCATTGTTTACGACTACAAAGACCAACCTGATATTAAGAGTGGTCGATGTGATAATTGCGATAAAGCCCAGTTTAAAAGTTCCGTTAAAGACTATGTCTATATTCGTGAGTGTCGCAATTTTGGCATGAAGAAAAGTATCTGACCCTTGATGGGTCTTTTTGTTTTTACTCCATTTATCCTTTAAGTTCTTTATCCATAAGAAAAAGCACCATCTTTTTATGATGATGCTCCCTCTTTTCATCCATATATTTTTTACGTTTTACTATCTCTTCTTAAAAGAAAAGTCTGCCCCTAAGCAAACCCTTACTTGGTGTAATAACGACTCTTTTAGAAAGAGATAAGCTAATATTTTTATATATTCTAAACAAATAATCATTTCAAAAATTTATTAACAAATGAACATTTTTCCATATTTGTATGTTACCCTATAATATGTTGTCTGCGCAGATAATAAATAAAATTATATAGGAGTAATAATCTTGAAAAACAAAATCACTAAATTAATAGGAATATTAACAATTACATTTGTACTTTTAATGCCAATCGCAGCACAAGCAGCAGGTACAAAGAGCTTTACTTTTGATATGGTACATACCTTAGGAATTGGAACTTTTACTTCCACTAAAGATTCAGTTAAAGGTACAGTTAACATGTCCTCTTGGGGAGGAGATACCTATTTTACAATACATATTTACGAAAAATCAGGTGGTTCAAATATTTTAGTCGATAGATTAGGATTTACTAAATCCTCAGCGGGTTCTCCTTATACAGATACAAGCTATAGCGTTAAAAAAGGAAATAAATATGGGTACGAAATATGGAAAAATCAAAACAAGAAAAGAATTAAGGGTTCAGGAAGTTTAAGTTATTAATATATTTTTTTGATTTGGAGTTTTTTAAATATGTTGAATGGATTATATCCAAGTATTATTATAATTACGTTTTTTGTATTGTTTTTTGGATTTAAGTTTTTTAAAGGTTATATCTCATTATTACGTTATTTTTATTGGATCATTTTTGGTATTTTTCTTACTGGATTAGTAGTTTTCACTCTCTTCCCTTTCCCTTATCAAAAATATTTAATCCAAGTAATGATTGAAGATAATTTAGGAGTAGAGCATAATTTAATTCCGTTTAACGGCGTCAAAGAAGCAAATGAGTTTGGTTATTTTTCAACAGTATTAAAGCAATATGCCTTAAATATTTTATTATTTATCCCATTAGGATTTGCACTTCCCATTTTGTTTTCAAAAATAAAAATAAAGCACATTATCCTTATTGGATTCTTAACTAGTCTAACTATAGAAGTTGTTCAAGCAATAGCTGGATATTTTATAGGTTATAATTACCGTTCATTTGATATTGATGACCTTATAATGAATAGTTTTGGAACTATTATTGGGTTATTAATATTTAAAGTCTTATTTAAATTCTTGAAAAATAATCAATTACTTTCAGAAAAATAATTGTTTCTATCGAAATGCTCCCAGAAAGCAATAATGCTGGGAGCATTTTTAAAAATCATTATAAGTTGTTGAAGTAGAGTACTCTGGCGTACTGCCACTGGAGTACTTTAAGCCCGTACTGCAATGTAGTACGGTATTAATTCACTCGCACCCTTGTTTCCTTACAGTCACAAAGGATTTTCTTGTCTCTAAAAATGAATTGAACAATCGCCAGGTTGAAGCGAATTAAAAAGAGTAAAAAAATAGAAGAACGCACATAAAAGAATTCACCAGTCAATTTTCCCCTGCATTTTGTTGAGCTCATCCTGTTTAATTCCTATATAAATTAAGGTTTCCCGTTGGTCTGTATGATTGAGGATCTGTTGAAGTGCGACTACATAGTTGAATTTCTTGTAATGATTATATCCATAAGTCTTTCGAAGGAAATGAGTCCCGATTCGCTCGAGTCCGAATTCTTCTGCCAACTGGCTCTAAAAGAACAAACCATTTCTATTTCAAAAACTCTAGATTTTACTGCTAAATCCAAACAAGATCTGTTCGTTGATAAATTCTAAGCGGGTTATTTCCATTAGCCAGACACTCACTCAAGTACTTCAACATCACCTACGGCATCAAAACCAACACAAACTAGCCTTGAATGATTTATATCACCATGATCTAAATCTAGTTCTTTGCAGGGATGATGGCAGCTTCATGCCAAAATCTACCTTATTTAACGCATTCAGCCGCATCTTAAAAAGGGCTGAGTTGCCTTCTCTTCCCATCCATTCCCTCCGTCATACACATGCAGTGCTCCAGCTAGAAGCTGGAGCGGATATGAAATATGTTCAGAAAAGATTAGGTCATGGCAGCGTTGCTATAACTTCTGATGTATACGCACATATAAGCAAAAAACTCGAAAAGAAAAACATAGACAAGTTTGAGGAATACACCAAGGGAATAATCGATTAAATTTTTTTGCTGAATTTGGTGGGCAAATGGTGGGCAAATATCCACTTCATTTAAATAACTTAGATTTGCCCACCAAATAAAAAACCCCTGACACCAAAGGTGCCAAGGGTTTGAGGTATTAATACATTGACATATATTGTTCGCGTTCCCATGGGTGAACTTGTGTACGGAACATATCTTCGACTTTCGTATTTTTTCAGAAAGATACATATAGGCTTATTTAACAAGGGTTTCTATAACCTGTATACAAATTTTTTTTTTGTTATTTTACCTTTATATTTTTATTTGGTGGTCAGATTGTGGTCAATGACTACATATCTTGTTCATAACATTTGTAATTCAAAGTTTTTTTTACTACTTATACATGACTAGTTTAATGAAGAGTTTTCGTGATATATCTTAGGCATTCATTTTATGAATTTGGGTGCTTCTACCATGTACTCTTTCGAGAAGGACCTTTCTTTTTAACCTATACCATTTCCAATGAATGTTTTCCATTTATTTAAATGATCCGTTTAAAAAGACGATTTCATGTAATTTCGCTCCACTCCACTTTTGTTAATTTTACTTATTTGCATAAATATATCATTCCTATGTTTTCATGACATTTCATAACCAAATAGAAAATTTGTGGTCATTTGTGTGGTCATTCATATTATGGTGGTCACCCAATGTGGTTTATGGATATAATAAAATCCAGTACACAATTGGATACAATTATTAAATACTAGGATTTATCTTATATAATTTCTATATTCACTGAGTTTCTTCTTTAATATTAGAGAATCTCAAATTGATCCTCTCTATAACAACAGATCATTCACTTCAATTATGCGGTTCGCTCAAATATCTGTTCCTGATGAAGTTCTAATACATGGACATATATTGTTCGCGTTCCCATGGGTGAACCTGTGTTCTAAACATACTTTATAGCATAATTAGACATCATAAAACATCATAAATGCCTGTTTAAAAGCATTCTTTAAAAAAAGAGTCTGCATTATCAACAGTACAATATCATGAATTGGTGGGCAAATGGTGGGCAAAATACACGCACTTATTTTTAGTTGATATAAAATATATTTATTAATTACTAAAATAAAACGAGAAGAGCAAAATTAATGAACATAAATATAAAGGTTTACTTACATTCAAAAGGAACAAAATTTTTACAGAGTGGAAACTTCCCTGTTCCAAATGCAGACTATAAGAAAGATCCTGATTGGACAGTTGCTATTGAAGCATATAACTGGATTCAGAAGATTAAGTCAGATTTTGCAGCTAGCAAGGATTTTCGTATTGATCAAGTGATTTATAACGAAGATATTGATATTACGGAGTTAGTTAAAAAGGTTAGACTAAAAACAAGCCCTTCTCAATAACGAGAGGGGCTCGACTGTAGGGAATCAAGAAATATTTAACTTATTATTTATGAAATCTTTAAATCCTTTTTGGATAAGTTTTCTTGATTCGGCAACATTGGAATCATAAAGTTTTAATAAGTTTTCTAATTCCACAATGGCCTCATCCATACTTAAAGAAGTGAACGAAGTAAAATATAAAATGTAAAAGATTTTTTGATCTGATATTTTGTAATCAAAATTTTTATAATGATTTTCTATTTGATAATATTTATCAATCATTTCTTTACAATTCTCCAATGAGAACTTTTCAGATTTAAATATTTGATCATAATAGTCTAAAAATAATCGCCTTTTTTGGTTACTTGCTCTGTCTGGATATCCAAGTGAAGAATATAAAATCTGCGCCAATTTTTCCATAGATACTCTATTTTGGTACTCAATGTTAATATCACCAATATCTCCGGCTTTTCTAACATATAATATCCCAATTTCAGCAAAATACTTTTCAATCTGAATTTGAAGATTATCAATTGATTTTAAATCAATTTCTGAAATTGCATTTTGACTGTTTGTATATTCAGCTATTGAATTTTTTAATGTATCGTCTTTATCTGTTTTAAAGAGGCGAACTAAAACATAAGCTTCTCTAAGCTTTATTATCTTTTGTAAATCATGATTGCTATGTAAAAAATTATATATAGAACGTATTGACTGTCCTCCATTAACGATTTGAAAGTTTTCTATAACAAAAAGATACTTCATTCCACTATTTTTTGAATTACATTCAATTTTTTCTGCTGTGATAGTAATTCCATTGTTAAACATGAAGAAATATTGATGGTTATTCTTTAATGTTTCAATAATATTTTTATTATATTTAGTATCTCCTAAATATCCACGCACATTATCATAAAGTAAAGATAGATCAAGCTTGGAATCCATTATTTGATCATCATCTTCTATTCCGTAATTGTTAGATAGGTTTTGATTATTGGAGGATATCCTAATCACATCTAGTAATGATAACTTTAATATATAGGACTTCTGAGTAGATTTTTCATCACTTTGGAAAGATAAAAATTCAGTTGGTGAAATCATAAAACTACTTTTGTAGTTATCCTTTTTAGTATTATAAAAACTGATAATATCATCTAAAGAAATATTAATTATCTGCATTCCATAATTATTTTCAAGAATTTTAATATAATCGTTACTATTTGGTGCAAATCCATTTGATTCATTGGAAACCATGTACATGTAAATATTACAAACTTTATTGCTATTTAAATGATTCATAATTAAGTTTAGTTGAGTATGAACTATATTGTTATTGTCAGTATTTAAAGTTTCATTTTGAATTATGTATTCTAAAAATTTTGTACTTCTGGAAATGTCACCTTCGCTTTTAGTTTTATCTTGATTAAAGGAATTGCGATATTTAAAATTGAATAATTGTATATCAATTTCTCCATTATCATTTTCAACTATATTAACTGCATCCATTCCCAAATCATCTACGTCTGATCCAATAACAAGTTTATTATATTGTGTATCGATTATTTTATAAGTCTCTATTTCAGAATCAATAATTCCAGTAATATTTTCTAAAATAAGGTGATAAAAACCTAACCTTTCTTTATCAGTTTCATTAAGATGAGAAATATTTTTTGTATTATCAACTTTTATATAGTCGAACATTTTACGACTTTTTAATTTTATTAACTTGAAATCATTAATATTTGCCAATATTTTACACACACCTTATTTAGTATTATAGTTTAAATAAATTATACTTTAATTCCAAATTTTATAATACATTTATTCTTTAAATTTATTTTTTCTATTAATTTGTTTAAACACAAAACTTTAACAACCATATGAGTTTCCCCTCTCAAATGAGAGGGGCTTTAATGCTATACTGCAAGCAATTTAGTGAAAGTATCTTTACCGGCCTTGTTATCTGCAGTTATCTTATTAGCTTTCTGAAATTTAGATAAAGCTAATTCTGTACCTTTTCCAAAGATAAAATCAAGTGATCCAGGGTTATATCCTTCCAAATAAAGTGCAGCCTGAAGGATCCATGTAAGATTGCCTTTTGCACCTTTTTGGACAGTGACGATGGCAGCCTTAGTCTTAGCTCCCCATTTTCCATCCACAACAAGCCCTTTATTGAATTTCTTATTTAGTTCTGTTTGTAGTGCCATAACCAGTGCTGATTTGGTTTTAGGGCCATTATATCCATCCACAATAAGACCAGTTTTATAACGGCTATTTAACGTTTTTTGAATCGACTTAACTTTTTCATCTCCACTGTTTGAAGTTCTGGTTTCTTTAGTATCATCAGGTTGCACAATAGTTTCTTTAGCATTTCCAAAATTGATTTTCTGGCCTATTTTTAATTTTTCTGGAACTATGCCAGGATTCGCTTTAATTAAATCTTCAACTTGAACGCCACCAGTTCCATCCTTATGTGCAATACTCCATAAAGTATCACCTTCCTGGATGGTATAAACATCAGGAGCTGGAGCTGGTTTGGTTGGATTTTTTGAACCTTTCCAATCAAATGCATCCCTGTAGTTATACTCACAACACGCTTTCCAGCTATAACCCGGCATTTCATTATGGGCTTTATCAAACTTTCCTATCCCATCTTTAACAAGCGCAGTGTGAAGCTCTGCAATACTTGCAAGGGTAGCATCATCCATGGTGTCATATCGATAATCACCAGCAACACAGATTCCAAGCGAGAACTGATTGCTATTCCCTACATGGTAAGTTCGGCGGTCAATATCATGAGCATACACAATCCTAGCCCTTTTACCATTTGGAGTATTAATTACATTCTTAGGCTCGATAATAAATGTATATCCTACTCCAG
>NZ_JBYSYV010000036.1:0-40223 GCF_058783805.1 Peribacillus sp. FW305-BF15 | reverse complement strand
TCTTTTTCAAGAAAGACCAATTTGGTTTCAGCATACTGATATAAATTCCAAATGGGATAAATGCAAGTACATTGTAGAGTATTTCATTAAAATCTATTTGATTATTAACATTAGCTGAACCAGCAAAAGGGATTAAGTTGATTTCCCTAAAATCCGGCAAGCCTTGGATTGAAAATTGCATTTTAAAGATTATAACCCATGTTAATGCAAATAAATATACTGCCAACAAGAAAGCAGTTATTCTTTTTTGATTGTCTTTTGATTTTTCCATATAAATCCTCAATTCCTAATTCATTTTCAAATTCATAACCAATGCTTTAACCTACTTTACACTATGCTATCATCTCCGAAAATTTTTCGGATTTGATCTTCCACTTTATCTTGGGATACCGGTATATCTTAAGATTAAAGGTTAATGCAAAAACCAATAAAATCCCCACTTTTTCATTTTTATTCTCCTCCATAAAGTAACTTGTATATAGGATAGGAAAAACATCTAAAATAAAAAGTGGGGTAAATATTAAATTTTTCTTAAATTTTCACTTGAAATTTATTATTAATATTCTTAGGAATCCGCCATTGGTAATTGTGTCTTTAAAATAAAATTGCGATGTTTGAAGATAGATGCGAGGTTTTGTATAAAGTTGTGATACTTTATCTTTTCAATCAAAGATTTCTAAATGAGTTTTGATTAAACTTTTTTATACAATGGAGAGTCCATTTAAAAGGAAAGGAAACCATTTTGATTTCTTTTATTAGCCATAGCTTGGGGCTTACATAAAACTTTTAATCAAACTTTAATCAAAACCAACACCAATAATTAATGGATTTTGACATACCGTCCAGAGAAATTCACGTCGATAAAGTTGTTCCGATAAGAATCGCTTTTCTTAATGAACGAACAGGGGCGTTAGCTGAAGATCGGAGCTGTCTTAAGGCAGCTTTTTTTTATGGAACTACCATGAAAATAAGTTCCTTTAAAAATGAAAAATGGCAAAGACCCTCCTCAATCGTTAAAAAAAAGAGGAGAGCGTAAATAATTAGTCTATGGATTAGGGTTGACTGGATTAAGGTCAGTATCAGTATTGACACTACCTAACCATTTTCATTCTTTGTGGTGAATCGCCGATTTTTGCGCTTCATGGATGGCTAACAGGTGCGTTAATTGATGAAGGAACACAAAAATGACCAATCTTTTTTATAAAAGAATAATCCAATTAAATAGTATTAGGGCATGTTTTGATTAATCTTTTTTCAAAACATGCCCCTTCTATTTAGTCATTCACCTTATTAATATACATTTTTTTCTAAATGAATACTTGAATATTTAATTCACATCTATTAAACTTGTGGTTAGTTGTTAGAAAATACCAGATTAGGAAAAGTTTAGTTATTTTCTATTTTTTAAACTAAAAAAATACTGAATTTGATCCTTTTTTGGCAAAAGAATTTCATATCTAATAAATGGATATTGGAGGTTTTTGTTCTTACCAAATTATTATCATGAAAACAAAAAAGCTGAGGGAGATTAGAGAATGAGAATATCAAAAAAGATAATAGGTATATGCGGGGCTGTAGGATTATTATTTGGGGGGACAACAACATTTGCTGCCACTTCTGCGAATACTCCTCAAGTTGTTAAACATGAGAAAAAGGTAGAAGGAAACATACAAGAGGAGATAATAAAAGTAGATAGTAGCGAAGTTAAAAAAAGGGAAATCCTTACTTATTTTAATAATAACAAACCAAAGAAGTATAAAGAAAATGAGGTTATCGTAAAATTTAAAAAGAATTACTCCATAAAAAGTCTAGGATCCCTGAGCACTACTTTAGGTTTAACAAATGCAAAAGAATTGAATAAAGAAGGAACACATGTAATGAAATTTTCCAAAAATAAAAAGATGGCAGAAGTGTTAAAAGAACTTAACGCTTCTTCTAATGTTGAGTATGTAGAGCCAAACTATGTATATCAACCGACAGCAGTTACAGATCCCCTATATAGCGAACTATGGGGACTTAAAAATACTGGACAGGAAATATTAGGACAAGTTGGTAAAAAAGGTATTGATATAAATACGGAAGCAGCATGGGCTAATACAAAGGGCAGTTCCTCTCTTGTTATTGGAGTGATTGATACAGGAATCGAAATTAATCACCCAGAATTAAAAGATAGAATTTGGGTAAACACAGAAGAAATTCCTAACGATGGAATTGATAATGATAAAAATGGATATATAGACGATGTAAACGGCTGGAATTTTTATGATAAAAATAATAAATTGTTCATTCGAGGAGAGGAAGACTTCCACGGAACTCATGTTGCAGGAACAATAGCTGCAAAAGCAAATAAAATTGGAGTTACCGGTATTGCTCCAAATGTTAAAATTATGCCTCTCAAGTTTCTCGGACCATATGGAGGGTACGAATCTGATGCGATTGTTGCCATAGAATATGCTAAGGCAAAAGGTGTAAAGATTTTGAATAACTCATGGGGTGGAGGAGAAAATTCACAAGCATTAAAGGATGCTATTAAAAACTCAGGCACCTTATTTATAGCTGCGGCAGGTAACTTTGCAGAGAACTCGGATACAAGTCCAATGTATCCTGCTGCTTATGATTTGCCTAACATTCTTTCTGTAGCCTCTATTAACAATACAGGAAATCTTTCAGGTTTTTCTAACTACGGTGTAAAAAGCGTAGATGTCGCTGCTCCTGGTGAAAGTATTTTAAGTACAACCCCAAGTGTGGAAGGCGACTATTCTACGGCTTATGAATATCTTGATGGAACATCCATGGCTACCCCGCATGTTACAGGAGTAGCAGCGTTAGTAAAAAGCGCACGTTCATCGTATACTCCCATTCAAATCAAGGATGCCATCTTGAGAACCACTACAAAGCTGTCTTCATTAACAGGAAAAGTTGGTACGGGAGGACTTGTGAATGCAGGGAAAGCTGTTAATTTCGAGGTAGATTCTGATATCCCTGGTATTGCTTGGAAGGGAGGAAGTATCAGTACCTCACTTGATGCAAGTAAAGATAAAAATGATGTTTATTCTATTAAACTATTAAAAGGGGAAAAGGTGAAGGCTACACTAACTGGTGATTCCGGGACGGACTTTGATTTATATTTGTATAACGACACTACAAAGACTGTAAATTCGAGCAACGGCATTGTAGCACATTCAGAAATTACAAATTCATCCAAGGAGTCCTTTACTTTTACAGCTCCTAAAACAGGCACATATTATTTGAATGCCCACGCTTTTAGTGGAGCTGGAAAATACACTCTTTCTGTTACAGAAGGCATTGGAGCAGGAACATATGAAAATACAAGTAAATATTTTGGATATGAAGGAACATGGAATAAAATATCCGATGGAAGTGCGTCGGCAAGCTCATACACAAGTACAAACCAAACCGGTTCAACGGTGAAAATTGTGTTTAATGGTACAGGAATATCCTATAAAGCTATAAAAAATGACAAACAAGGAATTGTAAAAGTGACATTGGACGGAAAATCAGCAAACTATAGCTTGCATGCTGCTACTCCTAAGTATAAAGAAGAAATCTTCAGTAAAACAGGACTAACTGCAGGTAAGCACGTATTATCTATTGAATGGACTGGTCAGGCAGATCCTGTTGCCCGTAAAACTTCTACAGAGGTGAATGTTGATTCCATCTCAGTTTTAAAATAGTTGTTATATATATATGTATACCTTTAGCTTCATCCATAAAGAGGATGAAGTTAAGGGTTTTTGTGTTCGGGAAAGGTTCCCATAATCCTATCTTTAATAGCTATGTATTTCTTAATTAATCATTAGCCCGGTTAAATCCTTCCATATATCTAGTAAAAATGAATGCCTAAAAGTTAGAAATGTATGATTTTGTGAAATTATCGTACATTCAAATCATTGGTACATAAGGGTTTGAAGAAGGGGAGGTCGATGATGATGACACAACAAAAAATGTGCAGCCGATCCGGGATCAGCAGCAGTTAGAAGATATGAAATGGGCGCTGAAGCGCCATTGTTCGGAGCGCGATTACATCCTGTTTGTTTTAGGCTGTGAGACCGGCTTACGTGTTGGGGACCTACTCAAACTCACCACGAAGCAGATCCTGACCTTAAAGGCAAACAAAACAAGATTCTTCGGGTCAAGGAAGGCAAAACGCAAAAAATCCGCGACATGTATATCGCGAATTGCTTTGAAGAGGTCTTTGAGTACGCCCAAAGCGTCCCGAGTCCCTATTTATTCCCGTCCAGGAAGGGAGAACGCCCCATTCGCCGCCATAGAAATTTCTTATGGAACTATTAGTATCCAAAATTAGGGGGGAATTCTAATGATATATGATAATTTAAATAAAACAATTACCACTAAAAGGCTAGTACTAAGAATTTTTCAAAAATCTGATGCAGTAGCAGTTACTAAACTTTGTAATAATTATAATATTTATAAAAATACATTGTACCTACCTTATCCATACACTATAGAGGATGCTTTATCATGGATTGAGCATCATCTTGATAATTTTAATGCTAATAAGTCATATGAATTTGCTATAACAGATAAGGAAAGTGGAAAATTATATGGAGCTATAGCGTTATCTAACAACCAAAAGTTTAATAATGGTGAAATAGCCTATTGGATTGGTAAAAAATTTTGGGGAAATGGATATGCTACAGAGGCAGCGCAAGCTATATTACATTTTGCATTTGAAGAAAAGCAATACCATAAAGTATTTGCTCGTTACTTTAATTCAAATCCAGCTTCAGGAAGAGTGATGCAAAAATTGGGCTTGAAAAAAGAAGGGATATTAATTGACCATGTGAGGAAAGAAAATCGATTTGAAGATCTAGTATATTATGGAATTATTAACTTAGTAGGATTATAGATTATACTGCTTATTTGTAATCGGTTCCGTTTTTGGGTGGAGATATGCTGAATTATTCGCCAAATGGTGGACCGACGGTGAATTAATGGGTTCAACCAGAAACATCTGGCTGCACTTATTTTACTAAAGGAAGTTTGGGTGAGGCAGCCTTTTTCTTATGTCACTAACGGGGCAGGTTAGTTGAATAACGAAAAAAGCCCAATTCTCAATTTTAATGCTGAGAAATTGGGCTTTTTAATATCGAAATTTCCTTAACGTTGTAAATCTGCATTTTCCTGACGCTACCCCTTATAGAACGAACAGGTGCCGTTCGATTAAAATGTCAACAAATAGAAAAAATGGTTGACATTTTTAAGAGATTTTTTTTCTTTTAACTATTCTAGTTGGATGATTAAGACCGAATTTCACTCGTATTATGCTACTGCTAAACCCTATAAATCCTCCAACAATTGCTGGGATAATCCACCCTAGTCCTACATCATACAGAGGAAGAATTTCATGAAAGAAATTATTAATGGATGAAAAGCGTATACCAGCTCGGTTTAATCCATCAAATAAACTAATGATAAATGTTAAAAGTAAGCTTCCTTGATACACTTCTGCTTTCCCTTTAAATAAAGAATGAAAAAATGTTAAAAAAATTAATACAATAGCTAATGGATAAATAGCTGTTAGGAGAGGAATTGAAACTGCAATCAACTGTGTTAGCCCAATATTGGCAACTATTGCACTAAAAATAGATAAACTAATAGCAATTGTTTTGTAAGATACCTTTGGAAATAGTTTATGGAAGAATGAAGAACAAGATGTAACAAGTCCTACGCTTGTTGTTAAACAAGCTACTGTAATCATTAACCCTAATAATATCCCGCCATAAGCTCCAAAATAATAATCCGAGACTTTTGCTAAGATGGTACCTCCATTTTCCAGGTGTCCAAGTTTTTCTACACTTGAAGCACCCATATAAGAAAGAGCTGAATACATGGTTGCTAGGAAAAAGGCAGCAATTCCAGTTGCTTTTGCACAAACAACCATAATTTGTTTTTTTGTTTTTGCACCTTTTTCTTTAATGGCATTAATGATGATGATGCCAAAAACAAAAGATGCAAGCGTATCCATTGTTAAATAACCTTCTCTAAACCCATTAAAAAATGGTTGAACTGAATAATTCTTAATAGGTGCTTGAAAATCTCCGATTGGATGTTTAAAAGCAACTACTACTAGGATTCCAATGAACGTTATCTTGATTGGTGTTAGTATTTTCCCGACAATTCCGACAACTCTCGCGGGATTGATCGAAAAAAGGCACGTAATGCTAAAAAAGATGAGTGTAAAAATAAGTAAAGGTGTAGAGCCTGAATTTTCGGACAAAAAAGGTTTTACACCGATTTCAAAAGAAACGTTTCCTGATCTAGGCAAAGCAAATAAAGGACCAATGGCTAAATAAAGAACGGTTGTGAATACAATACCAAATACAGGATTTACCCGACTTGCTAACGACTGTAAATCATCTTTCCCCGAAAAACCAAGTGCTAACACACCAAGTAACGGTAGGCCGACTCCTGTTATTAAAAACCCTGCATTTGCTGACCAGATATTTATTCCTGCTGATTGACCAAGCATTGGTGGAAAAATTAAATTTCCTGCCCCAAAAAATAGAGCAAATAACATTAAACCAATAACTACTATAAATGAAAACGGTACTTTAGTAGGCAAATTAAACCCTCCATAAAATAACTGAATTTCACTTTTTGAAAAAAGTAATTTTCAAAAAATTATTCACAAACTAAATACATAAGATTTTATCGTATTATGACTAGATAAAATTAATTTCAATGTAAATTTTAAGTTTCTCCTTTTGGGTGGCCTTATTTAATATGCAATAGGTTCTTTAAAATTTTAACGACAAGCAGAACTATTACTACCATGATAACGATTAAATGATAATCGGTGTGAATTACAGGGAATTCCCCTTAGCTCCCTATTAGTAATGTGTAATTATTAACTGAAATACCATTTTATTGATATTAATATATTGTAATATATACTGCTTACTCTTTAAAGGATAAAAAGGAGGAAAAAACAAGAAATAAAGTTGTCATTAGGAGGTATAAAGTGGATTATGGACTATGGCAGGTTAGTTGCAGTAGGCTATTCTATTTTCAAATAAGGGACATAAAATAAATAGAACCCGACACAATAAAAATGAACTATATAAGAGATGGTTTTATATCGGTGTTGAAGGTAACCTTGAAAAGTACTTTTTTTATTTTCAATGTATCTAACTTTATCACAAAGTGTTCAAACGGAAGAAAATTATAAAACAGAAGGGAAAGTAGTTTATCAAATCCACTATGATTATAAATCAAAAGCACTTTATGTTAATTATAACAATGAAATGAATACCATTTGGCGATGAATTATTTTACTAAGTTTTTAATGTTTTTACTGATATATGCAAAGTTAGCGGTACACTAATAAAGTAATAAGGTTTACTTCAGTAAAATAAGGTATATTATATTGGTTGAATAGATTCTCTTTAAAGACAAGAAAAGTAGGTGAACAAAGTGGGAAAATATCAATTGGATACCAAAGGTAAGGTAGCTGTGACAAAGTTTCATGAAAAACATATGCCTGCCAAATTTGATAAAAAGCAGCAACTTGAAAAAATCCGTGCGGAGTATTTGAAAAAGAAGCAAAAACAAACAGATAAATAATATGATTTAAAACATAGGAAGACTAAAATCTCCCTATGTTTTTTTTATTCGAAGTTCTTTTTTCAATGGATGACACAGTTTATTATTATTCCATAAATTTCAGATTAGGTGACAAAAAACTCGTCATCAGATATCCATTCTCACTGAAAATTCAATAGAGCAGCCGTTATTTTGGATACACCAGTAATCTCCAGCAGAAATTTTTAATCATTTGGATACTCACTAGGCTTAGGATGCTTCTTAAATCTTTGTATTCTTATGGAATTTAGAGGTTAAGTTAGGTGGGGTTAATAGAGTGGACAAAGACTTTTTTTGGTCTATATTTACAACGATATTTGGCATTATCGCAACCTGGACTGGTTTGATTTATACGACTCGTTTTCGGTTTGATAATAGCAAATTTTTTGAACACATCAAATATATAAGCCCTTACAACAAACAGTTAATTATTGGTTTCTTAAAGTTTTATTTATTTTCGGAGGATTAATGTGTGTTGTTTTGGGTCTATACGGAATACTGTTAAGTGACATTAAGTCGGTTAAAAACGCTTGTCCTGTTATTGCATTAAAGGGCCGGATTTTGTAGGATTGGAAAATTTTGATTCTACAAATAATTGGAGGATTAGAAGAAGGAAAGCTATGATAATTAGAGATGTAAGTTTATGCTTTTTTATGTAATAATTATTTTGTAGAAATGAAAAGTTACAATTCATACATAGTGAAGGTGGGGATCTTAGTGGCAATGGGAACGCATACTGTAGTAGTTCCAGTGGATGTACAAGCAGTTTGGGATTATGTCAGTGATCTCGAAAAATGGGCAACGACAGTACCAGCCTATAAAGAACATGAAATCATAAATGACAAGCAATCTATTTGGACATTTGAAGGTAGTGTGAAAGGTATTAAAAAAACAATACAAGCGCAGGTAGATATTACCGAATGGAATGAACCTTCAAACATTAAGTTTGAACTAAAAGGTTTATCAGATAATTTTACAGGAAGCGGTCACTTTACTGCAGAAGATGTTAATGGTAAAACAATAATGACTTGTACGGTGGAAATCCATGCAGGCGGATTATCCGGTGCGGTGTTAACACCAATTATTAAATGGGCTGTTCCAAAAGTAGCATCTCGTTTAACCGAATCTATCGCACGTAAAATTGCAGTATTCTCATAGTATTCAAAGATTGAAAGCCAATTTATTTTGGAGATACCTTCTCTGAAGTATAGATGGTAACATTCTGAAGTAACCAATATAATGATGAGCTCTACTAGAAGTTTTATAATTAACGGAAATGGGGCTGTCCAAAAGGAGGGCCTCCTTTTTTCAACATTCAAGAATCGCTCTTCTTAATGAACCAACAGGTGCGTTAGTTGAATTACAGGGCGAAAACTGGCTTCTTAAAACCCCGGAGGATATTGTGCAGTTAAATACTATAAAAGGACAAAATCCTTATGGGATGCTAACTCTATTATTAGGTCTAGCATCCTTTATTTTTGGGCTACAGTATATAATTATTCCTATCGTATCTTTGTTATTGGGTTTTATTACTTACCGGACCTTTGATTCTGATACAGAGAAAAATCCTTCCAAAGGGTTTTGGAGGGGTATTTGGCATGGCCAGAAATAGTATATCATAAGGGGAATGGAAATTTCAGAGAAAGATATTGACATCCTGTTAGCTGGTTTACTTCAAAAAATAGGGTTGATGCTGCAGTCTTTTTTATGGAACTAAAGGGGGGATCTATCTTAGGTGTAGAGTGACAATTTTGTTCATTAATACAACTTATATTCATTTAATTTTCAGAAGCTTCTGGTTGGAAACCTCCTATATTTCTATCTTCGACTACCATGCGCAATCCACGCTTCGGTCTGAGTGTAATAGACGGAAGTGGCTTTACTTCATGATGGTCAGGCGCCAGCCTTATCCGATATCGTTGAGCAATGCATGCTAGGACAAGCACAGCTTCCATCACTGCAAAATGATTACCGATACAAACTCTCGGACCTCCGCCAAATGGAAAGTAAGCGAACGGAGGTAGGGTTTTCATAAAGTTGTTTTCAAATCGCTCAGGTTTAAAGGAATCTGGATTATCAAAATACTCAGGCTTGTGGTGCATCACATACTGACTCAACAGGATCATATCGCCTTTTTTAAAAAGATACCCTCCAATTACCACATCCTCCGCCACTTCCCGTTGTATGATATAGGCAGGCGGGTATATGCGCATTGATTCATAGATAACATTTTGTGTGAATGTTAATTTCATAAAATCGCCAGTTGTTAGATTACGGTTGCCGATTACGCTATCTATTTCATTGAAAAGTTTAGTTTCCACATCAGGGTGTTGGGAAAGCAAGTATAAGGTCCAGGAAAGCACATTTGCTGTTGTTTCGTGACCGGCAAGGAAAATGGTCATTAACTCATCACGTAACTGCTTGTCTGTCATAGCTAAGCCATCCTCATCATCTCGAGCATCCATTAGAATCCCAAGCATATCCTCATGTCTCTCTGCCTCTGTTCTACGTTTTTCAATAAAGCTATAAATCACCTTATCAAGTCTCTGTTTCGCAATGTTATATTCACGGTTGTTTTTAGTTGGAACCCATAGTGGCATTTGAAGTGTTCGCATTCTTTTAACGGCAATTCTCATGAAGGCCTCTATAGGTTCCCCGAGCATGCCATATCCTTCTTTGAGGTTCATGCTGAACATGGTCTTGCTGATAATACCCAGTGCAAGGCTCATCATATCCTCCGTAATAATCCTTTCTTCTCTGTTTTTCCAAGTGGAAATATAGTCCATTGTTATATCAATCATATCCTGACCATAATTGCTAATATGAGACTTTTTGAAAGAGGGTTGAATAAGCCTTCTTTGGCGCATGTGAATTTCTTTTTCACTTGTAAGAAGGCCTTCTCCGAGTACTGGTTTTAAAGCAGAGAAGTCCTTTGATTTCAAGAAGGATTTTTGTTTTGTTACAAGTACCTGCTTAATTAAATCTGAATTTGAAATAAGGTAAACATTATGGAAAGGTCCAAAACGAATTTTAGCAACTTCTCCATATTCTTTTGCTAAACGGGTAAGAAAGCCAAGTGTATCTGAAATAAACTCCTTTGAATGGCCAGTAATTAATTTTCCTTTTGGGCCTGGAGAATCATTTGAAAAATTTGTGTCACTCATTGGTTTGTTTCCTCCATTTCGGTATAATTACTTGTATTCATTCTATGAGGAAAGTATTGATTGGTTTGGACAAGTTGTTAATAAGAAGGACTAACAAATACAATATTTTTTTAAAAAGATAGTTAATCAATTTGAATGAAATTATAAGTGTGTATAAAGGAATACTATTAATAAACGAAATCAAAGTGTTTATGAAATTGTAAAGGCACTCATCCCTGGTTGTCACTTTCATTTACTAATGAAAGCAGGTATGTATGGAACTACCTTACAAAAGTTATTATATTGTTGAACTAACAAATATGGGGTTGGAAACAGCTCCATTTTCTTATGCAACTATTGGTGCAGGTTAGTTGAAGAAGGATTTGAATCCGAAGTTAAAGAATTACTATTTGTTATGCGATCTTCATAAATTTCTACTAAATAAGCCCCTCTCTAATTAGTGATTGTGTTGTTTTCATCTACAACTAAATGGACAGGATAATTATATAAAGATTTAAAAGGGGTAAAATATGCTTTTTCATATTATTGTTGGTTTTATACTTCCTTGGGTCCTAGGGGTTTATTTGTTTAGAAATCAGACAAGGCTTTTTATTACTTTTTTTCCTATTGGTGTGGCTGTAGCCACTTTAATAAATGATATTGGATTTAACTACTTTTGGGAGATGGATAAAAATTTTAAAGATTTATCGTTACCCTCAATTCCCTATAATCTAGGTCTTTATCCTATACTGTGCTGTTTATTTATTTGTAGCATTCATTATAAAAAAATGTCTACTCTAATTACTTTTTTAGTCTTTACCTTAGGTACAAGCTTTTTGGAAAGTTTAATTGTATTATTAGGTAAATTAGAATACCGGAATGAATGGAATATATATTGGTCTTCGGTCAGTTATCTGATGGCATATTTAATACTTTATGGTTATTACAAATTAGTCCGAAAATTGATTTTTTTTAAATAAAAGGTCCTTTAATTCTACATAAAAGCATTATCCTACTTTAGAAAAAAATACCCTTGTGGAACACTAACGGGTGCTTTACTTCATTAAGGAATGTTGCTGAGGCAGCCTTTTTCTTATGGCACTAACGGGGCAGTCTAGTTGCATAAGGAACGTGATAGCTATAAAAAAGCAAACTCGCCAAAACTGCGGCGAGTTTGCTTTTTTATTTGAAAATAACGAAGTCAAATAAGTGACTTTTTTTATTCTACTCTTTATGTCTCCTTTTTAAAATTTTTCTAACGAAATAAATCTAAAAGATCGTTAATCATCATATGCAGAAGAATTAAAACTTCTTGACTTAGAGCATACTCTAAGTATTAAACTTTCCTTGTGTTTCAAACTAAATTAGAAGAAACGGTAATCAGTAATTATTGGAGGCAAATAAAATGACATATTCTGTTAGTGAATTTTCTGAAATCATTGGAGTAAGTGCACATACATTGAGGTTTTATGAAAGAGAAGGGCTAATTAAGGTTAATAGAGACGTTAACAACGTAAGAATATACTCAGATGAAAATAAAGCATGGATGGAATCTTTGCTCCACTTAAAAAACACGGGAATGTCTCTGAAAGATATGAAAAAATTTGCCATGTGGGGCCACCTTGGGGAAGAAACAATGGGAGATAGGTTAGACCTACTTAAAAATCATCGTAAAAAAGTAATGGAAGAATTGGAGAAACTTCATCATAGTTTAGAGCATTTGGATAATAAAATACAGTTTTATGAAAATGAAATAGGTGACTGTTTCGAGCAAAAATAACTAGCCAGTTGTTCTTTGTTTTGCATATCTTTAATCTGCTTTAGAATACTACTTCTATTATCGTTTTATATTACTGGGAAAAATTAAAATAAAAAATGCTTGCCTTTGAGTGTACTCAAAGGAGTAAACTATTTTTTACAACATTAAGTATAAAAAGGATGTAATTATCCTTTTATAGATTGGTGCAAGAAATAACTAGAAAAATATTTCTAAATATGTATAAAGAGGTGATAAAAATGAATCCTAAATACACCAACTTATTGGCGTCTTTCACTTTTAAAAATGGCATTACCCTTAATAATAGAGTAGTTATGGCACCAATGACAACTTGGTCCAGTAATGATGATTACACCATTTCAGATGAAGAAGTAGAATATTATAAAAGAAGAGTTAATGGAGTAGGACTTGTTATATCTGGATGTACTCATGTGCAACCAAACGGTATTGGTTTCACTCATGAATTCGCAGCTTATGACGATAAATTCATTCCAAGTCTTCGGAAATTGGCTGATGCCGCCAAAAGCGGGGGAGCTCCTGCAATACTCCAAATTTTCCATGCAGGAAACAAAGCACTTCCTACTCTAACTCCAGATGGTGAAGTGGTAAGTTCCAGTGCTGTAGAGACTGAAGCAACTGCATTTGCTCCTTCCGTATTACCTAGAGCACTTTCACATGAAGAAATAATGGAAGTGATTTATGCATTTGGAGAAACAACAAGGCGAGCCATTGAAGCTGGATTTGATGGTGTTGAAATTCATGGCGCACACGGATTTTTACTTCAAAACTTCTTCTCTCCTTTCTTCAACAGACGTGAGGATGAATGGGGTGGAACTTTAGAAAATCGTTTACGTTTCCCATTGGCAGTCATTCAGGAAATGAAAAATGTGATTAAGAATCATGCGAAAAGCCCGTTTATTTTTGGTTACAGAATATCACCTGAAGAACAAGGTGGTTATGGAATGGAAGATACGTATGAATTAATTGACCGTCTGGTTGAACAGGATTTGGATTATATTCATGCTTCGCTTGATGATGTATCTTCAAAACCACGAGGTATTGAAGATGGAAAAACACGACTTGAATTAATTGTTGAACATGTAAACGGCAGAGTTCCTGTAATGGCCGCAGGCTCGATGGTAACTGCTGATGAAGTTGCATCTGCATTAGATAAGGGTCTATCTCTAGCAGCAGTTGGTCATACGTTAATCATGAATCCAGACTGGGTAGAAAAGGTTCAGAATGGAAAAGAAACTGAAATTAAGACAACCATTAAGACTTCACAAGTGGACGATCTTATGCTTCCAGAAAAACTTTGGGGCATAATTCAAGCTTCAGGTCCATGGTTTAATATCGAGGATTAAAATCGAAAAGAAAAGTTACTGTCTTTATTACGTATAGAAAGGAATTAATTATATGTCAAATATCCAAGATAAGGTTGTCATTATAACGGGTGCCTCTAGTGGGATTGGAGAAGCTACTGCTAGAGAACTTGCATCTAAAGGAGCGAAGCTGGTTCTGGCAGCTCGTCGACAAGAACGTTTAAAGAAATTACAAGAAGAAATTCATCAGAATGGCGGTCAAGTTATTTTTAAGGTGACTGACGTTGCTTCACATGAACAAATGGAAGAGTTAGCTGAATTTGCTCTTAAAGAGTTTGGGAAAATTGATGTAATAGTCAATAATGCTGGTGTTATGCCTCTATCACCTGTTCATCAGAAAAAAATCAATGAATGGAATACGATGATTGATGTGAACATAAAGGGTGTACTTTATGGTATTGCTGCTGTGCTTCCGTCAATGAGAGAAAGAAAAGAAGGGCATATTATTAACGTTTCCTCTATCGCTGGTCATTTAGTCTTCCCTGCGAGCTCAGTTTATAGCGGTACAAAGTTTGCTGTACGTGCTATCACTGAAGGTCTCCGTATAGAAGAGGCTAGCAACAATATTCGTACAACGATTATTTCGCCTGGAACTATTACTACTGAATTGCTTGAAACTATTTCAGATCCAGAATTGAAATCTGCCATTGTGGAAGATACTAAAATTGGAATCGAACCTGCAAGCATTGCTCGTGCCATTGGATTTGCAATCGAACAACCATCAGATGTAGCGATTAATGAGATGATTGTTCGTCCAACCATTCAAGAACTCTAAAAGAAACTTTTGTAATGAGGCAGCCCCACTTTTTTGGGGCTGCTTGTTTATTACCTTATACTTTGCAAATAATGAAAGGTTGAGAAAATGCTATATTCAGATACATTTGCAATAGGACTTATTCCCATTGTACGTGATTAGATAACATGCTTCCTCTGAACAATATACTTTTATTTGAACGTTTAATGTTTAAATGGAAATTAATTCATTAATAAAATTAAAAAATAGATTAAATTTTAAGTTTGTGAAGCATTGTACTTAAACTAACGGTTGCGTTAGTTCACTAAAAAGAAAAAAGGAGAGTACATATTAGACATGGCTAATATGTACTCTCTATTATTTATTAAGGTTTTTTATAATTAGGTCTAGATAATTTTGAAAAACTAACAAACATTAAAGGACCGTCAATAGACCTGTTTTTTGTACGAAAGAAGGATGGCCACCAAGTTTCGACGAATATATTAATATACTTTTTGGAGGTGTTGGATATGGGGATTTGTTGTGGAGAGTGTCACGTTGAATTAAAGAGTGATGATTATGTCACATTGGATGAATTTAGCACGCTGAGGCACACATATTGCGGTTATGATCTTATTGCCGAGCTGATCAAAGACATCGGGACTTATCGAAATATCAAAACAAAGTATTGGTTTTCCCGTGAGCGTACTAAATGAAAATCGGTAAAATCTTGGAGTTATACACCAGCGAATAAGGAACATGAACATGTTCAATCTTTATTATAAAAGAAGAATCCAATTAAATAGTATAAGGGCATGTTTTGATTAATCTTTTTCAAAACATGCCCTTTCTATTTATTCATTTATTTATCAAGATTGCTTGTATTAAAAAAATACCCTCGTGTCGTTTTGAAATAAAGTTGCGACGTGTTAAAAAATAAAGAAAAGACACCCTAAGGTGCTTTTTCCCTCTCTAGAAGCCTCAACTCGAAAATAACGAACCGACAACCAAAGACAACGTTTGCTCGTAAACGGCATGTGCGGTCTGCACATCACCAAAATGTCCGCACATGTAAAGATGGATAACACCGTGAAGCGACGCCCAGAAGATACGGACGACGGTTTCCGTGTCATACGGACCGGTAATCAGTCCCTGCTCTTGCGCATTACCAATTACCGTCAACAATTGCCGCATGGCTGTTACGGTGCCGTGTATGCTCTCCTCGTCTGGTTTGAAATCCGCGAAGGCTCCTCCGAACATCAGCTTGTAATAACCGGAGTATCGCTGTCCGAATTGCCAGAAGGTTTCGCCTAAATTAAACAGCTGCTGCATCGGATCGTCAGCGCGCGGCGTTCTCTCGAATTCGTTGGCGAGAAGCTTGCAGCCGTCGAGATAAAGCTGCTGAGCCAGTCCATCTTTATTGACAAACAGGTTGTATATGATTTTGGTTGAGCAATTCATCTTCTGCGCAACTTTACGCACCGTCACAGCTTCAGGACCCTCATCGTACAAAATCGTTGCCGCAGCATCGACGACGAGCTTTCGAAGATTTTCAATATTTTTCAAGCGAGCCTCCTGATACGTTTCCAACTTTTTCGTATTTGCATCGAAGGAATTATTTTGGTCTGTCATCGCTATCACCCTCAATTAATACATTTTTAATAAGAAACAATGTTTCCAGCTCTTAACAGGAATTTTAATATAATTGTCGGAGCGTTGTCAATGTTGCAAGGGATGCCAAAAACCAACGATTCAAAAAACGATGTTGACTTTCTTAAAAAGCTTAGTTACAATGATTTCAATTAGAAACAGTGTTACCGAAAGGTATCATAATTCTTGACTCTTAAGAGAGTCAGGAATTATTTTTAAGGGAAAAGTAACACCGTTTCCTAATTGTAAAAAAGTGGATAGGGGAGTTGCACAATGAACATAAAAGGAAATTGGGCGCTTGTCACGGGAGCTTCATCCGGCATCGGAGAGCAATTCGCCCGACAATTGGCCAAAGAGGGTGGGGACCTTGTACTCGTAGCCCGATCGAAAAACAAGCTGGAGAACCTAGCATCGGAGCTTAGAAAGAAATACGGCGTCAAGGTCGAGGTGATTCCTACCGATCTTGGCAAAGAGGGCGCGCCAGGCGAGTTATATCGGCAATGTCAACTTCTGAATTTAGAGATCGAATTGCTAGTCAACAACGCCGGCTTTGCCACGCACGGTTTGTTTGAACAAGTGTCAGGCGTGCGCCAGCATGAGGAAGTCATGCTCAATGTTGCCGCTGTTGTAGATATGACGCACTTGTTCTTGCCGGATATGTTGTGTAGAAACTCCGGGGCCGTTATCAATGTCGCATCGACCGCCGGATTTCAGCCCCTTCCCTATATGGCCGTATACGGAGCAACGAAAGCCTTCGTCTTGTCGTTTACCCAAGCCTTGTGGTGGGAAAACCGCAACAGTGGCGTCCGATTTTTCACGCTTTGTCCCGGAGCGACGGACACCGGCTTCTTCAACGTCGTAGGCGCGGAAGAAGCCGCCGTCGGTAAGAAAGACACACCGGAGCGGGTAGTGGAAGTTGCGCTTCGGGCATTGAAGGACGGGAAACTGTATGTCGTTCCGGGTACACAGAATTATATAGGTACGCAGATCGGACGATTCATGACGAGGAAACAGGGACTTCGTCTCGTTGGCGGCATGCTTCGTCCACGCGACGGCTCCGCCAGCAATAAGAAGTCGGCCGGTCCGTCCGATCTTGCAGGATGGATGATCGAGGAGGTGCACTGATGGCTAAATCGGCAAATATTTCAGCTAATGCTTCTGTCCATCAACCCATCCGGGAAAGTCATGGAAAGCTGGCACATTCAATTCGAGAAGGCAGACAAACTTTAGATACACTGAAATTGATTAAAATATTTTATAAAAATTGAACTGGAATAATCTGAATAGTAATCTATTTTGATCAATCTTTTTTCAAAATAGATTCTTTTTATTTATCGTAAAATGTGGGTTTGCGAGATATCTCTGATTAAACTTTATTTAAATGCTACATCTCGAAAGAGGGTGGAGTTTGATTGAATTACTAGTAGGATAAAGAGGTGGAAGTACATCGAGTAACCAATTGTACGAACGGGGCAGGATAGTTAGAGCGTGCTGTTTAACCTCTGTTCAAAAATTGGGTCAGATAATTGAGCAATAAAATAAGTTATTAGATTTCTTTCAAACTCTATCACTCTTACAGCGATTTCATAAATTCTAACATTGTGTAATGAAACTTATGTTACTTTATTAATGGAGGTGACATTTATGAAAAACAAACCGATCTATGTGGAAATTCCAATTCAGGCAACTATAGACGAAGTATGGCGTATGACTCAAAAGCCTGAACTACATGAACAATGGGATTTGCGTTTTTCTTCTATTACCTATTTACCGAAAAAATCAGAAGATGATCCGCAATCCTTTTTATATGAAACGAAATTGGGATGTTGGGTAAAAGTCGCTGGCTGGGGTAAAAGTATCGGTACGCATAATAAGAAGGATGGTTCAAAGACATCTTCTCTTCACTTTGGTACCGATCAAAAAATTTCGCCAATTTGTGAAGGTAAAGGATATTGGCAGTATATTCCGACAGATAACGGAACCACATTTCTCACCCAATATGACTATAATGTACGTTATGGTTTATTTGGACGGCTTTTAGACATCTTTTTTCGGCCAATCATGGGGTGGGCAACAGCTCTAAGCTTTGATGTGCTAAAACGCTGGATCGAAAAGGGGGAATCGCCACGATCACAGTATGTACGTTTCATTATTAACACTATAGTAACAATGCTCTTTTTCTTTGTTTGGCTTTATCATGGGCTAATACCAAAGATGATTGCCAAACATCCTGAGGAAGTATCGATGCTATCTAGTTTAACTTCCTTGGAGGGGACTGCTGCTGTAAAGGGTGTAGGGATAATAGGCGTTCTCGAGATTTTATTTGCAGTGGTATGGCTTCTTTATCGTAAGAAAAGACATTTACTTGTTCTGCAGATGATTGCTTTTCCAGTATTGACCATTAGTGCCTTGATCGCTAGTCCTTCATTCTCATTACACCCGTTTAACCCTATTACATTTAATGCTAGTCTGTGGGTTCTTTCCATTATTAGCTTCTTACTCGCAACTGATTTGCCATCGGCAACAAGTTGCAAGCGTACGAGAAAGGGTGAATCATAATGACAATCTACCAAGACCTCTTAGGTGAGGATTTTCAAAGACTTCATCCTAAGCTGCAAGAGCGTTATGCCCTACCAATTGATAAACCGTTTAATGGGGTCGGAATGATGTCAAAAATTGAAACGGGGGCTTTCTGGCTAAAACCCTTTTTTAAATTAGCAACACGCTGGAAATTTCTTTTTCCCGAAAACGGGAAGGATGTACCGTTTTCAATCAAAAATACCTGTAGATCATTGCCGACTGGTGAGGCAGAAATATATTGGGAGCGTACTTTTTATTTTGAAGAGCTTACTCGGCATTTTAATGCGTTTATGACGGTTGATACAAAGCGTGGTGTTGTGAAGGATTATTTAGGGGAGCCGAGCTTATTTTATTCGGATTTAAAGTTTACGGTGACACCTGAAGGGCGCATAAACATTCGCTCTGGGCCTCAACGTATCGTTATAGGTAACCTAGAGTTTCCAATTCTTCGGTTATTAGAAGGAGTTGTGAACGTTGAGGAAGGGTACGATGATGCCCGAGAAGTATTTACGATTCAAGTCGATATACGAAACCGAATCGTAGGAAGGTTGATGGCTTATGAAGGCGAATTTAAGGAGCAGACTGTTTAGTTCAATCACCATTGCAGGTGTGTTCTTTTTCATAGCAAGCAGCATTTTGACATCTGAGCCCTATTTGTTAATGCTGACAGCTGCACAGTTGATTTTCGTGCCACTTATGCTCCAGCTACTATTAGAAACAAAGAGGAAACATATTTTTTTCAATTGGATTGCTATGCTCTCCATCTTTTTATTGCAAGTTATCCCATCAAGTACAGGACAGATGGTACTCGCTTTCATTTATATGATTTTAACCTTTTTTGTGGCATGTCATGGGCTAAAACGGTTTTTTCAGCGTGGTTTTACAAACTGGGCAGAAATATCGATTGATATCGGGATGATGTATTTATTTGTAGGCGGACTATGGTTCTTTGCTTATATTGCGGGAATTGATACAGGTTTTAGTCCACTAATCACTTGGTTAACAGCTATTCATTTTCATTACTCTGCCTTCTTATTGCCCATATCTCTTGGGTTTTTTGGACGCTTACACGATTCAACATGGTATCGATTAATTGTGCCAATTATTTTATCGGGTCCCATACTCGTCGCCATTGGCATTTCATTTTCGCCGTTACTGGAATTCATCTCTGTGTTGCTTTACATATTTGCCATTTACATCTTAATCGTACTTGCATACCGAACACGCTTCCTTTCACACTTGCAGACGATATTAATACGGCTATCATTCAGTGCACTAGGCATCACAATCTTATTTTCATTGCTTTATGCGACAAATAATTCGTTTGGACTTTGGTTTGTTAGTATTGATTTTATGCTGAAATTTCATGGCTTATTTAACTGTTTAATTTTTGGCATGTTAGGCGTACTCGGTTGGGTGCTTGTCCCTCCTAAAACGAAGCAGGATGTCTGGAATTTCCCAGTGAGCCGAATTCGAGGTGCGTTAAAAGGAGCAGGCAAGCAACACCCAGGACTAGTGGATGAACTAAGTGATTTTGTTGATATCAAAACTTTACCAAAAACAATCGTCCATTTTTATGAGAACACAGATCAGTATCGGTTATTTGCTTCTGTAAAATGGGCAACTTGGTTTATACCGTTTGCGGTGTGCTATAAATTGATAAGTACAAAACTACAGCAGTTGAACCTGCCCATCTCAAGTAAACGTACTGAAATGACATATAAAATACGTGCTGTTGATCAAACGCTAGATGGGAGGGAAAATCCACGCGCATGGATTCGCCAGGTGAAGGAGAATACCGTATTTGTGGCCATTTATTCTCAGCATAAAACGGAGGGCAGGACGTATATGAATATAGCACTTCCTCTTCCTTTTTCGTCAATGATTGGTATTTTACAGCTTGACGCTATCGATGGCTCTCTTATTCTTTCGAGCGAGGGAGAAAGTGACTCTGGTATTTATTTAGCAGCTGGCAAAGCGCTTTTCAAGCTTCCATTATCCGAGCACTTTTTAATTAATGAAACAATTGCGGGAATACTCACAGCCCATCACAAAATGCGAATCTTTGGCATGCCTTTCTTACATATTGATTACACCATAAATCAAAAATGATGGTGTTTAATGCTTATTTGGGGGGATTTAAAGACCTGAAATTCAATAATTGGAGGATAATAGTTTTTCTAATTATTTATACAATCATTGATACGACTTATTCCATTATAGGGAGCGATTCTTTAATAGGGATCGCCCCTTGAGACCTAAGGGGTTTTACATATATTTTTTAAAAGTACACATTTTCAGACAAAGTACGTGAACTGACTCCCCAATTAAAACAGTTTATTTTATATACCCATCTATTTAGAGCGAATCTACAATAATTTTCTATTCGTCTTTGCATTTGCACAAAATCGGTTTTGACACCTCAAAACCCATCATATAAATACAATAAATTAAGTCGTTCCACCTTCTAAAAGTTTAACAGGCAGATATGTCTCTAACGGAAAATTGTTAAATTCACCTTCAATTTGTTTTAATAAAATATCAATTGCTGACTTGGCAATTAAATCAATTGGTTGTTGTATGGTTGTCAATTCTGGCAGTAAAACTTGAACTGCTTCTGTTCCATCATAACCGACAACTTTTAATTGCGTTGGTATCTCTTTTCCGCGTTTTTTAGATTCAGCTATAACAGATGCCGCGATTAAATCATCACTTGCAAAGATCCCATCTACTTCTGGATGTTCATCAAAAAGCTTAGAGATTACTTCTTTATGACTTTGAAGAGGTGAAACTTCATATGTAATTGGAAGTCTACCCTGTTCCTTCATAACATCCTCATACGCTTTTCTTCTTAAGTTTGCTGGTGTTTGCAGCTCAATTGGTCCATTTATATGAACGATATACTGACAGCCTTTCAATATTAATAATTCTGTAGCCTCTTTCCCTCCGCTATAATTGTCAGAGCCAACAACAGGGATGTTTTTCGATAAGTAGTGGTCAATTGCCACGACAGAAAGATTCTGCTTCTCATAATTTAGTATACCTCGGTTATATGTCACAACGACTACTCCATCTACTTGATTACGTATGAGCATCTCTAAATATTTTTCTTCTTTATCTATGCGGTTTAAGCTGTTACAAAGTAACAATTTGTAGCCTAATGAAGCACAGATACTTTCAATATGAAAGGTAAGTTCACCGTAAAATGGGTTACTTGAGTTTGGGATAATTAGTCCTATTAAATTAGTTCGTTTATTAAATAAAGAACGGGCTAAATCGTTTGGAAAATAATTAATCTCTTCCATCGCTTTATAAACTTTTTCTTTTGTTTTTTCACTTATGTAACCGCGGTTATTTAATACACGGGAAACTGTTGTTGATGAAACACCTGCTATTTTTGCCACATCGTGAATGTTAGGCTTCATTTCATGTCCTCCTACCTCATTAAGAAACATCCATTATTATTTAAAATGAAGTTTTCATGTTTTTGTCCATTGACTGGAAACTGAGACTTTTTGAGTTGGTTCACAGAGTTATTAAACATTGGCATCAATATTTTATAAAGAGCGAAGGTTATAAAAAATGAAAATCCATAATTAACTGTTTAATAGCATATCATAAACTGTCACCTACTAGGAAAACCCTATAATAAAATAATTTCAGATTAGTCTGATCACGCACCTATTTTAGAGAAAAGCACTACTAGGTGCAAGAGTTAGAGACCTCCATGAATTTAATGTCTGACTTTTCAAAAAAATGACTGTCAACCGGTTGACATAAACTACTGTTGAAAGCGCTTTTATAAGTTTTTTAAAAGATATGAGGAGGGAGTGAAAGGTATGAAGAAATGGCTACTTGTAAGTATATCTTTATTACTGATGTTTGCTGCGGTGGGCTGCAGCAAAAGCGAAAGCGTAAATAGTGATGGTAAAAAGACGATTACGATGTGGGTGCACATATCTGATGAAAATGAAGAAGGAAAAGTGTATAAAAAACGGGTAGAAGCCTTCAATAAGAATTATGCTCCTGACAATATCAAAGCTAAAATTGAATTTATTCCACGTAGCGGAAATGGCGGTGGTTATGAAGACAAAGTAAACGCGGCCCTTACAACCAGCACATTGCCGGATGTTATTACTTTGGATGGTCCCAATACAGCTGCTTACGCGAAATCTGGTGTCATTGCACCATTGGATGAGTATGTAAAAGATCAAGAGGATTTGCTGCCAAGTATTAAGCAACAAGGAACTTATAAAGACAAGCTGTATGCAATTGGTGTTAGTGAATCATCTGTTGGGATTTACTACAATAAAAGGATGTTACAAGAAGCGGGCGTCGATTTGAATACGCTGCCAACAGTTGATAATCCATGGACATGGGACCAATTCCTTGCTCTTTGTAAAACGTTGAAAGATAAATACGACAAACCAGCTATTGATATGCAATTACAGTCTAAAGACGAAATGTTGACGTATGCGCTAACTCCGTTTGTCTGGTCAGCTGATGGGGATATCATCTCGAAGGATGGAAAGAAGGCAGAAGGTGTCTTCAATAATAAACCTACTGTTGAAGCGTTGACATTTATTCAAACTATGTTGAAAGAAGGTTATACGACACGAACACCAGTCAAACAAGCGTTTGAAACGGAAAAATATCCAATGAAGTTTAGTGGAGTATGGACTGTAACTGATATGAAAACAAACTACCAAAAGGTAGATTATGGCGTTATCCCATATCCTGTATCACCAAAAACAAAGAAACTAGTTTCTCCTTCAGGTAGTTGGCAATTTGCGATGACACAAACGTCCGAAAATAAAGAATGGGCTGCAAAATTAGTCGATTGGATGACAAACAAAGATTCGAATGTGGAACTGAGCCGTACGACTGCAGCACTGCCAGTCCGATACTCTTCTGAAAAAGTGATGGCAAAAGAGTTCTCAGATCAAATGAATGTCTTCTTGAAACAATTGAAAGAAACAGGACACGCACGACCCGTTACACCGGCTTATCCGCAAGTAACGCGTGCTTTCCAACAAACAATCGATGACATCAGCTTCTATGATCAAAATAAAGATATCCAAAAAGTATTGGATACACATGCGAAAGAAATGCAATCAGCTATCGATAAGGCCAATTAGAAGGAGGAGCCATGAGTAAAATTGGATGGAAAGAAAATAGGAGTGTCTATACATTTCTGAGACCAGAGGAAAGAACCAAGAATAAAACTCGGTGGAAAGAAAATGTAGTAGCATATACGTTTTTGGGACCGGCGTTGTTACTTTTATCGATGTTCCTTGTTATTCCGTCTATTATGTCAGTCTATTATTCGTTTACGGATTACTATTTATTGACACCAGATATGCGTAAATTTGTCGGATTGGACAATTTCATCAATCTATTCCAAGACCCAATTTTTCTGAAAAGCTTGGTGAACACACTGGAATTTGTCGTTTGGGTGATTCCGTTACAGATAGGGGCAGCTCTTGGGCTTGCCCTCCTGTTAAATAAACAACGTAAAGCAAACACGTTTTTTAAAGTAGCTTACTTTAGTCCAGTTGTCATGTCACTTGTCGTTATCTCTGTTCTATGGTTGTATTTGTTGAATCCAAATGAAGGGATTATTAATAACGTACTCACATACTTCGGCATTTCAGCGCAACCGTTTTTGACAAGTCCCAAGCAGGCGATATTTACAATTGTCGTGGTTTCAGCTTGGCAAGGAGCTGGCTTTCAGATGCTGATTTTTCTAGCAGGACTGCAGAATATCCCCGGTGATGTTTATGAGGCGGCACAGTTAGACGGAATAAATAAATGGCAACGTTTCATGTACATTACGTTACCTTTGTTGAAACCAACTTCAATTTTTATATTTATTACCACATTAATTGGCGCATTCAAGCTGTTGGTTCAACCAATGGTTATGACGCAAGGCGGACCAGTGAATTCCACCATGACGGTTGTCTATTATATTTATCAAACTGGTTTTACGGACCGTATGGTTGGTTATGCCAGTTCAATTGCTCTCTTGTTTGGGACGATTATCGGATTGGTTACGATTACGCAGCGTAAACTGGTGAAGGAGGATGAAGATTGATGAGACGGAAATTCGGGCCTCTAACAATTTTAGAATACATATGCCTGGTTTTGCTCGCGGTGCTATTTATTTTTCCGCTGTTTTGGATGGTCGCATCCTCGATGAAACCAGAAGCGGAAATTTATAACGATATGAGTAACATTAAGGCTTTTCTGCCATCATTTCATCCATCAGACTGGTTTGTATCCTATAAGCAAGTTCTGTTACGGTTCCATTTACTAGGTTATATAGGCAACAGTTTGTTTTATGGTTTGTGTGTAGCAGTTGGTTCCATAATTATCAATGGGATGGCGGGCTATGCATTTGCTAAACTTAATTTTAGTGGAAAAAAAGTGCTGTTTGGACTTTTATTGGCTATTTTGATCGTGCCATTTGAAACCATCTTAATCTCTCAATTTACCATTATTCATAGCATTGGATTAGTGGATACACGTCTTGCGGTTATTTTGCCAGCGTTGGCAGGGGCATTCAATATCTATTTGTTCCGGAACTTTTTTATGGCTATTCCAAAAGAGATTATTGAATCGGCTAAATTGGATGGGGCAAATACATGGCAAGTGTTCTGGCGGATCATGCTGCCGATGTCCAAACCGGCCGTTGCCACTGTTGGGACATTGGCTTTTATCGGAAGTTGGAATGACTACATCTGGCCTCTGATGGTCTTGACAGACAAGTCGAAATTTCCGATCCAAGTAGCGATTACAGCAATTAATAGTACAGATCCGGTTTATACTAACCAAGTCATGGCTGTTCTGACGATATCCACCGTTCCATTGATTATTATCTATATTGTGGCTCAACGTTATATTTTAGAGGGGATTGGTGGTTCAGGTACAGGCATTAAATAGAGAGTGTATCATCATTAACAACCATGTATGGACTTAAATTCACATTTCTGATTCTTCTTTTTCATATCGTTAACTAGTGATTCATTTCTTTTCACATGTCTAGTAAAAGGAGCAATTAAATTGGAAGTTTCAAAAATTCTGTATTGGAAGTTAAGTGCGTATTTTTTCTTTTTCTTTTTTACTTGGTCTTCAAGTTACTCTTTATTTTCCATTTGGTTAGGACAAGAAATAAATTTAAGTGGGGCAGCTACAGGTATTATCTTTTCTGTAAACGCTATCTTCGCCTTATGTATGCAGCCACTATATGGTTATATATCTGACAAAATAGGTTTAAAGAAAAAAATATTATCTTTCATTAGTTTGCTACTCGTATTTGTAGGACCATTTTATATTTTCATCTATGGACCATTATTAAAACACAATGTCTTTTGGGGCGCGATTGTTGGAGGAATCTATTTAGCCGTAGCTTTTCTAGCTGGTATTGGAGCGATTGAATCATATATTGAGAAGATTAGCCGTAAATATGATTTCGAATATGGAAAATCGAGAATGTGGGGATCTCTAGGGTGGGCGGCAGCTACATTTTTTGCAGGACAGCTGTTTAATATTAATCCAAATATCAATTTCTGGGTTGCATCTGTTTCAGCGATCATATTAGTGGCCATTATTATGTCTGTGAAAATAGAAATGACGGATCAAGAGATGAATAGAGCCGATTCTATTAAATTAAGAGACGTTGGACAACTTTTTTTATTAAAAGATTTCTGGTTTTTCATGATGTACATTATTGGGGTGACATGCGTCTGCAGTGTTTATGATCAGCAATTCCCTCTTTATTACGCCTCATTATTTCCGACTGAATCGTTAGGCAATCAAGTATTCGGATATCTAAACTCGTTCCAAGTATTTTTAGAGGCCGGAATGATGTTTCTTGCTCCGTTTATCGTAAATAAGTTTGGTGTAAAGAATAGTTTAATTCTAGCAGGATTTTTAATGGCCTTCCGAATCATCGGTTCTGGTATTGTTGTTGGACCAATCGGAATTTCTTCGATGAAATTAATTCATGCCCTTGAATTGCCTATTATGCTAATTGCTATTTTTAAATATTTAGCAGCGAATTTCGATACCCGTCTATCTTCTGTGCTTTATCTAGTTGGTTTCCAATTTGCATCTCAGGTTGGTGCATCCATTCTTTCACCACTTGCAGGTGGATTATATGACAGTGTAGGATTTCGTAATACCTATCTCATCATGGGAATCATGGTGTTTTGTTTTACCATTATTTCAATCTTTACTTTAAAAGGTTCTAAAAAAAGAAAAGGCTTAAATGGCAATCTGGAAAGGTTACGAAAGATAATATAGGAGGATGTTACGATGTTAACAATAAATAGAATTAAACAGGCTGAAGAGGCACTGAAGAATGCCAAGAAAAAAATAAATGATCGTTATCGATTAGGTTACCATATCATGGCTCCAGCTAACTGGATGAATGACCCGAACGGTTTCGTGCAGTATAAAGGGGAATATCATGCATTTTATCAATGCCATCCATATGATGCAAATTGGGGACCTATGCATTGGGGCCATGTAAAAAGTAAAGATCTCGTTCATTGGGAGCATTTTCCTGTTGCTTTAGCTCCCGGGGATGCTTGTGATACAGATGGATGTTTCTCAGGAAGTGCCGTTGATAATGATGGTGAACTAACCCTGATCTATACAGGACATCACTATACAGACAAGGAAAAAGACCACTTCTATCAAAATCAAAATATTGCGGTCAGTACGGACGGAATATCATTTGAGAAGGTTGGGGAAAATCCGGTTATTGCTAAACCACCAGTAGATAGTGCACATCACTTCCGTGATCCAAAGGTGTGGAGGCACAATGATACCTGGTACATGGTTTTAGGAAATTCGACGAAGGATAATGTCGGAAGAGTTATTTTATACCGTTCTTCAGATCTACTGAATTGGGAATACATTGGCGTTCTTGCACAAAGTGATGGATCCCTTGGATATATGTGGGAATGCCCGGACTTCTTTGAATTAGATGGAAAATATATTTTAATGATCTCTCCTCAAGGTATTAAATCAAATGGAGATTTATATAATAATCTATTCCAAACAGGTTATTTGGTTGGAGATTATAATTACGAAACAAACGAGTTTGTTCATGGATCATTTACTGAACTGGATAATGGACATGATTTTTATGCAGTTCAAACACTGTTAGATGATAAGGGGCGTCGAATTGCGATTGGTTGGATGGATATGTGGGAGTCAAACATGCCAACTAAAGCAGATGGATGGTGTGGAGCCTTAACATTACCACGCGAAATAACGTTAGGGGATCATAATAAGATTTTAATGAATCCTGTTGAGGAATTAATCTTATTACGGGATTCTGAACACATTGAGTGTACAAATCAATCCATTTCAAAAGGCTATTTGATAGAAACGAAAGAGGATTTACTTGAAGTGAAAGCAGTGTTTGATTTAATTAATTGTAGCGCTCAATCTGTAGGTCTAAAGATTCGTGGAGTTAACCAAGAAGAAACAGTATTAACGTATCACTTAGATAAACAACAACTAACACTTGATTGCTCCAAGTCAGGAAAAGTGGAAGATGGTGTTAGAAGCACAATGCTTGAGACAAATAAAGAGCTTTCCCTGCGTGTATTTATTGATCGATCTTCCATTGAAATCTTTGCGAACGATGGACAAACGACCATGACAAGTCGAATCTATCCGAATGAAGATAGACTAGGAATTGAGTTATTTGCTGAGAAGGGTGATGTACAAGTCAAGGAATTAACCTATTGGAACCTGCAAGATATCTGGAAATAAAATAACAAGGAACAAGTGTCTACACACTTGTTCCTTGTTTAGGGGTGAAAACATTGAAAAAGGTTTTTTGTATTGGTGAGACATTAATCGATTTTATTCCGATTCAAAAAGAAAAATCTTTAAAAGAGGTTACTGGTTTTGAACGTGTTGCCGGTGGAGCTCCTATGAACGTTGCGATTGCAATTGCAAAATACGGTGGGAATTCCGTCATGCTGACCAAGATAGCTAATGATAATTTTGGTGATTATTTAGAGGGCGTGCTTCGAGGAAATGATGTAGACACTTCCTATATTATACGAAGTGATGAAGGTGAAACTGGATTAGCATTTGTATCTGTAGATAATTTCGGAGAAAGAAGTTTTAATTTTTACCGAAAGAATGCAGCTGATTTATTACTTTCACCAGATGAGGTGAAGTCAGAGTGGTTTAATCAAGGAGATCTTCTTCACTTTTGCTCAGTGGATTTAGTTGAAAGTCCAATGAAACAAACCCATATAAAAGTGATAGACAGATTTAATAAAATAGGTGGAATTGTAAGTTTTGACCCTAATGTCAGGCTTCCTTTATGGCCAGATGAAGAAAGCTGTCGGAGTACCATACTAAACTTCTTGCCTCTAGCGGATATTGTAAAAGTATCTGATGAAGAATTATATTTTATAACAAATTTTCATACGGAAAAAGAAGCGATTGAATCCCTTTTTGTCGGTAACGTGAAAGTAGTCGTATATACAAAAGGAAGCGATGGCGCAAATATTTATTTGAAAAATGGAGAGGTATATGAAGACAAAGGATTTAAAGTAATTGTTTCGGATACAACAGGGGCAGGTGATGCATTTATCGGAGGTTTCTTATCCGAACTAGTGTCACTTGAAGTAACTAATGAAAATCTATGTGAAAGAGTGAGTGAAAATCATCAACGATTACTTACTTTTGCAAATGCAAGTGGAGCCCTGACTGCTTCCGTAAAAGGGGCTATTCAGGAAGCACCCGGAAAACGCCATGTATTAAATTTTATTTCTACTCAACGGGAAACAACAAAGAGGGGGTAGAAAGAAATTTTGTAAAAAGTTTTAAAATCCCTTACTGTGTTCATTATTTATAAGGACAAGGTTTGGTTCGTCCCAGTATGATTATTGGAACTTTATGGAAGTTTTGGAAAATCGAGTGGACCTAAAAAAGTAGCTATCTGTGAGCATTATGAGATTGATGCATTAGCAGGTGTGGCCTCGTTTGTAGCGATCATTAACCCGCATTCCATCATTTTTTGTAACGATGAAGTTGATAAAGGAATATTAGACAAAATTGCTATAGGTAGCTCAAAATATCTCCCGTCAGAACATCTTCAATGAGTGGATTGTTTATATGGATTACCAAGTCTTGGACCTGATCTCATGATGAATGGAACAAGCAAGTAAAATAAATTGGAAAGTGCAATTGAGTACCAAATAATTAAAGGCGAGGTTTGAATATGACAACATTCCTTTTAGTCATCATTTATTTGGCTTTTATTAGCTTAGGTTTACCTGATTCATTGTTGGGGGTAGCGTGGCCTGTGATGCAATCGGACTATGGAGCCCCGCTTGAGACTGCTGGATTACTTTTTATGACGATAGCTGGTGGTACAATTATTTCCAGTTTAGCTAGCGGAATGGTACTTAAACGGTTTGGAACTGGCAATGTCACATTAGTCAGTTGCTTACTGACTGCTGGTGCTTTGTTGGGATTTCATTTTGCTCCATCGCTTGTGTGGTTAATTGTATGTGCCATACCACTTGGATTAGGTGCAGGATCTGTTGATGCAGGATTAAACGATTATGTTGCTACACAGTATAAGGCACACCATATGAGTTGGTTACATTGTTTTTGGGGAGTCGGAGCTACTTTTGGTCCTATCATTATGGCTCAGTTTATCTCAGAACAAAATTCTTGGAGAAATGGATATCTTGCAATCTCTGGAATTCAGTTCACGTTAACTGTAATCCTTCTCTTCACTTTGCCCTTATGGAATAGAGTGAAAAAGAAAAGCAATATAACAATAAATGAAGAGCAGGAAGATTCAAAAGGTGTATTTTATAATGAAGATGCTAAACATGTAAAACCTTTACAAATTAAAGGAGTTAAACTGGCTCTGATCTCCTTCTTGTTTTATTGTGGGGTTGAATCAACAGTGGGTCTTTGGGGAAGTAGCTTTCTGGTAAATGTCAAGGAGTTACCCGTATCGGTTGCTGCACAATGGGTTTCCTTATATTACGCAGGGATAACAATGGGTAGATTTATTACAGGCTTCATTACCTTTAAAATGAGTAACCGTACACTCATTCGGATGGGACAAATAATAGCATTAGCTGGTGCCACGCTTCTATTCCTACCATTGCCTTCCACTTTTTCGCTTGTAGGTTTTATTATGGTTGGACTGGGATTAGCACCGATATTTCCGTGTATGTTGCATGAAACTCCAACACGTTTTGGGAAGAAGCATTCCCAGACAATTATGGGTTATCAAATGGCTGTTGCTTATACAGGTAGTACTTTCATACCACCTCTTCAAGGCTTCATTGCATCTCATTCAACAATAGGAATCTTTCCATTGTGTATTGCTGTTTTTGTTGCAGCAATGCTCCTAAGTTCAGAAAAATTAAATACCTTACTGGCAAAGAATGATTTATTAACGAGGAAAGATAAAAGCTCAAAAGCATTTTAAGCATCCTCGAAATCAATCACCTTACATCGATTACCACCGAAGTAGTAGAAGCTGCACGAAATAGCTTAGTGCTTGGACGTATATAATAAAGAAACCCAGCTATTCTACTCAGGTGAAGATAGCTAGGTTTTTAAAGAGGATAATGGACTTGATTTAGGTTTATTAATGGAATTATTATTCACTAACACGATATCGGCCTTTTTTGCAGTTGATTTTTAATCTCATGTGCTGTTTTCTTGGGATTTATAAATATGGATTTGTCTTTTATCTCATATTACCGTTGGATTATCTTTAGCTCTACCTTTATTTTTGTTTTTTTGACATTCCTATAATAATAGAAAGATGGAGTATGAATTAGAAACTAAACATGTTACAGCTAAGATAAGTAAAAAGTTTATTCAAGTATTTGGTGCGATTCTGTATTGCGTTGGCTGATGATTGAAGCAGTCTTTAAGGCAGCATTTTTTATGCAACTATCGGGGCAGTTGAAAAAAAGACGCGATTTTGCTGGTGGTTACCCCTAACCCACATGAGGTCGGTGGCTCTTTACATTCTGCCGCCGTACGAGCATATCGCCAGGCTCGCCGGCTCACTACCCTATTTTTAGTCCGCCCATTCAACATCGGTCGTGAACACAATTGTTAACCATCGATCAGTACTTTCCTCGCCGATGGCATTACCGATTTCATCACGGATTGCGTCCCACTCTTCAAGGCATTTAGCCGGCCACCCGCCAGGCACAATAAAGTATAGTTCAATTTGTTTTCCCCGGCCAACCTTTGCGACGTAAGCTCGGTAAGAAACGAAGCCGTAGCGCTTCACAAAGTCCTGTGCGACCTCGTCCACATGCTGCTTGAGTGATTGAGGGGTGATCAGCAGGACATCCGCCAAGGCCCGCTTTACCGTTGAAATCGGCAGCGGAATAATTACCAAACAGATCAGTACAAGTACTGCCGGATCAATATAGGGTGTAAGCCATTCCAAATTCGTTCCTTCAAAAGCGTATCCGATGCAAAACGCGATCAAGAGCGCAGCGGTTATGCCACCGGTCATCATCCAGGCCTTAGCGTCAAGGGCAACAAAATCCGAGCTAAGTGTCTTGTTTAAGCGTGTTTCGAAAATCGCCATGGAACAGCATGCGATCATCGTCACAACGGCATAGACGATGGCGAACCCGAACTCGAGATTGCGGCCGCCCGTCATAAGACTACCAATTGCATTAATCAATGCATAAACGGCCGCCCCCATGAGCATGACACCGTTGAGACCAAGGACGATTGGCTCCAAGTGCCAAAATCCCATTGTGAAGCGTTCACTCAATTTACCATTCTGCCTATTCGGTGCAGTGGACGAGGTAATCAACTTTGAGACAATGAGCGCCAAGACGCTCATGATTGCATCGGTCAGAGAATAGAACCCATCAAAGGTGATAGAGAACGAACCTGATAGCAGGCCGAAAATGATCCCAAAGCAAGCAACGAAGATGGTAACGCCAATGGAGACTCGAAGTATTCTTTGTTCGGTATTCAATTTTTTTCCCCCTAGGATTGCAGCCAGAATAGCCGTAGTAGCGTTTCCTCTACTGGACGCCTACTTAAAGTGAAAACATCACCATTATCTGCTCTTTAATATAATCTCCCAACCTTTCAAGTATCATTTTTGTCTTAAGGTGCAGAGTTTATACACCCTAAAACTTTCGTGTTCTTGACTGGTTTTTGGTTTATAAAAATCGATTAGTCTAATTTCCCTCGAACAGAGATAACTTAAAACTACTTTAAATATGATAAACGATGTGCAACCATTGATTTAACAGTGATTGCCAATTTGTCATACACAAATTATTACATAAGTGGACATAGAGTGGAAGAGTTGGTTGACTAAAAGGTACATGGTATGCAAAAAGTTCCTTGGAGCATTGAATTAGCTGAGCCTATGAAACTAAAAGACGAATTAATAAAAGGAGTTAAGGTATCATGAATGGAGTTTGATTTAACTCAAACTCCATTTAAGGATCGTCAAGATTGCAATCTTGAAGTTGGCATGAAATTAAAATACATTTAACTAAAACTAAGTAGGCGCGTGTGTCCTTAATTCTTTAGTAAAAAGCTTCATATTTAACTGTTCAAATTAGCGGTGCTCTACATTAATAACAGAGGTTGCATATGCAGCCTTTTTTTTCATATGGCAATAACGGGGCAGGTTCGAACAAGAGATTGAATCATTGTGAATAATTATGTGGGAGTGGATGCAAAGAGTATATTCTGAGTATCAGGTTACATTTACCTGGGCAATATTGACGATAATGCTGAAGCGATCGGTGTATTCTGCATTGTTATGAATGCTAAATTGGATTAATGCTGTGGTACAAGAGAGATTTTTCTTTTTATTTGCTATCGTTATCGGTTGGAAGGTTATGTTAATTTTTCTATTCTCCTATTTACAACGTACCTTTTAATCGGAATAAGAGGTGACAGGCATGGGGCCATCAGAAAGTAGAATGACCATATAGATAATTAATGGCGTTGTTCTGTATAATGCTGGCGGTACATCATGTAGGATATTTACCTGAGGTCACCCTTAAATAAAAATAGAAATACTTTGTGTAAGTTTTTGAGAGGATAAAATAGAATGTACACCACCTGGTTAAGGAAAAGTGGTGTTTTTTTTGTAATAGGGGGTTAATCTCTGTCTTGTTTAGTTGCGTTCTTTCAACGTTCGCTAAAGTCAAATACTTCTAAAACCTTCGACTTTGATTATATTGGCGAAAATCCGGTTGAATTCAAAAAGCTTGCATTATTTATTATTATTATTATAAAATACTTGTATACAAGTGTACTTGAACTCTATAAGAAGGTGAATTTATGGCTGAATCAAAGGAATTTCTTTATCCTGTAAAATGGCTTTCAAAAGCTTCAGCTGGCGATCGCGTTACATCCGAGCTTAGAATGCGTATTATTTCGGGGATGATTGAAAGCGGTGCCATCCTTTCTGAAAATAAATTAGCTGCTGATTTCGGTGTAAGCCGCTCACCCGTTCGTGAAGCGTTAAAAATACTGGCCTCTGAAAATATCATCCGATTAGAAAGAATGGGTGCGGTTGTCATTGGTTTAACAGAAAAAAAGTATGCAGAAATTTATGATGTACGTATTCTCATTGAAACGTTTGTATTTGAACGTCTAGTGAGGATGAACACGAATGAATTAGTAATGGAACTTAGTAAAATATTGGAAATGATGAAAGTGTCCATAAAATACCTGGATGCGGATGAGTTTTCCTATCAGGATGTTCTATTCCACGAAACGATCATTCGCTCCATCGATCATTCCTACATCCTGATGATCTGGGATAATTTAAAACCTGTAATGGAAAGTTTGATTCTTCTATCCATGCGCAGCCGTTTTAAAGAAAAGTATGAAGACTTTACACGGATCATAAATAATCATCAGCTTTATATTGATGCGATCAAAACAAAAGATCGAGACATCATGATTAAGTCGTTACATGAAAACTTTGATGATGTTCAAGGAAAAGTTGAAGACTTATGGATGGCTCAACAGATGCTTTCAAAAGGAGTCGAACAAGAAAATGACTAGCTATATGTTAGGAGTAGACATCGGTACAACAAGTACAAAAGCTGTATTATTCACGAAAAAAGGCGATGTCATCCAGCAAGAGAATATTGGCTATCCTCTTTACACACCGGATATGACAACGGCGGAACAAGACCCTGAGGAGATTTTCCAGGCTGTTCTGAAAGCCTTTTCAAATATAACGAAGCAGCATCCAGATAAAAAACCATCATTTATTTCATTTAGCAGTGCGATGCATAGTGTTATAGCTATGGATGAAAACGACCAGCCGCTAACCGCTTGCATCACCTGGGCAGATAATCGAAGTGAAGCTTGGGCCCATAAAATAAAGGATGAAATAGATGGGCATGAAGTTTACAAGCGAACCGGAACACCGATTCACCCGATGTCACCATTATCCAAGATTACCTGGATCGTGAATGATCACCCGGAGATCGCAACCAATGTTAAAAAGTATATCGGGATTAAAGAATATATCTTTAAAAAGTTCTTTGATCAATACGTTGTCGATTATTCCCTTGCTTCATCCATGGGCATGTTGAATCTCAAAAACTTGGATTGGGATGAGGAAGCCCTAAGAATTGCTGGAGTAACGCGTGATCAATTATCTGAACTCGTACCAACAACAAAGACCTTTAACAACTGTGACGCGGATTTAGCCAAACAGATCGGGATTGACCCAAAAACGCCATTTGTCATTGGGGCAAGTGATGGTGTCCTTTCAAATCTAGGTGTAAACGCTATCCGGAAAGGTGAAATCGCTGTCACGATCGGGACAAGCGGTGCGATTCGGACAATTATTGACGAACCGAAAACAGACGAAAAAGGAAGAATCTTTTGCTATGCCTTAACGGAAAAGCATTGGGTGATTGGCGGGCCGGTAAACAATGGGGGGATGGTCCTTCGCTGGATTCGCGATGAATTTGCTTCTTCCGAGGTGGAAACAGCTAAAAGACTCGGAATCGATGCTTATGAAGTCTTGACCAAGATTGCCGAACGGGTAAGACCGGGCGCTGATGGATTGTTATTCCATCCATATCTTGCAGGTGAACGTGCACCATTATGGAATCCGGACGTAAGGGGATCATTTTTCGGATTAACGCTGTCGCATAAGAAAGAACATATGATTCGAGCGGCTCTAGAGGGAGTCATTTACAATTTATACACCGTATTTTTGGCCTTAACCGAATGCATGGACGGTCCCGTGACCCGAATTCAAGCTACGGGAGGATTCGCAAGGTCGGCTGTTTGGCGGCAAATGATGTCCGATATCTTCGAATCGGAAGTCGTGGTTCCAGAAAGCTACGAAAGTTCGTGCCTGGGTGCTTGTATATTAGGGTTATATGCAACTGGGGAAATTGATTCCTTCGAAGTGGTTTCTGAAATGATAGGCAATACCCACAAGCACACACCGAAAGCTGATTCTGTAAATGAATACAGGCAGCTGCTGCCGATTTTCATTAACCTATCAAGGGTATTGGAAAACGAATATACACAGATTGCGAATTATCAAAGAAACTTAATAAATGCTGCAAAGTAAAGACATGGGGGGATTACAATGCCATTAGTCATTGTCGCTTTAGGAATTGTCGCTTTATTAATTTTAATAATGGGCTTAAAATTAAACACCTTTATTTCCTTGATCATTGTATCGTTTGGAGTGGCTTTAGCACTTGGGATGCCGCTTGACGGAATTGTTAAAACCATTGAAGCTGGATTAGGCGGAACACTCGGCCACTTAGCGTTAATCTTTGGACTTGGGGCGATGTTAGGTAAGTTGATCGCAGATTCGGGCGGAGCGCAGCGCATTGCCATGACCCTTGTTAAGAAATTCGGTGAAAAGAATATTCAATGGGCAGTCGTGGCAGCATCATTCATTATCGGTATCGCATTATTTTTTGAAGTGGGATTAGTATTATTGATTCCAATCGTATTTGCGATTTCAAGAGAATTAAAAGTTTCGATATTGTATCTTGGCATTCCAATGGTGGCGGCATTATCCGTAACACACGGTTTCTTACCGCCGCACCCAGGACCAACCGTCATCGCTGGTGAATATGGCGCAGACATTGGTCAGGTTTTACTTTACGGCTTCATCATTGCGGTTCCAACCGTTATTTTAGCTGGACCGATATTTACGAAGATAGCGAAAAGATTAGTACCTGAATCATTTACGAAAACAGGCAGCATTGCCTCATTAGGGGAACAAAAATCTTTTAAACTTGAAGAAACACCTGGATTTGGAATCAGTGTATTTACTGCATTACTTCCGGTTATATTAATGTCAATTGCTACAATCATCACTTTGATGCAAAAAACGATGGGATTTGAAGATAATGGTTTACTGGCCGCTATCCGTTTTATTGGTGAAGCCGGTACTTCCATGTTGCTTTCCTTATTATTTGCGGTCTATTCAATGGGAGTGGCAAGAAAGATTCCAATGAAGGATATTATGGAATCTTGTACATCAGCGATCCTGAATATCGGAATGATGCTCTTGATCATTGGGGGCGGCGGAGCCTTCAAACAAGTATTGATCGATGGCGGTGTAGGTGACTATGTAGCTGAATTATTCAAAGGAACATCATTATCACCAATCCTGCTTGCCTGGATCATCGCGGCAATCCTGCGTATTTCATTGGGATCTGCTACAGTTGCTGCCTTGACGACAGCTGGTTTGGTTATTCCGATGTTAGGTCAGACGGACGTTAACCTTGCTCTGGTCGTACTTGCTACAGGAGCGGGAAGTTTAATCGCTTCACACGTTAACGATGCTGGTTTCTGGATGTTTAAAGAGTATTTTGGCTTAAGCATGAAAGAAACATTCGCAACATGGACTTTGCTTGAGACGATCATATCAGTGGCTGGATTAGGATTCATTCTATTACTAAGCTTATTTGTATAGGCTTTCCCGGCAGTAAATCCCCGACTTATGGCAGGGATTTACTGCCTATTATTCTTACATAAGAAGGAGCAGAAATAATGTTCAATACAATTGGTGTCATTGGTTTAGGGGTAATGGGCAGTAATATCGCGTTAAATATGGCTAATAAAGGAGAAAAAGTAGCTGTCTATAATTACACAAGAGATTTAACGGATCAGCTTGTTGCTGAATTGGACGGTCAGTCAATCCATCCGTATTACGAAATCCAAGATTTCGTTCAGTCACTGGAAACGCCAAGAAAGATTTTTCTGATGGTGACTGCGGGTAAAGCGATCGACTCGGTGATCACTTCATTACTTCCTCATCTTGAATCGGGCGATATTATCATGGACGGCGGTAACTCCCATTACGAAGATACTGAACGCAGATATGATGAATTGAAATCTAAAGGATTCAGTTATGTAGGAATTGGTATTTCCGGCGGGGAAGTCGGTGCGTTAAAAGGACCTTCAATCATGCCAGGAGGAGATAAGGACGCCTATGAAAAAGTAGCTCCAATCCTGACAAAAATCGCAGCTAAAGTAAATGATGCTCCTTGCTGTACCTATATCGGTCCAAAAGGGGCAGGTCATTTTGTGAAAATGGTACATAACGGGATTGAGTATGCAGATATGCAATTAATCGCCGAAGCATATACATTTTTAAGAGAAAAATTGCATTTAGAGGTTAATGAAATTGCTGACATCTTTGAAACATGGAATCAAGGCGAACTGAAAAGTTATTTAATCGAAATCACGGCCGAAATCTTAAGGAAAAAAGATGAAGTAACAGGCTTACCATTGATTGATGTGATTCTCGATAAAGCAGGACAAAAAGGCACAGGAAAATGGACCAGCATGCAAGCGATTGATAACGGAATACCAGCATCGATCATTACAGAGTCTTTGTTTGCGCGCTACATTTCCGCTCTAAAAGAAGAACGGGTTCATGCGGAAAACATTCTAACAGGGCCTGAGAACGTTCAGCAAAAATTAGATAAAAATGAGTGGATTGACTATATTAGGCAAGCATTATATATGGGAAAGGTTTGTGCATACGCGCAAGGTTTCACTCAATATAAAATGAGTTCTGAACTTAACGGCTGGGATTTGCCTTTGAAGGATATTGCGCTTATTTTCCGCGGCGGCTGCATCATTCGGGCAGAATTTTTAAACGTCATTAGCGAAGCCTATCAAGAGCAGCCAAATCTGGCCAATTTATTGATTTCACCATATTTCGCTGAAAAGGTTGCAAAGTATCAGGTGGGATTGCGAAAGGTAGTCTGTGAGGGAATAAATTCCGGCATCTCGTTTCCATGTTTAGGCTCTTCACTTACTTATTACGATAGTTATCGAACAGGCATCTCAAATGCTAACCTTTTGCAAGCACAACGTGATTATTTTGGTGCGCATACCTATGAACGACGTGATTTAGCAGGGGTTTTCCACACGAACTGGCAGTGATGGAAAGTGACAAAAGAAATAGTCATTGTAATACCGTTCATGAAGTTGAAACAGGTATTTTACTTCAAAAAAGAGTTGCTTTGGCAGCTCTTTTTTTGTATGTAACAAAAGGTGCAGCTAGTGGATAAAGGAATTTTAGTGAGGGAAAAAAGATTGATTCCGTTATTTCGAACCAGGGGTGAACTTCAAAAATAGGAAAAGGTTGATGGGCAACAAATAATATTTTTGGGGGAGGTTTAATACTCAGGTTAAGTGGTATATAAATGATATCGGTTTATAGCATTTAATTCCCTCTATACCTTAATTTTACAGTCGGGGTTCGCAAACGTTTCTTGAATAATGTCGGCAAGTGGCACATATTCTTCTTTTGGATATTACCAAATTATTTCCGCGTGGAAAAGGAGTGATATATCATGAGGCAAATGTGTATTTACTGTTTTAAATGGGCTGACATAGATACGATGACACCAATTTTTGAACAAGGTAGAGAGTTCGTCAATTATTATTGTGAAGATTGTGTTAATGCTGTTATGGATAATTTGTTTAAGCTCCCATACAAACATGCATGCGAACCATCAAGAATCCACTAGCATCAAGATGTGCGATTTAATAGTTAAGCGAGTGTGCTGGAACAGCATAACGAAAGGCCATCTCAAACGAGAAGGGCTTTTTTTGTTTGGATTTGTATTTAAAGTTGAATGGGGAGAAATATGTAATCATTTCAAGTTGATCTCGTTGAATAGAATGATGTTTCGAAAGCATCCTCATCACCTCAAGTTTTAATAGATCTATTTTAAAACAAAAAAGACTGTAGGCAAAAGGAGTTCTATCCAAATTTTTAAACATAGTTGATTGGAGCGGGTGTG
>NZ_JBYSYV010000035.1:0-42385 GCF_058783805.1 Peribacillus sp. FW305-BF15 | reverse complement strand
GTTAGACTCTATTTTTGAGTTTAGATTTTCGTAGTAGATGGTGGCGGCGAGGAGCGCCGCCATAGGAGTTTCTTATGGAACAAAACGGGTTCAGCTTTTAAAAAAATAGGGCTCCTCAGTGAGATATGGGTAAGACACCACACTAACTCAAAACCCTATGAGGAACCCTAATATGAAGTTTAAAATGCAAGATAAACAAAATCAACTAAACGATGGAATTTCCATTGGAGTGGATATTGCCCAACAATTACATGTGCTAGATCAGTGAATTCCCGTGGAATTGTAATCGTAGACCCATTTGCATTTGAAAATAATGAAGATGGATTTGTTGTTTTAATAAAATGGATGGAGGCAGCCATTGTGGGAGTGGAGCCTATAGTCATCACACACTAAGGTTATTGTATGTCTAACTCTTTGACAGTTTCGCCTTCAATTAACACTGGCTGATAATAGGTTTCGTTTGGTAAATCCTTCTTTCCTTGTAATTTCTTAATGACCCAATCAGCTGCATCATGTCCCATTTGTTCTTGTGGGTGTGTTAATGTCGTTAGTTTGATATTGGCATTTTTCGCAATATAGGAATTGTCCTGGCCAATAATTGATAATTGTTCGGGAATAGAAATATCGAGTTGTCTGCATACATTTACTACTTCCAACCCTACCTCGTCGTTATAACAAACAATTGCAGTCAACACGTCTCTATTTTCATTTAGGAACTCCTTCAAGTTCGTGTATAGGTCTAGCTTCGTTTCTGTAGTATACGAAAGCAATTGTTCTGGTTGAAAGCGTAATTTGGCTTCTCCAAGTGCTTTTATATACCCCTTCATTCGATACTTTCCTTGTAAGTCATCCATTTTAGCAATGAGTCCGATTTGGGTGTGTCCTTTCGAAATCAATTCTTTTGTTGCGAGGTAGCTTGACTGCACATCATCCAGGCAAAAGAAAGGAACCTCTAATTCTTCATAATAAGCGTTGATCATGATGAATGGAACCTCTTGTTCCTTAAATGATAGGTAGTAACCGATGTTGGGATTGTATAGATTGCTTTTGGTAGGTTCAATGATCATACCATCCACGCCAAATGACAACATCATTTCCAAGGCTTTTTTTTCTTGTTCGACATCATTATTTGTACTGGCTAATAGTAACGAATAATTATCTTCATTCAATCTTCTTTCAATTCCGCGGATAATAGAAGGGAAAATGTAATCAGAAATGTAGGTCGTGATTACACCAATCGTTTTATTTTTGGAGTTGCCACCAGATTTTGATTGATATTGGTTACTAACATATGTGCCAGATCCTTTTTCACTTCTCAAGAATCCCTCGTTTGATAATTCTAAAATGGACTTTCGTACAGTGTGTCTGCTAACGTTGTACATTTCTTGCATGACGGATTCAGTAGGAATTTGTTCCCCTACACTATATTCACCTGTAAGGATTTTATTTTTTAAATCATCAATGATTACCTGATACTTTGGTTTCATTAAACCTCACTTCTTCCATAGTTGTTTGCATTCTAATTTATGCGCTTAAAATATTTGTGCGGACATATTTTACCATAATTTTTGAATAAATTAAAACAAATCATCTTATTTTTTGTATAAAGTTATAAATTCACCCTATTTACCTTTAGGTTTCATGTCGTATAACTTCCCTTAATACAAATTCATGGCTTTAAGGTGAGGATGGAGTATTTCGTCTGAAAGTTGTAAGTATAAATAATATAAAACGTTGACAAATGTACGTACAAAAAATATAATATGGTTGTTAATAAATTTAAGCGCCTCCTTTTATTGAAAGCGCTGACAGAAGGGGGATTAACGTGCAAACGAATATATTAAAAATTAAACAAGCGATTACCGGGGGAGAAACTTCACTTGGAATCGAATTTGGATCCACACGTATTAAAGCGGTGTTGATTGATAATCATCATGAAACTATCGCATCTGGAAGTTATGAGTGGGAAAATTTCTTGGAAGATGGAATTTGGACGTACAACTTAGTGGATATTATCACTGGTTTGCAAACAGCTTATAGTGAAATGAAGCAAGAAGTTGAACGGAATTATGGAATTACCATTCGGAAAATAGGTTCTATTGGATTTTCCGCAATGATGCACGGGTACATGGCTTTTGACAGTACAGGGGAGCTACTTGTTCCGTTTCGAACTTGGCGTAACTCAACAACAGGAGTTGCCGCAAAAGAACTAACTGATCAATTTCAATTTAATATCCCTGAACGATGGAGTATTGCTCACCTTTATCAAGCGATATTAAATGAAGAGAAACATTTGCCTCGCATTGATTGTATTACGACTTTGGCTGGATACATTCACTGGTTATTGACTGGAAATAAAGCAATTGGCATTGGAGATGCTTCAGGCATGTTCCCCATTGATGAATCAACGCAAGATTACAATGAATCAATGGTCAAGCAGTTTGACGAATTAATTGCAACGAAAGGTTATCCTTGGAAGCTAAAAGAGATTCTTCCTAAAGTCTACATTTCAGGCGAGCAAGCGGGTGAATTAACCGAAATTGGAGCGAAAATCCTCGATAGATCAAGAAATTTACAACCAGGCACTCCAATTTGTCCACCGGAAGGCGATGCTGGGACTGGAATGGTTGCTACGAATAGTGTGAGGAAACGTACCGGGAACATCTCGGTAGGAACTTCCGTTTTTGCGATGATTGTACTAGAGAAAGAACTTTCAAAAGTATATCCAGAAATTGATCTGGTAACTACACCAAATGGAAGTCCCGTTGGAATGGTTCACGCGAATAACTGTTCAAGTGATCTCAATGCTTGGCTGGGATTGTTCCGTGAATTTTCTGAGGCAATGGGACAAAAGGTTGATATAAATAAATTATTTGAAGTAATGTTGAATAAAGCTTTGGAAGCGGATCCAGATGGTGGCGGTTTGCTTAGCTACGGTTATTTCTCAGGTGAAAATATCACAGGATTGGAAAAAGGGCGACCATTATTTGTTCGCTCGCCTGAGAGTCAATTCAATTTAGCAAACTTCATGCGGACTCACCTTTTTACTGCTTTCGGTGCATTGAAAATCGGAATGGGTATTTTGACAAAAGAAGAAAATGTTGCAATTGATCGTATTTTGGCTCACGGTGGTTTATTTAAAACCCCTCTTGTTGGACAAAAAATTGTTGCGGCTGCAATGAATGCTCCAGTATCAGTTATGTCAACAGCAGGAGAAGGCGGCGCGTGGGGAATGGCGATTCTTGCATCTTACATGATGAATAAAGAACAAAAAGAAAGTTTAGAAGACTTCCTCGACAAAAAAGTATTCGTAGAGGTTGATGGGCAAGAAATTTATCCTGATCAAGTAGATGTTAAAGGATTTGAAGCATTTATTGAAAGATACAGGAAGGGTTTAGTGATTGAGCAGGCCGCTGTAGACAATTTGATGTTATGAGTGGAAAACTGGAGGGATTGACGTGTTAGAACAACTGAAAGAAGAGGTATATCAAGCAAATTTGGACTTGCCTAAATATGGACTCGTGAAATATACATGGGGAAATGCGAGTGCCATCGATCGTGAAAGCGGTTTATTTGTTATCAAGCCTAGTGGCGTTGATTACGAAACGATGAAAGCCAGCGATATGGTTGTTGTTGATTTAGATGGCAATGTTGTTGAAGGAGAGTTGAGGCCTTCATCAGATACAGCTACTCACGCTGTACTTTATAAATATTACCAAGAAATCGGCGGCATTGTGCATACTCATTCAACTTGGGCGACAATCTGGGCTCAAGCAGGCCTTGATGTTCCAGCGATGGGCACCACTCATGCAGACACATTTTATGGATCCATCCCATGTGCCCGCTACCTAACACAAGAGGAGATTGATCGTGGGTACGAAGTGGAGACTGGGAAGTTAATCATCGAGACATTTGAAGAGCGCGGGATAGACATTTTAGCCGTTCCTGGTATCTTACTTCATGGTCATGGTCCCTTTACTTGGGGAAAAGATGCAAAATCCGCCGTAATGAATAGTGTGGTGTTGGATGAAGTTTCGAAAATGAATTTATTTACACGGGAATTAAATCATTTTGCAAAAGAATTACCACAAAATATTTTGGATAAACACTATTTACGAAAACATGGAAAATATGCTTATTACGGTCAAAAGTAAGATCAACTCTATCGAATTATCAACCTATTAAATAAAGAAAAGAGGCTTATTATGTTAACAACAGGAAAAAAGGAATTTTGGTTTGTCGTAGGATCACAACATCTATATGGGGAAGAAGCGTTAGCAGAGGTCAAGGCGAATGCACAAACGATAGCCGATGCTTTAAATGAAAGCGGTATATTACCCTATCCACTTGTATTGCAAGATTTAGCTGTTAGTGCAGATAAAATCACAAGCATCATGAAAGAAGTCAACTATCGTGACGAAGTTGCCGGTGTCATCACTTGGATGCATACTTTCTCACCTGCAAAAATGTGGATTCGTGGAACAAAATTATTACAAAAACCATTGCTTCATTTAGCAACACAATTCAATGAAAGTATTCCTTGGGCAACGATTGATATGGACTTTATGAACCTGAACCAATCCGCTCATGGTGACCGTGAATATGGTTTTATCAATGCCCGATTGAAAAAACAAAATAAAGTTGTTGTAGGTTATTGGGAGCGTCCTGAAGTGCGGCAGCAAATTGCACAATGGATGGACGTAGCGGTTGCTTATAACGAAAGCTTCAACATTAAGGTCGCCCGCTTTGGTGACAACATGCGTAACGTTGGAGTAACCGAAGGGGATAAGGTTGAAGCGCAAATCCAATTTGGGTGGACAGTTGACTATTTTGGAATCGGAGACCTTGTTCAATATGTAAATGCGGTTACTGATGAAGAAATTGATGCTTTATTTGCAGTATACGAAGGCCATTATGAATTTGATTATGGTACCTACAGTAAGGAAAATTGGGAGAAAAGCGTAAAGGTACAGGCAAGCTATGAAATTGCGATTAAACGGTTCCTTGATGATGGTGGTTACACGGCCTTCACAACGAATTTCGAAGATTTATATGGGATGAAACAACTTCCTGGTCTTGCCGTCCAACGTTTGATGGCACAAGGATATGGCTTTGCGGGTGAAGGGGATTGGAAGACGGCAGCACTTGATCGCTTACTGAAAGTGATGAGCCATAACCAATCAACTGGATTTATGGAAGATTACACATATGAATTAGCTGCTGGACAAGAATCAATCCTTCAATCACATATGCTCGAAGTCGACCCATCTTTAGCAAGTAACAAACCAAAAATTGTCGTATCTCCATTAGGTATAGGTGATCGTGAAGATCCAGCACGTTTAGTATTCGACGGCAAAGCAGGAGACGGTGTCGTTGTTTCCATGGCAGACTTTGGTACAAACTATAAACTTTTGATTAATGAAGTTTCTGCATTCGAGCCAACAGTTCCAGCACCAAACCTGCCAGTTGCCCGTGTACTTTGGGAAGTGAAGCCAAACTTCCAAGATGGTGTGAAAGCTTGGCTTGAGAATGGTGGCGGTCACCATACAGTTGTTTCATTGAATTTAACAACAGACCAAATCATAACCTATGCCAAACTTGTTGGCTTGGAATACGTAGTTATTAAGTAATGTCTCTCCCTCCAAGGAGGCTCCGCTTCCTTGGAGGGAAAAAATAGGTGATCCAGAAGTTGAAGAACGGAAATAGTGACCATTAGTATGATTCCTTTATTTTCGTAAGCGTTTTCGTGGTTTTTAGGGAAAAGATGAAAGCGTTTTAATAGACAATGACGACACGGAATTCATCCTAACAAATAACTTTTACGACGGAAACTGGCATGTATTTGTGGTTGAAAACACTATTATTATTTCTCAAAAAGCAATCAATATTTTAGTAGTGGGATTAAATATAATTTTAAAACCTTTAGGGGGAACTTAAATGGTTAATGAAAAGAAAATCTCAAGTGGATTCATTTATTTTTTTGGGGCTTTTGGAGGCATTCTCTTCGGTTATGATATCGGCGTTATGACGGGTGCTTTGCCTTTTCTGCAACATGATTGGAACCTTCAAAACAACCCAGGTGCCATTGGCTGGATTACCTCTTCGTTGATGTTTGGAGCTATTTTTGGAGGTGCCATGGCCGGACAACTTTCCGATCGTTTAGGACGGCGCAAAATGATTTTAATATCTTCTATCATTTTTGCTGTTGGATCCATTTTGGCAGGAATATCCCCTCATAACGGAATCCTTTTTATGATTGTTGCCAGGATTTTATTAGGCTTGGCTGTTGGAGCTGCTTCTGCGTTGGTCCCAGCCTATATGTCGGAAATGGCGCCTGCACGTTTACGTGGACGTCTGTCAGGAATTAACCAAACAATGATTGTCTCTGGAATGTTGCTTTCATACATTGTCGCTTATTTATTGAAAGACTTACCAGGGACAATGGCATGGCGGTTGATGCTTAGTTTGGCTGCCGTACCTGCTTTGATCTTATTTATTGGAGTGTCCAGGTTACCCGAATCACCACGTTTTTTAATTAAGAACAATAAAATGGATGAAGCTCGTAGGGTGTTGGGCTATATTCGCGCCGACAAAGAACAAATTGATTCTGAAATAACACAAATACAAGAAACTGTTAAAGAGGAAGAAAAGGTAAATCAAAAAGCATCATGGGGTACCCTTTTAAGTAATAAATACCGTTATTTAGTAATGGCTGGTGTGGGTGTTGCTGCGTTTCAACAGTTCCAGGGAGCAAACGCAATTTTTTATTACATTCCTATGATTGTGGAAAAAGCAACAGGGCATGAAGCCAGCTCAGTATTGCTGTGGCCAATTATTCAAGGGGTTATTCTCGTACTAGGTTCATTAATATTCCTAATGATTGCTGATAAATTTAATCGCCGTACTTTATTAACAATCGGCGGAACGATTATGGGGCTATCCTTTATTTTGCCGGCAATATTGAATGTATTAATTCCTAATGCAAATCCGATGATGATGGTTGTTTTCTTAAGTATCTATGTAGCTCTTTATTCATTCACTTGGGCTCCATTAACTTGGGTCATAGTTGGAGAAATTTTCCCGCTGGTAATTCGCGGGCGGGCGTCAGGAGTGGCTTCATCATTTAACTGGATTGGTTCTTTCTTGGTTGGCCTGCTATTTCCGATCATGACCGCTTCGATGTCTCAAGAAGCTGTTTTTTCAATCTTCGGTGCTATTTGTTTACTTGGTGTTTTATTTATTCGGACATGCGTTCCCGAAACTCGAGGTCATACTTTGGAGGAAATTGAAAAAATTGGGGAAAGTAGACAAGCTAAGGGGAAAAGTGCTTAAATTAGACCTATTAAGGTTTGGAGCGGAATTAAAAGAGGCTATACCAGAATAGAAGAGATTTTAAATCAGGGGGCAATAAGGAAAATACTTCATCAATAATATGTTGATTTACTCATATGATTCCTTTTCTTAGGCCCGAGGTTGCTACTTCGGGCTTTACAATTATTAAAAATGTTAGCTGAACTTTTTATGCAATTTATGGTGTTTTAGCTTTTATTTATATGAAGGAATTTAATAGGGAAGGAGCCGATAAAAATGAAAGTAGCACAAAGCTCGTTTGGAAATGATGTCTTGCTGTTTACGATAGAAAATGATCATGGAGTAAGAATGGAAGTTACGAACTTTGGTGCAAGAATCGTCAATCTGTTCGTCCTAACGGAATCGGGTCGTAATAATATCGTATTGGGATTTGACTCGATTGAGGATTACAAAAAAGAAACGTATTATGGAGCAACAATAGGAAGAGTCGCTGGAAGAATAAAAAATGGCGAATTTTCAATTGGTGAATCACGTTATCAAACGTCTGTAAATCAATTAGGGAATACATTACACGGTGGCAGCCCTGGATTCGATGAAAAAATCTGGGGTTATGAAGTGAAGGAGACGGATGAAAGTGCTTCGATCATCTTTTCAACCGACTCACCTGATGGCGAGAATGGTTTTCCGGGGAATTTGAAAGTAAGTGTGACTTACACATTGGACAACTTAAATATTTGGTCAGTGAGCTATCAAGCAAAAAGTGATAAAGACACCGTTTTTAATCCGACCAATCACGTCTATTTTAACTTAACAGGGCATCCCAGCCATCCAATCGATGATCATTTCTTACAAATCTCTTCTCAAGAATTTGCACCAGTAAATGAAGATAGCACGGTAACTGGGGAAAAGCGAAGCACAATTGGCACGCCTTATGATTTTCGAACCCCGAAGAAATTAAAATCAACCTTTGAAGCCATTGACGCAGAAGTTAAAAAGGTTCAAGGGATCGATCATCCATTCTTCCTTACGTGCCCAGGACTTCATCAAACTGCAGCCAAATTAATTAGTCCTGACCAGAAAATAACAGTCGAGGTATACACAGAAGAGCCTGCGGTTGTCATTTACACGGCAAACTTTGTGAAAGATGTGCCACTTATGCACGGAGAAAAATTAATTCAACACGGCGGAATAACGTTTGAAACCCAAGCTGCTCCAGGGGCGATTGAGTTTAAAGATTTTGGGGATATTCTTCTTTTAGCAGGCCAAAATTATACTTCCCAAACAAAATACAAAATTGAGGTCAGTACCCACTCAGCTGAAGGTTCCAGTTAGTGTTAAAGAGTGGAATTGGCTGATTTCATTTCAATAATTTTACATAGATTCGGCTGCTAGTTGGGATCAACATCCGTGACTGTAAGAACGATCGAGCAAAGCTCGTGGCATGTAACAGGTAGGATTCCCGCGGAATAAGAGTTAGCCATTCACTCGAACTGAGTTTTCAAGGATAGAGGATAACTTATATCTTTAAGCGTAAACAGTTAGATGGTGGGCTGTAAAACTAAGGTTAAAGATAAGCACCCATTTAAACAGCACATATTCTATACGTAGCACCCCCTGATACTATCCTTGTATCAAAGGAGGTGCTTTTCCTATGCCTTAACAAAAATTAACGATTGTCCCCAACAAATCATTCACTCGATTGTTTTGTACGAAACAAGGCAGAATTGTACAAGAATGGAATGGCATCACGAAAAATATTCAGGCAGTTATTGTCGTAAGCGATATGCCTTTATTAGACACCACCTAATTTAAGGTTGAGAGGATTAAATTGAATATACCAAATTAATGTCAGAACTTCGATGTATTTAATAAGCTCAAGGATTTGTAACTAGTGAAAATAATAAAATGTAAGGAGTCGCAAATATATCACAGTACGAGGAGGCTATCCAAACCGGATGGTTACTATTACAAAAAGCAAGAAATTTACTCTTAATTACTACCTTTCGAAAACATGAGCAATATTTTGGTTATTTTGTATTTTATACTCATTTTATGTATGCATTTGTAATAATAATGTAAAATTAGGTAAATGTGTGTGTCACTTAAAGGTGATAAAATGATAAAAAAGAGATTTAATCGGGGGAGAAAATGAAAAAAATCATAGCATCTTTTGTTGTTTCTGGATTGTTACTATCAAATCCGATGGTTGGTAATGCTGCATTGGGCGATCGTACATTAAAAAGTGGAATGACTCATACAGAAGTAAAACAATTACAAGAGGTACTAAAGAAAAAACAATATTTTAAGAGTAATAATACAACTAAATATTTTGGGACCGTTACTAAAAGTGCAGTCGTAAAGTTCCAAAAAAGTAAAGGTTTAAAAGCTGATGGTATTGTCGGTCCGAATACATATAAAGCTTTGGGAGTAAAAAAGAAGACCTCCAACGTAGCTAATGTAAATAAAACAAGCAATAAATCTGCTGCGATAGTGAAGGAAGCAAAGAAACATTTGAATGTACGGTATGTATGGGGTGGAACTACACCAAAAGGTTTTGATTGCAGCGGATTCCTAAAATACGCTTTTGATAAAGGCGCAAATGTCACATTACCAAGAACGGTATCGGAAATTTATAAAAAGGGGACAAAGGTGTCCAAACCACAAGTAGGAGATGTGGTCTTTTATGAAACCTATAAACCTGGTGCCTCACATGCTGGTATTTATATAGGCGGCAATCAATTCATACACAGCTCCTCATCAAACGGTGTAAGCATTTCCTCAATGGATAATAGTTATTGGAAGAAAAGATATGTAGGAGCAAAAAGAATGTAATAGAGAAAGTTGCCAGTTCTTTTTGAAGAGACTGGCTTTTCTAATTCTAACAATAGGTTAGGATACTAAGAAGTCCTATAGATGGTAGAATCGGTATTGATACATAAAATTTTTTTAAAATACAATTTTAGCTTTTATTGCTCCGGAAACACTTGGGTATAATGGATACTCTATATACCACATATAATTTCTTTAATTCTCACATAAGACAGTCGAGGAAGTTTATAAAACCATGAAAAGTTTTCCCAGGAGGTACAGAGGGTAGCCTCGCAGGACTTAGCTAAAGTTGGACTCATTATCGTAGCGTTCACCATTAAAGGTGTTTGGGATTTTTATATACCTTATGTACACGATATATTAATTGTGTACATAAGGTATTTTATCTTTTAAGAGAAAGAATGAATAGGTGTACAAGTTTAAGAGGTGTTTACTTTACAAGAAATATCTAATGCAGCCAATTATGTTCGATAAAGGTGTTATCGTATGATTTATCATAGAATCTATCATCGGCAACAACGACGCCATTCCCACCGTTGCACAAGCGCCATTTGGCGGCATGAAAGAAGGCGGCCATCAAGGCCTTGAAGAATATTTAGAAGGAAAAATATATATCGATGGATTTTTAAAATAGGGCAAGATAGGCTTAAGGTGAAGTCGAATCCTTAAGCCTTTCCTTATTTACCTCATAAAAAGTCTTAATTCAACACACGCTCCCCATTGATTAACAAACTTCAGTTACAGAACCTATGGCCAGGAGGAAATATCAATCTACTATCTCTACATTTCTAGAGTATTTAAAGACAAGGCATGTTCTTTCAATTTTATTTCATCAAACAAATCCCTAAATATTTTAAAATTCATGAGATAATCATATACTGAAATAGAAAATGTAAAACTTTATTTAAATAATATAAAGAGCCTAACTTTCTCTTTAAGGAAAAGTTAGGCTTTTTTCATTTTATGTTTGGATCCGTCCTTGGCCCCAAACCCTCATTAGAAAGCAAAGCAAGTACAACCGATACCCCACTTAGTTCCATCATTTCCTATTACGGTATGAGTGTGTTGATGGAGAGGGTTACTGCAACTATGTTTGTGATCATGGGCATCGTGAGAAAGTATACTGTCGGCTAGGTTAGCACCACCATAACCATAAACTCCCGTCGGTGACCAATCAGGTGATGCTGGCGGCAATTCAGGTGATAAATTTTTAAATTCATCATTTCCATAAACAACCTGCCCACCCATAATGGTGAGAATTGATTCAAGGTCTTTGATTTCTTCTTCTGGCACAGTAAAGTAGTCAGCAGACAATACAGCAATATCAGCAAACTGACCTACTGCAAGGGTACCCTTTTTATCTTCATCACCGGAGAACCACGCACTTCCTTTGGAATATAGTTCCAGAGCTACTTTTCTGTCAAGTTTATTCTTTTCATCGTATATCGAAAGACCACCAATGGTTTTTCCTGCAACCATCCAGTAAAGAGCAACCCAAGGGTTATAGCTAGAAACCCTAGTTGCATCACTACCGGCGCCAACAGGTATACCCAGGTCTAGCATACGATAAATCGGAGGAGTATGCTTTGCGGCTTCCTTTCCGTATAAATCAACAAAGTATTCACCTTGGAAAGCCATGCGGTCTTGGATGGCAATACCGCCATTTAAAGCCTTAACACGTTCCATACTACGATCTGAGATTGTTTCTGCATGGTCAAACCACCAGCGTAGACCATTAAATGGAATTTCTCTGTTGACTTCCTCAAAAACATTTAAGAAACGTGTTATTGACTCGTCATAAGTTGCATGTAAACGGAATGGCCAACGGTTTTCCACCAATAGAGAAATTACTTTCTTTAAGTCAGCTTCCATCATCGTAGCTAGGTCGGGCCGGGGCATTTGAAATTTTTCAAAATCGGCTGCCGAGAATACTAACATTTCTCCGGCACCATTCATTTTATACTTATCATTTCCTTGACCAGGAGAAACAATTTTTGCCCATGAAGCAAAGTCTTCATATTCATGATCTGGATTTTGCGTAAATAGATTATAAGCAATACGCAAAGTTAATTGATCCTTCTCGGCTAAATGTTCAACAACTTTGTAATCATCAGGATAATTTTGGAATCCGCCACCTGCGTCAATGGCACTTGTGATACCTAATCTATTTAATTCGCGCATAAAATGGCGAGTTGAGTTAATCTGGTCGTCAATATTAAGAACTGGAGCTCTGCCTAAACTTGAATATAGAATAGAAGCGTTAGGATTGGCAATTAAAAGACCCGTTGGATTACCTCGTTTATCCCGCTGAATTAAACAGCCAGGGGGGTCTGGGGTATCTTTTGTATATCCCAGTGCACGCAGCCCTGCTCGATTTACAAGTGCTCTATCATAAAGATGTAGCACAAAGACAGGCGTGTCTTCAGAAACAGCATTAATCTCTTCCAAAGTTGGCATCCGTCTTTCTTTAAACTGAAATTCAGACCAACCTCCAACTACTCTTACCCACTGAGGAGCAGGTGTACGCCTTGCCTGCTCTCTAAGCATTTCCAGAGCAATAGCAAGTGATGGCACACCTTCCCAGCGCAATTCCATATTATAATGAAGACCGCCACGAATAACGTGTATATGAGAGTCATTCAAGCCCGGAATAGCTCTCTTTCTTTTAAGGTCTATTTTTTTGGTTTTTTCTGTGGCACTTTCAAGAAGCTCATCTCCACCTACTGCAGTGATTAAACCATCAGTTATGGCGATAGCCGATACCTCAGGTTGAGATGGGTCAAGGGTAGTGATTTTTCCGTTATATAAGATCATATCCGGTAAATTCATGTTCACACCTCGTCTACTTCCTATTATTCTGTAACCATGGATGAAATATTTTACCGAGAACGGGCATTACTACCCATGAAAGCAAAGACACTATACATACCGAAACAAAAAAAGTTGACATAATATGATTCATATTTTTTATAACAGGTCCTACCACTATAGGAACCAACATGCTAAGAGGCCATACACCAAGAACGGTAACAATGGACATTTTCCATTTTGGCGGCGGAACTGGCGTTTTCGGAGTAACAAACCAATATGCCAAACTGCTTTCAGTTTTGTAAGTTGGATTAGTAGCTTGAAATGGTTCTGCCTTTTTTGACAAATCTCGACGAATATCTGATTCTTGCCAAGCACGAAGATGATCATACGTATTAAAGCGAAAAACAACAGTATACTCTCTGGATCCGTTATTGGGGACTATTAGATTTACGCCTAAATGCCCTGGAAATTTAGTAGCGGCAGCTTCAATTTCATGTCTCCACATTTCAAACTGTTTTTCTCTACCTTCTTGAATTTCCCATGTAACAATCGTTGTAACTGGACCACCGGCATCCATAGAGTTCCCTGTTTGAGTTTCTCCGACAGTTACTTTTTCTTGATTCATATTTTCCTGCTTGGAGGCGCGCCATGTACCATAGTATATGCGTATTCCACGCCTTGACCATAAGCGCCAGTGTGTTCTTTTACAATTTCCATAACAGCATCATAAGTGTCTTTGCGTGCCCAGTCACGTTGGTATTCAAGTAAAACTTGAATTGCTGTCACTGGAATTGCTCCAGCTTGTTCTACACGACGCATAGCAGCGTTATGTGCTGTCAAACTTGTGCCACCTGAAGCATCATCAACTGCATAAACTTCATAGCCAGCTTTAATTGCTTCAAGCACAGGGAATGCAAGACAAACTTCAGTCCAAAGTGCTGCAAATATCAATTTCTTTCTACCTGTTGCTTTAACTGCCTCAACAAATTTTGAATCTTCCCAAGAGTTCATTGAACTACGTTCTATAATTTCATGGTTTGGGAATATGTCAAGGATTTGTGGCCAAAAATAACCAGAAAAGCTTTGTGTTTCAACTGTAGTAAGAATAGTAGGTACATTAAAAGCTTTTGCTGATTTAGAAAGCAGCATAACGTTATTCATTAATGTTTGTCTGTCAATGCTTGCAACTCCAAAAGTCATTTGAGGCTGAAAATCGATCAAAATTAATGCACTGTTCTCCGGAGTTAACAATTCTAAATTACTCATAATAAAACACTCCTTTTTTAAAATTGTTTCATCTAAAAGGCAATTATTAGTTTCAGCTGTAATCGAAAAAATAAAAGCCTTGCTATACTTCTAATTTAAAAAGGAGCGCTGATTAAATCAGCGCTAAATTTATACGATCCACTTTTAAAAAAAGTGATTGATTTATAGCTAGTTCTTAGGAATAAATTTATGCATTTTGTTTACTAAGATCTCGCTGAGCTCCCATATAGCTTCCAATTACATTTTGATAACCTGGAAGATTACTAGCAAGCAAATTGCCAAAACCTTCGACATCGTTGCGCCAATCGCGTTGTAGTTCGCAAGCTACGCTAAACCAGTTCATTAGTTGCACGCCACTATGTGCCATACGCGTATTGGCAGCTTCTGCAACTTGTTTACTGAAAGTTCCTGAAGCATCAGTAACAGCAAAAACTTCATACCCAGCTTTTATAGCGGAAAGTGCAGGGAAGGCAACGCATACATCTGTAACTACGCCCGCGATAATAAGTTGTTTTTTTCCAGTTTTTTCGATTGCTTTTACAAAATCGTCATTATCCCATGCGTTAATTTGTCCAGGACGAGCTATTTTTGGAGCGTTAGGAAAAAGGTCAACCAATTCCTGCATAAGTGGTCCATTAGGTCCGTTTTCAAAGCTTGTTGTTAAAATAACTGGTAAATCAAAAAACTTAGCAGTGCGAGCAAGAGCCAAAACATTGTTCTTAAATTCATCAACACCATAGTCACGAACAAGTCCAGCCATAAGGCCAGTTTGATGATCCACTAAAAGAACGACAGCTTCATCTTTATTAATACGAGAATAGAGATCAGACATTATGTATTCCTCCTAAATTAAAGTAATGAAGAAAGTTTAAACATTGGATTATTTACCATAAATTTCTTCATTTTCCGCAATCACTTTATAATTAAACTTATATTTATGCCAATAATTTTCTTGAAAATCAGAAAAAACGTCAGATTTATTTTTAAAAATGCTTACTTTACTTCTTTATCTAAAACAAGAGTTTTATCTATCCAAATTATAAATTGTTGTAAATAACGCTGAAGATAACGTTTTGTTTGTTCGTCAGTAAGCACTTTCTGATCGGAATCAATCTTTTCATGTACTTGAGAAATCAGTACTTTTTGAAATGGAAGAACATGAACTTGCATAGTTTCTAGTATTTCTCTGATTTGCATCTGAGCATAAACAGTACCTAACCCCCCAGGAGTTGCTCCGATTAGGCCAACCGGCTTTCTGCTAAGAACTGCGGATTCCCGGGGTCTTGATGCCCAGTCCAATGCATTCTTTAATACGCCTGGAATTCCAGAATTGTACTCTGGACTTACAATAATGATACCGTCAACGTCCTGGATAGCAGATTTAAATGATGTCACTGTTTCTGGAACACTTATTTCTAAGTCTTCATTAAACAAAGGTAGATTATTTATCTCGATCCAACGAAATTGATGGGAATCATCCATCTCTGTTAATGATTGAGCAATGATTCGATTATAAGAGTCTTTTCGTAAACTACCACAAATAAGGCCTATAGTTTTTGTCATATATTTCCTCCTTTGTTAAAATCACCTCATCATACCATGATATACCAACGTAAAAAAGTGGCTTTATGCCTAATGATCAAACTGTTTAATTTAATGAGGTGTTTAATACAAATAATCTAGGATGTAAGGGTTTCTCATTAGTTTTCTTATTATTGGTTTGTGTTTGCAAGCTATGGCAAATAGACTATGTCTATATTATTTCCTCTTCGAATAACCATATATTTCCAATGTACTATTAACTATAAAAAAATTGGAGGGAGTGCAGAAATGGAAGAAAAGACAAGGAAATTGGGATTCAATAAGCTTTGCGATCATTTCATTTATCCTCATTATTTCGATGTGGTGGCAATATTTCGATAACATGGAGAAGGAACTCAAAAAGTCTAGACAAACTTCCGGTCAAATTATTATTTACGGTCATCTGTTGATTTTAATGTCATTGAGTATGGTTGCACATCCATTAGACTATTATTTTACATGGGGTCCAATATTCTTTTATCCTATATTTTATTTTTGGATATGTATTGCTCTATTTTCGTCAACTACAATTATTTTTCATCAATACATGCTTGAACAACACCGTTTGAAAATTTATCATTTTGCTTGTTTTTAGGGATTTACCAGTCTTTTTTGTTATTAATTTGATTGTAGTAGTACCAAATATTATGATAATAGGACAATTAACCCTGTTTTTTATCATCTATGCTAAATTAACAACTACATAAATAAAAGCATCAAATAAACCAGTATCAATCTATAGTGCTGGTTTATTTGTATATATTGTATTACTTCCATTTGATATTGAATCAGTTTATCCATAAGTTGATTGAAATAAAAATGGGTATTGTTAATAATTTCCACACTTCTTTTTTTAATAAAATTAAAGATCCAATATTTATAGACAATAAAAAAATTTGGACAAAGGAAAAAACACCCATAAAGTCGCATATACAATTATCGACAAATTGGCGATGCTTTTTTAAGGTTAGTGTCTAACCAGAAATAAAAAGAGGAGTGAAAATAAAATGAGTAAAAAAACGATGGGTATTCACCACATTACTGCAATTGTTGGTCATCCTCAAGAGAATGTTGATTTCTATGCAGGTGTATTAGGTTTACGTTTAGTGAAAAAAACTGTCAATTTTGATGACCCAGGTACCTACCATCTTTATTTTGGTAATAAGGGTGGAAAACCAGGAACAATCATGACATTTTTTCCATGGGCAGGAGCTAGTCAAGGGAAAATTGGTGATGGTCAAGTAGGCGTTACATCGTATGTTGTTCCAAAAGGAGCTATGAAGTTCTGGGAAAAAAGACTGGAATCCTTCAATATTCCTTTTACCGTAAGGGAGCGCTTTAGCGAGGAATACTTGGAATTTGATGACCCACATGGGCTACACTTGGAAATTGTTGAAAGGGAAGAAGGGGAAGTAAATGCATGGACCTTTGGCGGGGTAACATCTGAGGTAGCTATTAAAGGCTTTGGCGGTGCTACTTTATTATCGACCCATCCTGACAAAACGGCTGTATTGTTAGAAAACATATTGGGACTAGAATTAATCGGCAAGGATGGTGACTTTGCACGTTACCGTTCTTCAGCAGAAATTGGCAATGTTATTGACTTAAAATTAACGACAATAGGACGCGGGACAATGGGTGCTGGAACCGTACACCACATTGCATGGCGGGCAAAGGATGATCAAGACCAATTGGAATGGCAAAAATATGTTGCGGAAAACGGATATGGGGTAACTCCTGTACGAGATCGCAACTATTTTAATGCGATTTACTTTAAAGAACACGGGGAAATTCTCTTTGAGATTGCAACAGATCCTCCAGGATTTGCTCACGATGAACCTGAAGCGACGATGGGAGAAAAATTAATGTTGCCAGAGCAGTATGAACAGTCTAGAGGGAAGATTAAACAAAGTTTATTACCATTTGAGGTAAGAGAATTAGAGTTGTGAGCTGGTTAGCTGGTACAAATTAAGCAAAGTTAGGTGAGATTTTTCCATAGAGAGACCTAATTAATTTCTTGATCAAATTAATGAAGAGAATGGGAATGGTGAGGTTGCAAAAAACAACAGGGATCCATCATATAACAGCAATGGTGAACGATGCCCAAAGAAGTATTGATTTTTATGCTGGCATACTGGGGTTAAGACTTGTAAAAAAGACGATAAACTTTGATCGTCCAGAAGTCTATCATCTTTATTTTGGAAATGAAACTGGTCAACCTGGATCTGTTATAACTTTTTTTCCGTGGTCAAAGCAGTTAAAAGGCCGAATTGGAACAGGACAGGTTGGAGTAACCAGTTTTATAATCCCGAATCAATCGATTGAATTTTGGGAAAATCGTTTAGGGAAATTTAGAATCAGGTTTATTCAATCAGTACGTTTTGGAGAAAAATATTTACAATTTCAAGATCCAGATGGTCTCGAAATTGAATTAGTGGAACGAAATGAAGGGCCAAAAAATACTTGGAGTTTTGGGGAAGTCGATTCAGAGGTTGCAATTAAAGGGTTTGGTGGAGCTATATTAATTTCAACTCAGCCTAATAAAACTGCAAATGTGCTTGAAAACGTATTAGGGCTCGAATGTCTTGGGCAAGAAGCGAGCTTCCTTAGGTTTAAATCGGATGGTCAGTTTGGAAATACAATTGATATTAAGCTAACTCCTTCGGTTCGCGGGTTAAAAGGGGCTGGAACTGTTCACCATATCGCATGGAGGGCGAAGGATGACCAAGATCTATTGAGATGGAGAACACTTCTTCAAGATAAGCAGTATTATCCGACTGAGATTCGTGATCGAAACTACTTCAAAGCTGTGTATTTCCATGAACAAGGCGGTATCCTTTTTGAAATAGCGACAGATCCGCCAGGCTTTTCCGTTGATGAAGCTGTCGCTGAGCTTGGAAGTAAACTGATGTTGCCATCCTGGCTGGAGCCAAACCGAGAAGAATTAGAAGAAGCCTTACCTAATGTGGAAGTTCGCGTTCTGGAGGGAGATCAATCATGAAACATATATTTAATAAGGGTAAAGATTCAACGAAACCAACGTTATTATTACTACATGGTACTGGCGGAAATGAATTAGATTTATTACCTATAGCGGGAAGAATTGATGACGAGGCTTCAGTGCTAAGTGTCCGCGGAAATGTATTGGAAAATGGAATGCCTCGATTCTTTCGGAGATTAGCTGAAGGTGTATTCGATGAGGAAGATTTGATTTTCCGTACAAAAGAATTATATGAGTTTCTTGATGATTCTGCTGCAAAGTATAATTTTGATCGAGAAAACATGATTGCCATTGGATACTCAAATGGAGCTAATATAGCTGCTAGTTTATTATTTCACTATCAGAATGCATTAAAGGGAGCCAGTCTCCATCACCCGATGGTACCGAGAAAAGGAATTGTTCTTCCTGATTTGTCAGGAAAATCAGTATTTATTGCTGCTGGTAAAAATGATCCTATATGTTCGCCGATGGAATCTACTGAACTTCAATCCTTATTTGAAAAGGCTAATGCAAAAGTTGAAATTCATTGGGAAAATAGGGGGCATCAATTGACTGTTGATGAAGTTGAAGCTGCGGCTCACTGGTATCGTAGGGTCTTTTAAACTTTAGAAATTCAAATTAATTTTTTTGTAAATAACTTAAAATTCGTAGAGTGAAATCGGATAAATAAGCCTTGATGTTTTAGGAAGGGCTGTGATTCCTAATTCCAACTTAATTGGAGATACCCCAATTGGAGTTGCTTAGAAATCTTTAATTCGATTTTTCAGTTTAGTTTTTTCAATATTTTTTAATAATTTACACACCTTGGTTTAAATAAATTGAATCTAATAATATTAGTTGATTTGATATTTTTTTTGAATAATTTTACAATTCCGATAGTAGGGAATATAATAATCCTATAAACATTTTGCAAAAAATATGTTAAATGTTTTGGAGTGAAGAGTTTTTTTAGAGAAGCAAGAATATAGGTTTAATTCATGGGAGGAAATTTATATGGCAAAATTTACTGTAGGTAATGAAAATCATGCTCCAATTGAACTTTATTATGAGGACCAGGGTTCAGGGAAACCTGTTGTCTTAATACATGGTTGGCCTTTAAGTGGACGCTCTTGGGAATATCAGGTGCCAGCTCTTATTGAAGCGGGTTACAGAGTCATAACATATGATCGTCGAGGATTCGGAAAGTCATCCCAGCCATGGGAAGGATATGAATATGAAACATTTGCTTCCGATTTACATAAACTGTTAGAACATTTAGATCTTCAAAATGTCACACTTGTTGGTTTTTCTATGGGTGGAGGTGAGGTAGCTCGATACATTAGTACGTATGGAACAGATCGTATTGAAAAGGCTGTTTTTGCTGGAGCAGTTCCTCCTTATTTATACAAATCAGAGGATAATCCTGAAGGAGCATTAGATGATGCAACAATTGAAGAATTCAAAAGTGGCGTGATAAATGACCGCCTTGCATTTCTTGACAAATTTACGAAGGGATTTTTCTCGGCGGGTAATCAAACAGATTTAGTTAGTGAGCCATTCCGTTTATATAATCGGGATATTGCAGCCAGTGCCTCACCTAAGGGTACGCTCGATTGTATAACGGCCTTTAGTAAGACAGATTTTAGAAAGGACTTGGAAAAGTTCAATATACCTACTCTTATTATTCACGGTGACTCTGATGCAACTGTACCTTTTGAGTTAAGTGGAAAACGTACATATGATTCCATTCCTGGTAGTAAGCTCGCTCTAATAAAGGGTGGTCCGCATGGATTAAACGCAACTCATCCAAAAGAATTTAATGAAGCGTTACTAACATTTTTAAAAGATTAATAAAGTAATGATGATCCTATTTCAAATGAGAAGGAGGAGCAGCCTTTCTTTTTATAAGGTTGTAGGAAAACTCTTAATATGAGGCGGAAGTAGAGTGTTGCTTACTTTTAGTATAAATCACTCGTAGCCATTATTATTACACTGGTATCAGGGATTGATGGGATAATTCTACACTTTTCAATACCCTTTTTGTTAACTGCAATTGCATTTTTGGGGTTCTGCAATAAAAAAGTTAGCTGTGATATATACAGTATTATAGCTATTAGCAGATCTAGGGCACCCCGAGATGTACTTGACCTTAATTGTTATAAATGTATTTCTAAAGGAAAAAGGCAGTAGTTAATAGAAGAAACTCGTCAAAAAAGGAGCCTTTGCCCAAAGTGGTAAAGGCCTACTTTATATTTATTTCCCATTTCCGTCCTTGCATCGAAACCGTCTTTAACTGAAAGAGTGAATGACTTTTTCTTCTTTCAGTCTCTCTATCAACTGTTTATCAATTCTATCTCTACTTTGAATTATTCGATTGTTTTAAAGTTATATTTATGTGGATGTTTATTTAATTATTTTATTTAAACTAACAGCTACTCCTATATGAGTTAATAGAATCTTCGATATTCAAATGCATACATGTAGGAAATTTATACTTTGTATAAAACCCTACAGCCGTTCCCCATACTAATATAGTCCAGACATATCCTTTTCATAATTTATCATATTTTGACGAATATCTTCTAAAGTTAATGTAAATGGAAGATGAATTTTGCCTTAATATAGTTACTGAGTTAATTAATTTATTCTCGTAACTATAACCAATGAAGGGGAAACAGTATTGGATTGTTTTATGGGTTCAGGATGAACAGGGCAGGCTACTATAAATCTAAATCGGAACTTTATTGGTTCAAATTAGACAATGATTACTTTAACGAAGCTTCGAATGCTTTACATAAAGATACGACAAGTTACATGATGTTGTTGCTGTTTGAAACCTTCTGAAGCCATCGAATTACCACCTCTTGTGACAATTACGAAGACGGACTGCGGGAATGCAGCCAGTCAAACTTGTATTAACCGGGGTGGGATTTTCTGTGGCCCTCTCAGGTCTGATGCTTGTCCTTATTTCATCTGCTGATTGACAAAAGGTGGATTTTATTACAAATTGGCTGTCAGGGAACATATGGGGTGCAGACCTGCTATTCTCATCCCCTTTACACTGTACAAAGCGACTCGGCTGAATCTTTTTGGGTTGAGTGAACCTATGCCAATAGGCAATAGGCTAGGGGTATCAGTTGAAAAAAAGGGCGATCCTGTTGCTGACATCGGTTTCGCTTGCAGCAGCAGCTGTCTTTGTCACAGGAGGCAGCGCCTTCGTCGGGCTCAGGGTCCGCACTTTGCAAAAGCTCTGGTCGGACCTCGAAATCAGCTCTTCCTGCCGTTAGCGATTCTGATCAGCGCCTGGATGCTGCTTGTGGCAGATACCATCGGAAGAAACATACTTGAACCTAAAGACATACCTGCGGGAATTATGATCGCTTTAATAGGGGCTCCTTATTTAATGTTTTTGTTAATGAAGAGTAGGAGAAAAAGCATAATTTTTGTAAAAGCTGAAGATGTCTTCAGCTTTTTTTTGTGTTTGCCTTATCATCTTCAAATCTCTGGCGCAGCGCAAATTGGAACATAATATAAGCCCGAACTGCGAAATATAACGATACATGCACTTACACGAATCCTACTTAAGCATGATTGACTTGGTTTTTTGATTTGATATAGTTTTAGGATGCTAAAGTGAGAAGATAAGATCAGACTAAAAAATAGCCTTCTGCGAAAGGGGGTGCCTCCTTTGAAAAGCATACAAAGCCGTTTATTGATCATGCTGCTGATTTTCATCGTTCTGCCCTATTTCCTGTCCGTTTTTTTCATCTACACTTACACAAAAAACAGTGTGGAGCAGTATGAACTTGAAAACAGCCGGGAGCAGCTTCAGAAGAATGCGGATGAACTGGAGCAGTATTTTGACGACATGATTGATTTTCCATATATTCTGTACCGCAACCCTGATCTGTTTCGGATTTTTAAAAACGGCTTCGAAGACTCCATATATTTCAACCCTATGACCATGGAAAAGAGTCTCGAAACCTTTTATCTAATGAGAAACGAATTCCGGCAAATCCGTTTCTATATTGCTAAAAACAATGAGTCATTTACTGTCTATAATGCAATGATCAGCACACACAGGTATCAGCCGGATTTTCTGAACCGGGACCCGATCAAACAGCTGTATACATCTGACTCACAATATTTGATTGAGCCGCCACACCCTCTTGAGAATTACAATAATGCAGCCATTGTTCCAAAATCGGACAAAACGATGGTGATGACTTTTCACCACAAAATTATTGACGTTCTTTCTAAAAAGTTTCTTGGGATGATTACAATCGACATTGATTTGGGCGAGTACGCCCGCATTTGCAATAACCTTGTCCAGGGAGACGCATCTTCAGTTTTGCTAATTGATTCAAAAGATCGCGTCATGTATGCAAATGATCGTGCCCTGATTGGAAAACCTCTTCCTGCCGAAGAAAAGCAACGTCTTGACGGGAATAGGAGCCGGCATGATGACGATATTCTCTTATCAAAAGAGTTATCAGGGTCACTGAACGGCTGGAAATTGATTAAGGTCATGTCGAGTCAGGCTTTATATGAAGATGTCAGGAAAACCGCCTATACCAATATCCTTGTCGGCATCGGCGTAGGAATACTGGGTTTGCTGATGATAGGCATTATCTCAAATAGGATTACCCGTCCCATTACGAGGCTGAGCAGCAAAGTCCGCTCCATTGAAGGCGGAAATATGAATGTCCCTTTTGATGATACCAGAAGCGATGAAATTGGCCATTTGGAGTCCCACATGAAGGACATGATGAACCGGATCAATTCCCACATTGACCGTGAATATAAGCTTGAAATTGAAAACAGGAAGAACCAGTTCAGGGCGTTAAAATCACAGGTTAATCCTCATTTTTTGTTTAACGCTTTACAATCCATAGGCGCTGTTGCCCTCAGGTCGAATGCACCAAAGGTCTATCAATTGCTGACTTCGCTGTCCAAAATGATGCGCTACTCAATGCAGGCAGATCAATGGGTACGGGTTCGGGATGAAGTTGAGTATACAAAAGCGTACCTCTCCCTTCAAACAGAGCGTTTTGGTGAAAATGTAAGTTATTCGGTCAATATCGATGAGTCCATTTTGGACATGACTATTCCAAGTATGATTCTGCAGCCCCTGGCAGAGAATTTCTTTAAACACACGTATGAGGAAGGGTACAGCAACGCTCATTTGTCCATTAACGGGGAAAAACAAGGAAACGGTCTGTGCTTTACTGTTGAGAATGATGGTCCGGGTCTGACGGAAGAAGAGCTTCAGACACTACGGGAACATATCTATACACCCCCTTACGAAGGGACTTATTCGCATGAACATATAGGCCTGAAGAATATTCGTGACAGGCTGCTTCTAGGGTATGGACCAAGTGCAGAAATGAAAGTAGATTCGAATGACGGACTGGGGTTTTCCGTCAGCATGAGGATCCCGATAAAGAGCCCCTTGGGAATGAAAAAGACTTACTTCAGGAAAGGAGATGAACACGGTGAAAGCACTGATTGTCGATGATGAATTCAATGTGCGGGACGTCATACGCCATTTAGGCCAGTGGGAAACTCATGGAATCACCAAGCTATTGGAAGCCAAAAATGGCCATGAGGCAAAATCACTGATTGAAAAAGAACGCCCGGAGATTATCTTTACAGACGTGAAAATGCCCGGTATGGGCGGAATCGAACTGATTGAGTGGCTGGATTCCATTTCCTATCCTGGGAAAGTTATTTTCATTACTGGTTATAACGATTATTCCTATATGCGCAAAGCCATTCAGCACAGCAGCTTTGATTACCTGCTGAAGCCGATTGAGTATGAGGCGTTCAATCATACACTGGAAAAATCGGTACAAGCCTGGAAGGATGACTTTGAACATGCTGAAGTGCTGGAAGATGTGAAAAAACTGCGGAGAAACCAGTTAGCCACTGCGATATGTCTGGGGGACCGTTCAGATTCAATCAGCCTTGCTGAGTTTCTTCCTGAATCGGAGGGCTATATGCTGACGCTGCTCTCCTTTTACCAGATGCACAATCCGGATCCCTATATCCAAAAGCTTTCAGATGAGCTTACGGACCGTAAATTAGGAAATGCGTTTTCCCTGCAGACGGATCTTAACCTCTGCCTTGTTATCACCATTCGCGATCAATGGCTCTCCGTTGAGGAATGGATCAGCCAGGAGTTCGATATCCCGGTAAGGCTTGTAACTGAAGAGCAGGTCGAAACTTTATCGGATATCAGGACCTCGTTTCAGGCTCTGCAGAAAAAGCTCGAGGAACAAAACTTCCGATCCATCCACCGTCTGGATGAAATAGATGCCGCTCGCCGCATGGAAGACATGGTTTCCTATGTTGACATGTATTATATGGAGGATTTGAGTCTGGAAAAGCTGTCGAATGTTTTCTTTTTAAGCCGCGAGCATATCTCAAGAAAGTATAAGCAAGAAACCGGAATGACCCTGTCCAAATACATCACGGAGCTTAGAATCAGCCAAGCAAAGTCGTGGCTGAAACAAAAAGACAAAAGCATTTATTCCATCTCTACCATGCTTGGCTATCAAGATGAAATCTACTTTTCAAAGCTATTTAAAAAGGTCGTCGGCATGACGCCTTTTGAGTTCAGGAACAAGAACGAGCAACATGAATCTAAAGGGGTGACATGATGAAAAACAGGTTTTTATCCCTTTTGTTAATCGGAGCCGTCAGCTTGCCTCTTTCTGCATGTCAGGATGAAGCCCCACCAGAAAAAACAGAAAAGACAGAGCGGAAAATCACGCTGGATTTAAGGAATCCGAAAGTGGAAATCTCCACTCAATTTGAAGAAATGACGCGTGCTTATGAACGGGAAAATCCTCACGTCAATATCAGGGTACATACTGTTGGAGGGGCAATGGATGACCTCGCCGACCTAAAAGCCGAAATGGCGACCGGCACTGGTCCGGATATCTTTACAAACAGCGGCTATGAAAATGCCAAGCTGTGGCGGAACTATCTGGAGGATCTTTCAGGGGAGCCCTGGATTAATCAAGCATACAAAGAATCCCTGACGCCAGTCACATTGGACGGGAAAATTTACGGAATGCCGGTTAACCTTGAAGGGTATGGCTTTATCTATAATAAGGATCTATTTAAACAAGCCGGCATTACTGACCAGCCCGCCACTCTTTCTGAATTGACAGCAGCTGCCGAAAAGCTGCAGAATGCAGGCATTACTCCCTTTGCAACAGGCTATTATGAAGACTGGAAATTGGGAGACCATCTAATGAATGTTGCTTTTGCCCAGCAAAAGGATACTGATGATTTTATAAGAAATTTAAATAACGGAACGGAAAAAATCAGTACCAATCAAACATTTAAGGATCTCCTTGCCCTGCTGGATCTCACCATAAAGTACGGAAACGATAATCCACTGTCTACGGACTATACAATGGAAGTGAATCTGTTTACCTCCGGAAAAGCAGCCATCATTCAGCAAGGCAACTGGATTCAGCCGATGATCGATCAAGCTTCGCCTGACATGAACATCGGTTTTATGCCGATTCCGATTAATGACCGACCTTTAAAGGAAGCCCTTGTCGTCAGCGTTCCAAATTATTGGGCCGTAAATAAACAGTCCATTCCTGAAAAGAAAAAAGAAGCCAAGAAATTTTTAAATTGGATGGTGTTGTCAGAACAAGGAAAACGGTTCATGACGGAAGAATTCAAATTCATTCCTGCGTTTAAGAACATTAAAACTGATGATATAGGGCCGCTCGCAGAAGAAACACTTCGAAATTACAAAGATGGGAACACCGTCCCATCTAACTGGTTTCACTTCCCTGTTGAAATTAGGGAAGAATTCGGAGCCGCGACTCAGCTCTATGTCGGGAAACAGCTGAACCGCAATCAGCTGCTCAATGAATATCAGAAGTCCTGGGAGAGGTTTTCGAAGGAATAGCCTCTTGCCGGGGCTTTTTTTGCCTTTTACAACTGCGATATCAATATACGACTAAATTCCAATCAATATGTGGCATACCTCTCTTTTCAGGAATCGCCTATAATTCTATTGTACTAGCAAACACATAAAACGAGGAGGAAGATTTATGAACTTTAGCAGGCTTGCCAAACAGGCAACAGCAGGAATACTCAGTACTGGCATTCTATTAAGCGGTACTGTCACCCAATCATTTGCAGCTCCAAAGAATCCGGCGGATTACAAAGAAACGTACGATACTTCACAAATCACTCGATCAGCTATGAAAGATATGATTAATCAGCACGGTGATACTAGATATGCCGTTCCTAGGTTTGACGTATCCACAATTAAAAACATCCCTTCTGCCAAAAAAGTAACGGAATCAGGCGAAACGATTGATTTAGATGTGTGGGATACATGGCCATTGCAAAACGCTGATGGAACTGTTGCAGAGTACAAAGGATATCATATCGTTTTTGGATTAGCAGGCGATCCTAAAAACGCGAGTGATACGTTCATCTACATATTCTACAAAAAAGTGGGCGACAACTCCCTTGATGCTTGGAAGAATGCTGGAAGAGTTTTTGATGACAATGATAAAAACGTTCCAAATGATCCTTACCTAAAAGAGCAAGCCGAAGAGTGGTCAGGTTCTGCAACCTTCACTGAGGACGGGGAAGTTCGCTTATTCTATACAAACCGTGAACCGTATAAACCTGAGTCAGGAAATTATGGGAAACAAACCTTGACAACCGCTCAAGTAAACCTTTCAGAGCCAGATTCTGAAACATTAAAAGTGGATGGTGTTGAGGATTACAAATCCATCTATGAAGGCAAAGACAGCAAGTACTACCAAACTGTAGATAAATTTGTAGAGGACGGAAATTCCTCTGATAATCATACCTTCAGAGACCCTCACTATGTAGAAGACAACGGCCGCAAATACCTTGTGTTTGAAGCAAATACGGGTACAGAATATGGCTACCAAGGCGAAGAATCGCTATACAATAGAGCTTATTATGGCAACAGCAATAAATTCTTCCAGGGTGAGAAAAACAAACTTTTGCAAAGCCCTAAAAAAGAGTTAGCTGAACTTGCAAACGGTGCAATTGGAATTATTGAAGTAAACGACGATTATACATTGAAAAAAGAAATGAAGCCATTGATTGTTTCAAATACGGTCACAGATGAAATCGAACGTCCAAACATCTTTAAAAAGGACGGCAAGTGGTATTTATTCACAAGTTCAAGAGGATCAAAAATGACCATTGATGGAATCGATAATCAAGATATTTACATGTTAGGCTACACGTCAAATTCCTTAACTGGCCCATATAAACCATTAAATAAAACGGGCATCGTCCTGCATCAGGATCTAGATCCATATGACATCACTTGGAACTATGCACACTATGCGATCCCGCAGGCTGGCAGTGATAATGTTGTAGTGACAAGCTACATGACAAACAGAGGTTATTTTGAAGACAATAAATCTACCTTTGCCCCAAGCTTCCAGCTTAACATTAAAGGGAAACAAACATCGGTAGTAAAAGACAGTATTCTTGAACAAGGCCAGATTACGGTTAAGTAGTTACCCAATGAAAAGAAAAAGAAAATGTCAGGAAAACTTGGCATTTTCTTTTTTCTATTTTAAAAGAGAAAAGTGGTGAGTTTAAGTGAACAAAAAGAAATATAAGATGGTTGGATTATTCTTTCTTGGATTATGGATGGTTATTTGCACAGGAATTTTGATTCATTCATTTTATAAAACAAAAGAAGCTAATCCGCCAAATAAGGTAGAAAAGCACTCATACCGGGCTGCTTATCATTTTACTTCTCCTGATCATTGGAAAAACGATCCACAGAAGCCCCTTTACTATGAAGGAAATTATCATTATTTTTACCTTTATAATGGAGATTATCCGGATGGCAATGGTACAGAATGGCGACATGCCACCTCTAAAGATTTGATTCACTGGAAGGATGAAGGAATTGCCATTCCAAAATATACGAATCAAAATGGGGATCCATGGACAGGGTCAGTCGTGTTTGACAAGGAAAATACAGCTGGGTTTGGAAAAGGGGCTTTTGTGGCGATCGTAACACAACCATCTAAGGATGGCCAGAAACAAGAACAATTTCTATGGTACAGTACGGACAAAGGAAATACGTTTACCTCTTACAGTGACGAGCCTATTATGAAAAATCCAGGAACGAAGGATTTTAGAGATCCAAAAATCATCTGGGATAACACGAATCAAAAATGGGTCATGACCATGGCCGAAGGATCGAAAATAGGTTTTTATGAGTCTTATAACCTGAAAGATTGGCGCTATACGAGCAGTTTTTCCACTATGAACATTGGAGTTTTAGAGTGCCCTGACCTTTACCAGATCCGCGCTGAAGACGGGACAGTAAAGTGGGTGCTGGGCGTCAGTGCAAACGGAAAAGAAGCAGGGAAACCCAACACCTATGCATACTGGACAGGAACGTTTAATGGAATGGAATTTCTTCCAGATAACAATGAACCGCAATGGCTAGACTACGGTTTCGATTGGTATGGCGGAGTAACGTTTGAAGATGGCAAGGCAAGTGACAAATTAGACAAACGCTATGCCCTCGCTTGGATGAATAACTGGGCCTACGCCAACAATACTCCGACATTAAAAGAAGGGTTTAACGGAATGGATTCGATCGTCCGTCAAATTGAACTAAAGCGTGAAGGGGAGAATAAGTATTATCTTTCTTCACAGCCTTCAGAAGCATTAAAAGAATTGACAAGCTCAACGAATTCTTTTAATAAAATCGAAGTGGATGGCTCGGAAACACTTGATTTTAAAGGAGATGCCTATCAAATAGAGGCGGATCTCACATGGTCGGATTTTAAGAATGCAGGATTTAGGCTCAGGGAGTCAGATGATCAAAAACGCCACGTTGACGTAGGCATCTCTGCAGAAGGAAATTACTCTTATGTCAATCGGGTATTCACAGATCAACCTGACGAAACGAATCTGTTGGTTGAAAGTACTGCACCATTTGATGTCAGTAAGAAGAAGGTACATTTAAAGATTCTCGTCGATAAAATGAGTATTGAAGTTTTTGTGGATGATGGAAAGGTTGCTTATTCAAACTTAATATTCCCTCATGCCGAAGATAAGGGAATTACTCTCTTCTCCGAGGGCGGCAAAGCGATCTTTAAGAATATGAAGGTTACACATTTTGATCCGATTAATTGAATCTCATCTTGGCAGATACCTTTCATATGAGTGCACATACATTCTTTTATAAGAAATAACTCTTCAAATATGAAAATTCACTAAAAGGGGCCCCACCAACATTTAGCAATTTCGACATAAAAAAGCCCGATTTCTATAAGCTAATACTGTCTTATATGTACTGAAACTTATCTTTGTCATATTAACTGATCATATATAAAGGTATGAGTTATTGAACATAAACAGATGAGGAAAATCCTCATAAATCCTTCAGCTAAAATGTGTTAAGAAACTTAGGTTTTCTGAACAGAACCTTAGTTCTTAACACCTTACGGAAAAGATACAATTTTAGGTTTAATTTCTCCCAGAAGCACTTGGGATTAATGGATAATCATATACATATATATTCTTTAATTCTCACATAAGACAGTCGAGGAAATTTATAAAAACCGTGAAAAGTTTCCCTAGGAGTTACAGTGGGCAGCCTCGAACGACTTAGCTAAAGTGGGACTCATTATCGTAACGTCCACCAATAAAGACGTTTGGGATAAAAATGGATATCATGAGTCGCTTGGAAAGCCAAGGATTACGCAGGTGAGGGAGGGTGATATAGCTCGTCGATGCAGAGAAAAAATCGCGAATCAAGCGAGCCGAAGCGAACATGAATATGGCAGCAAGAAAGGAAGAATAACAGGGGGGAATTTAAGGGGCACTTACCCCAGTAAGTAGACAAAGTGGGTTCGGAAATCAACACCCCAATTGTATAGGCAAAAAACTTGGTCCAATCATATAGACAAGGGAGCTACGGTTTGTAAACTACTATTATCTAAAAGTTAAACCAAAGTTGATTGGAGAGAAAGGTGCGAGACTCCTGCGGGAAAAACGTCCAGGGGAGACCCCGCAGGCGCAAAGGCGCCGAGGAGGCTTCCCGGACCGCCCGCGGAAAGCGAGTGCCTGGAGCGGAAATGAAACATCTAAATCGTACAACCATAAAAAAACTGTAGGCAAACTCAATTTTAATCAAGTTTGCCTATAGTCTCAGGTAAGGGACGATTATACTCTTACCTTTTTTTGAATAGTTTTGACAGTTTATCTGGCCTTTTATACTACTTAACAAATATGTTCGTCATACTCGGTTTTCAAGTAATTCATCATCCTTTGTTTCTGGTGTGAATAATGAAAGCAATTAAAGTAGTAGGAAAAGTCGTCAAAAAAGAGAGGGTTTTTATCATCGAAGCTATAAGAATTTAAAAAATCCGAGATTACTTTTTCTTGTTCCACTACATCGAACAATCCGGATATATAAAAATGATAACTGAATTTATCATATAAAAAAAGATATCCTGTATCATCAAAAATATTTTTCACTGTATGACCATCCAATTCTAACTCACTCCTTCCTTACCAATATACCTTTTTATCCATGAAATTATTCAGGGCTCATCTTTCAGGGAATATTATTATATTTATTGCAGCGTGTTTTTTATGCCTTCAATACATTAAAGGTATGGAATAAATGCAGGCAGAAGGAATAGCGAACGAAAAAAGCACATCCAATAAGGATGTGCTTTCATAAAAGTATTATTTGTACATTTCAGCGACTTGTTTTTGCAATTCGCCATTTTCAAGGTACTCATCATAACTCATTTGCTTATCGACTGTACCTTTTGGAGTAAGTTCAATGATCCGGTTAGCAATAGTTTGGATGAACTGATGATCATGAGAAGAGAAGATCATAGATCCTTTAAAGCTGATTAAACCGTTGTTTAATGCTGTAATCGACTCTAAGTCCAGATGGTTGGTAGGTTCATCAAGCATCAGGACGTTCGAACCGCTTAACATCATTTTGGAAAGCATACAGCGGACTTTTTCGCCCCCTGAAAGTACACTTGCCTTTTTCGTGACTTCATCGCCAGAGAATAACATCCTGCCCAAGAAACCGCGCAGGAAGCTTTCGCTCTGGTCATTAGGAGAATATTGACGGAGCCAATCGACAAGATTTAAATCGACACCTTCAAAGAATTCAGCATTATCTTTAGGGAAGTAAGCCTGAGAGGTTGTAACGCCCCATTTGAATGAGCCGCCATCCGGTTCGATTTCACCTGCCAAGATTTTGAACATTGTTGTTTTAGCAATCTCATCTTTACCGACAAATGCAATTTTATCGCCTTTATTCATCGTGAAGCTGACATTATCCAATATTTTTACGCCATCGATCGTTTTCGAGATTCCATCTACACGAAGCAGGTCGTTCCCGATTTCACGTTCAGGAGTAAAGCCGACATATGGATAGCGGCGTGAAGAAGGCTCGATGTCATCCAAGCTGATTTTATCCAATAATTTCTTACGGGATGTAGCCTGGCTCGATTTGGATGCATTGGCACTGAAACGCGCGATGAAATTTTGAAGCTCTTTGATTTTTTCTTCTTTTTTCTTATTGGCATCTTGAGTCAGTTTAAGGGCAAGCTGGCTTGATTCATACCAAAAGTCATAGTTACCGATATAAACTTTGATTTTACCGAAATCAAGATCCGCGATATGTGTACAAACCTTGTTAAGGAAGTAACGGTCATGGGAAACTACGATAACAGTGTTTTCAAAGTTGATTAGGAATTCTTCCAGCCATTTGATCGCTTTTAAGTCCAAGTGGTTGGTAGGCTCATCCAGTAATAGAACATCCGGTTTACCGAATAGTGCCTGGGCAAGCAATACTTTAACTTTGTCGCCACCGTTCAATTCAGCCATTTTCTTAGTATGCAGGTCTTCTGTAATCCCAAGGCCTTTTAAGAGGATTGAAGCTTCGGGTTCAGCTTCCCATCCGTTTAATTCGGCAAATTCCCCTTCAAGCTCGGCCGCTTTCATTCCGTCTTCGTCGGTGAAGTTTTCCTTCATATAGATGGCATCTTTTTCTTGCATGACTTCATATAATCTTTCATGTCCCATAATGACGACTTTAAGGACTTCTTCCTCTTCATAAGCGAAGTGATCCTGCTTTAGAACGGCAAGGCGTTCGCCTGGCCCCATATGGACATCACCGGATTGTGCTTCAATTTCACCTGAAAGGATTTTTAAGAAAGTGGATTTACCGGCACCATTCGCACCAATCAGGCCATAGCAGTTACCAGGAGTGAATTTTATATTAACATCTTCAAACAGTTTACGATCGCCATAACGTAAACCAACATTATTTACTGTAATCATTTATTTACATTCCTCCAAAATACTTTTGTTTCAACGTGTTCAACACTTTGTTTCATTAGTTTTACGCTGATTCATACAAACAGCAGTTTACAATCTTGTATGTTTTAAACTGTGCATCATTTAAATTGTATCTTATTTCTTAGGAAAATTAAAGGCAGATTAGTAAAAACAAACGTTTATAAGCAAAAATTACACAAGGATTTAATTTTGTTTATAAATTGCAACCTATAAATGTAAGTACTATTTTTTTATTGAATATGATTATGGGTATAAAGTCTCATTACACAACAACTTTATAATTGGTAATATAGGTAACTGTAACTAATACTATGGGAGGAACATATATGAGTGATTCAGTAGGTTTTTGGAAACGTCTTTTTGCAGGTGTTTTGGACGGCATAATAGTATCTGCACCATTAGCGATAATTTTCGGGGTGATTACCGGTGATTGGGAAAATGAAAATTTTTCAACTCTTTTTAACTTTCTTTACATGGTGATTGTCCCGATACTATGGTATGGCTATACAGTTGGTAAAAGGATTATGGGAATACGCATAGTAAGGATGGACGGCAAAAAATTAGGCATAGGCACTATGCTATTGAGGTATTTAGTTGCTGCTTTGGTATATGCCATTACATTAGGGATAGGGTTTATTGTCAGTGCATTCATGGTTGGTATTAGGAAAGACCATAGATCGATACATGATTTCATAGCAGGTACATACGTGACATCAAATGAACCATGAATAACGGATAAGCAGTTTAATAGCTGCTTTTTTTTTTGCGAAAATACAGATTCAAACCGATATGATTTTTTAAATATGGAGGAAATTTAGCCGAATACTTTATTGTACGGTATTTAGGTATAAATATTACATTGGAAACCACGATAGAATATCTATAGCAGTAATACAGTGGCAGTTAGGAAGCTAAAGAGCACTTAACCTTAATGGTCAAGTGCTTACGATCTTGATTTATTTCATTTTGAAGACGTCCTTGATATGCTCGTGTTTCTTTGCGTACAATTTTCTTTTCAAATTTGCGCTTATTCGCATTGGCTTTCACATGTGTGGAACCGACGAATACGTGTTCAGCACTTATTAATGTTATTCGATAGAAAATCTGTTCTATCCAAGTTTTTAAACCTAGTTGATTGGAGCGAGTGCCTGGAGTGGGAATAACGATCAGATTTACTAACCCTCAAAAACGTTCGAGTTGATTTCAGAAATCCGCTCCCTTTCCGCCGACTGCCTGCCAAGCCTCCTCGACGCAAGCGTCTGTGGGGTCTCGGCTAGCCAGTTATTCGGCAGGAGTTTCGCAAATTTCTTCCATCCAATAAGGAGCACAGGAGAAAAATTCAAAGGATAAAATAAACATGGTTCGGAATAGACCAGCTTGCAGTTTTTATTTTAAAAAACGTTCCAGTTGATTGGAACGTAAGGTACGAGACTCCTGCGGGAAAAACGTGGCCAAGGGAGACCCCGCAGGCCATGCCGAGGAGGCTCCCGGACCGCCCGCGGAAAGCGAGTGCCTGGAGTGGAAATCACGTCCGAGCTTGTACAAGAAAAAAATGTAGACAAACTCAATTTTCATAGAGTTTGTCTACATTCTGAGCACTTAACCTTAATGGTCAAGTGCTTTTGTTATTCAAAACCTCTTTATTTTGATTGATGATGATTTTATTTCTTAAAATCATTTCTTTATTATTAAGTCCAACATTAAGTTCTTTTGTATCATTCACTTTTTCCAGCAGTGAAATTACGGATATTTCCAGTAATTCAGAAATAGGCATTTGTGTTTTGGATGATAAGTTTTCAAGTTCATGGATTAATTTAGGGGATAGCATTGGTTGTTTTTGATTTATTTCCATGACAGGACCCGCTTTCTTAAAAAAGTTATGTAATTGTCATTTAAGTATATAATGTCAGTTTCCGATAAAACATTAAAGTTGCGTTATTTATGTTAAGAGTTGATGACAATTACAGAAGAAAGGCATATCCATGAAGGTCTCAGCATAAGTCAACATACCAAAGCTAAATCCAATTTGGAATATATCGTGTATTCTTCGAATTATATGAAATATCAGGGAAGGTACATTACAACTATATAATTCTATGTCTCCAGATTTGTCAACCATTGGCTTTTCTGATAGTATAAATGTCCATTTCGTCTTAGCATCGGCATTTTAATAAGTTTGATCAATATACAAGGAAGGGGAGTGATTTCATTGGGTAATCATCCTGATTTTGAACAGGAACGACAGCGGCTGGATTTTACAAAACGTTATATCGATGTAGTCATCAAAACATCTGAAACAAGCAAAGATCAATTTCAGCGGAATATGCAAGAAGCCTTTGGCGATGCCGATTGGTCTGAATCAGCGTTATATTCACAGCTGCTGACCACGGCCAACTTTTTTGAGATGTCCAAAACCGAACTTGAAAGTTTACGCAAAGCAAGTAAAAAACCTTACTTTGCAAGAGTGGATTTTGAAAGGAATGATGGGGAGAGAGGCGAAGTCCTTTATTTCGGAAAAGCATCTCTTTATCAGAGGGAAAGCCAGGAACAGATCATCGTCGATTGGCGTTCACCGATTGCAAATCTGTATTATGAGGGACGGATTGGTGAAATAGAATATGAAGCGGAAGGGGAGACATTCAGCGGGAACATCACTTTAAAAAGACAGCTAATGATAGAAGAAGGTGTCTTGGAGGAGATAAGGGACATTGATTTGACAACAACGGATGAATTGTTGCAGGAATCCCTTTCCAAGAGTTCCAGCAATCGATTGACGGATATCATCACCACGATCCAGGAAGAACAGAATAAAATCATTCGGGCAGATTTGAATAAACCTATCATTGTCCAGGGCGCAGCGGGCAGCGGTAAAACCACAATCGCTTTACATAGGATCTCTTATTTCATTTACCACTATAAAGACTTGTTCGATCCGCGACAATTAATGATTCTTGCTCCGAGCCGGGTATTCATTGATTACATATCTGAAGCTTTACCTGAATTGGGTGTCGAAAAGGTAAAACAATTCACGTTTTCCGAATATGTTCAGTCAGCGATAGGAAAGCAAGTGAAGCTTATAGCGGATGATAAATTAACGCGATTGCTGGAAAAAGATGATGAAGAAATTAATTCAGCCGTCTGGATATCAGGTCTGAAAGGATCCCCTGCCTTTAAATATATATTGGACGAATATATAAAGGATATTTTCAGTGGGTTTCATCCGGATGCTGATTTTTATTGTGATAAATATCGCCTCTATTCCGCTAAGAAGTTCATTAGATTATTGGAAGAGGATTATTGGTATTTACCGTTATACAGCAGGCTGGACAAACTGAAGGCCATTTTACAAAATGAAGTGAAATTAAAAAAGAAAACAATGCTTGAACGTGTTGTTGATCTTTATGATGCCAAAATCGAGAAGGCGCTCTATAAGAATATCGATCCAGTCATACGCAAGGAATTTGTTACAAAATGCCTCGATAAAAAAGAGGAAAGGATAGGACAGATCCAAAAGGCGATCCGTTCTTCTGTAAAAGCGTATTTTAAACAATTCAAAAGTAAAGATCTCCTGGAGTACTATCAGGAATTATACCAAGATCCAGAGCGCCTCGCCTCATACAGCAACGGTAAGCTTACTGTTGAAGATGCCAGGGTTTTATGTGAGTACAATCATAAATTATTTTCTGCTAATAGTTATGAGATAGAGGACTTAGGAGCACTATTATATCTTCAGGAGCGGCTTTTCGGTGTCGATAAAGAAAACAAAGCAAAAAATGTTGTCATTGATGAGGCACAGGATTATAGCTTCATGCAGTTACAGGCCCTAAAGACGGCAGTGGATACCGATATGTTCACACTTGTAGGCGACCTTGCACAAGGCATCCATTCATACCGCGGACTTCAAACATGGGAAGAGGTTCACAGTCGTATTTTCCCTCGGGCGACGTATACTGAATTACAAAAAAGCTACAGAACAACTGTTGAAATTATGAAACAAGCTAATGAAATACTTCAGTTGTTAACATACGATTTCCCGGAAGTTGAACCCGTGGTCCGGCATGGCAAGGATCCAGAATTCATTTACATTGAAAAGGAAGGTTGGGAAGAAGAACTGATCGAGCTGATCGCAACCCTTAAAGGAGAAGGTTTTAAAACGTTTGCCGTTATTGCCAAAACGATGAAAGATTGCAAGCTGGCAAATGAGAAACTAAGTGAATTCCATCAAGGCTTTCATTTAATAGATGAAGCGGGAAACATCCCTAAAGATAAAACATTAATTGTTCCTTCCTATCAAGCCAAAGGTCTCGAATTCGATGTCGTATTTGCAATATCCCTCGAAGAAGTGTATTGCCACGAAAATGAACTTGATATCAAATTGCTGTACGTAACAATGACAAGGCCATTGCACAGGCTATATTTTTTAGGTAAAGAGAAAAATGCTTTCCTTATTGAGACATGAAAGGGGGAGGGTGGAATGCCACCACCTCCTCGTGAAATGCTCATAGATGCAAAAGGATATCCTGAATATCTTCCCATCCGAAACCGACTTCGATAAGCTCGACGCCTGCCATTTTAACGGTTTTTTCAGCTATCACTTGACCTCCAAGTGCTTTGTAAAAACCGCATGATGGGTTATCCTTTAATGCCCAGATTATTAAATTCTTATGTTCCATTTTCATAAGCTCATGTATGACCGCTTTTATCATTTTTCGTCCAAGTCCCTGTTGTTGATATTCTTTTAAAAAATAAATGGCATATACTTCACCTTGAAAATGCGGATCATTCGTTTGTTCTGGTCCCCCGGCAGCGAAACCGATGATTTCCCCATTGGCGTTTTCCGCAACAAAGGTAGCATTATGCAGCATTTTTAAATTTCTTAGCCAGTTTTTCTTTTTGGCTTCCAGATTCATGGAAGACAAATATTGATCCGGAAGGATTCCTTTATAAGTTGTTTTCCAGCTGTTTATATGTACAATTGCTATTCCATCTACATCTTCTTCTATGGCTTTCCTTATCTTCATAAAAAACACCTTCAGATTTTCATATTTCCCCCTAGAATATCATGGAAAAAGTGAATAAGCATTTTATTTATGTTTATAACTGCTTGAGAAAGGATAAGAAATAAAAGAGTGATCAACCAGATGAAGGGAAGGATGAGAAAGATGAAATTGAAAGTTGGTTTTTATTTTCCGGGCGGCAAAGAACTAGAGCATGAGGTTGAAGGTGATGATTCAACTCAAATGATTTCAAATATTCAAAAGCACCGTTATTATAATTTAGTTAAAGGCGATTGCCATTATGTCGTAGATACGGAAAAAGCAGCATATTTTTCTGTAACAGAAATATTAGATTGAGAATGAACCGCATTGGACTTTTATTCCATTGCGGTTTATTCTTTTTGTTGTAAGGAAACCGGAAAAGGAGTATCGTCAATGAAAATCAATTTTACCAAGAAACAGTATGAAACATTATTCAAAATGGTTCAGTACGGATATTGGGTTGCTTCCGATACTGAAGATAATAAAGAATTCAGTGAAATGGAACAGTATATCAATTCCTTTGCGAAAGATTTCGGCATGGAAGGAGTACAGTTTATAAAGGATTACGAAATGTATGATCTGAGCAGGGAATTGGAGGATCAACTTCATACAGTCATAAATGAGTATGAAGATGGAGTGTTCAGGGATAAGCTTGCCTACCATTTGGCTAGGAAAGAGTTCGCCTTGGAGTCGGAAAACCATGAATACAATCAGGAGGAAGCGTTTAAACGTATCATGGAGCTCGAGGAAAAATATCATCTTCATATTGAAGAACACGGGTTAGGGAAATTGAAAATAGAAGAATAAAAAGAGAGAGGACGTAATCTGTCCTCTCTTTTCTGATTTTGAGAAGTAATGATTTCCATGATCATCACGTATGCCATCCATTACGGATCGGTTTTATGCACGAGGATTTTGACCTAATTTTTCAACGGAGTATTGATAAAATGCAATTAAGTCATTTTGTGATGCAAAGCCTGCTTGTGCAGTACGTCCGTTCCCTCCGCCTTTTCCATTATAGGAGCCCAGTTCCGCTTTGAAATATTGTCCGCAATTAAAGGGACTGTCCCCGCTGTGCGAGAGGATGACCTTTTGCTCCTTACGTGATGCTAATAATACAGTAACCTTTTCTTTTTTTACAATCGTACCTGCAAGGTAAAGCAGTTCTTTCATTGAGCTATCTTCGAAAATATGAGAAATGAATCCCCCTCCATTTTCTGCAAGCAGGGAGTCAGCAAGAAAATTTGCATTTTCAAGTTTTAAGTTTTCATTTGCCGATAGCAGCTGCTTATAGTCATTTTCAAGTTTCTCCACCCTATTCAGGATCTCTGTACGTCCGGTATTGAATTTAGTCGATAATGCAGAAAGAATTCCTAGACTTTCGGAATAATCATTCAATGCCCTGAAGCCGCACTTAAAGTAGAGACGGGTAAGCTCTTTCTGCTTCTCCGCTTTGAAAATTTTTATTAACCCAATCTCACCGGTACGCTCTACATGAGTTCCACCGCAAGGGTTATATTCAATTCCTTCTATCTCAACAATACGGATATTTTCAGACACTTTAGGCATTTTGACGACAGGAAGTGTCTGTAGTTGCTCGTTTGTCACGTAATAGATAAGTAATTCGCGATTCTCGATGATATATTGATTAACTAGCTTTTCAGCAGCAGCCGTATGTACCTCAGTCCATTGAAATCCTGCCATTATATCGATCGTTAAATATTCCTTTCCAAGGTGAAAGCTAACCGTATTAGAGTCAAAAAGTTCCCTGCAGACAGCAGAGAGTAGATGCTGGCCGCTATGCTGTTGCATATGATCGAAGCGGCGGGGCCAATCAAGTTCACAGTGGACGATCTCTGAATCTGGCCGTCTCTCCATCTTATGAAGAATCTTTCCATCATTGTCTTTTATAACGTCAAGAACGGTGATTCCTTCTATTTTACCAGTATCTGCTGGCTGACCGCCGCCTTCGGGATAAAAAGCGGTTTCTTCAAGAGTGATATAGTAAAAGCCATTTTCTACAATGGTCTCTCGAATTTCGGTATCCCATTGGGAGGTCTTGGTGGACGTGTAATATAATTTTTTTGTCATGAATGATTTCTTTTTCCTTTCTGTTGATCATTAAATTATATCACCGAAATACTATAGTTTAAAATCGCGGGTTTTAGAAGATTAGTCAGGGATAAAAGCAAAACTTTATGACAAATTCTAAATAAATTGTGCAAGATGGCAATAACTATTTATAGACTGCCCTTTTGATCGTCCTGATTCTTTTCCTGATCAAATAATGGACTTGCCATGGGAAACGTGGAGTGCTGAAAATGCTGTACAAATGGAGGGGGAGAGGTTTTTACATGCAATGGATGAAGCGATTGATAATCTGGAAGGAGTAAATTATGAAGGACGAAGTTTTACATTCAAAAAGGAAGAGACGAATCAGGTCATAAAGGTTTATTTTGAGACACTGCATTATCTCGAGAAGGATATGGCACAATTTTGGTATATTGTGATATCACAAAAGAATATGAAGTGGATCAAATGAAGTCCGAATTTGTCAGTACAGTTAGTCATGAATTAAGGACACCCCTTGCAAGCGTCCTCGGTTTACCTAGAGTTCCCCTCTAAAAGAAGTGGGGCTTAACAATGAAGGACAGTCAAGAATACTGAGCCATGATAGTATGGTCATTGAAGATGATATGAACTTAGCGGAACTGCTAAAATATGAATTGATGGACAGTGGTTTCCATGTCAGCTATTTCAAAAGTGGTAGAAAGGCTTTTCAAAAGCTGAAATCCTCACCTCCGGACGCCATTGTGCTGGATATCCTTCTTGAAGAGGGGGAGATGGACGGCTGGGCGATCCTGAGGGAATTTAAAGGATCCTCTGATTTGAATGAGATTTCCGTTTTTGTTTCGACTTCACTTGGAAAGGGAGAAGGGGATTTCCTTGGGAGCTAAGGATTATTTAGTTAAACCTTATAAACCGAGCCAATTATCCAAAGTGATCATGCATACCTTGTTAAGTAACGGTAAACAAGGGCAGATATTAATCCCGCAGGCATTTCATGGAGAAAACAAGGGGTAAAAAATAAAAAACCGTAATAGGTATACAGAACATCAAAAAAATGATAAATTCAAATATGTTGGAAAAATAAATAATTGGGTACAATTGTAGGTAAAGGTAAGTTACAGGAGGATTTTTATTCATGCAAAAAATTCAGGCCGGCATGGCTGTAGAGTTAGAAGTGGAACGTAAGGCTGATTTCGGATGGTTTTTAACGGATGGTTCAGAAGATGTCTTACTTCATCATAATGAAATGAATGAAGGAACGGAACTTGAGATTGGCGATGAAGTAACTGTGTTCATCTACCATGACAAACAAGCAAGGCTAACAGCGACAATGAAGATACCCGAAATTCAGATTGATCAGTATGGCTGGGCGGAAGTTGTCAATGTGAAAAGGAAACTTGGTGTTTTTGTTGACATCGGTCTTTCGAAAGATATTCTTGTATCCCTGGATGACCTTCCGAATATAGATCGATTATGGCCTGAGGTTGGTGATCGTCTATATGTATCCCTGAAGACAGATCGTCATGATCGCCTGTTTGGTAAACTTGCAACCGAAGATGTCATTCAGGAGATTGCAGTAACAGCTCCATTAAAAGGGATTCGTAACACCAGTATTAAGGGAAATGTCTATCGTTTGCTTATGGTTGGATCATTCTTTATTTCAGAAGAAGGGTATCGCTGTTTCATTCACGAAAGTGAACGCAAGGAGGAGCCCCGTCTTGGTGAATTAGTTGAAGGGCGCGTCATTGATAGTAAAGAAGATGGAACGCTTAACGTTTCTTTAATCCCCTTTAAACAAGATTTAATGGGGGAAGATGCTGATGTCATTTTCACTTATTTAATGAATCGCGGCGGTGCAATGCCTTATGGTGACAAAACGCCACCTGATGATATCAAGTTCCACTTCGGTTTGAGCAAGGGAGCGTTCAAGCGTGCTCTCGGCAAACTGATGAAAGAAGAAAAGATTTACCAGGAAGATGGATGGACATATTCTTCAGACCGTAAATGAAAAAGGCAGCGGATTTTATCCGCTGCTCAGTTTGTAGACAAAAGGGGTTCGGAATTAAAAAATTCTGCACCCCTTTTGAAATTCCCTTTGAATTTTCGCCTA
>NZ_JBYSYV010000034.1:0-43452 GCF_058783805.1 Peribacillus sp. FW305-BF15 | reverse complement strand
ATTTGCTTTTTTGATAGTGTGTGCTCACTTAAAATTTAACGTTGGCGCTTTGTTTTGTTCAGTTTTCAAAGAGCAATATTTTCCATCGCTTCGTTTAGCGACTTTATTAGTATAACACCCTCCAAACACAAAGTCAACAACAAGTTATCATTCACTTGTTTGTCTTGTTTGTCTCAAGCGGTGTATTTAATATATTAGCACTTGCATATAGATAAGTCAATTTAATCTTTTAAAATTAACTTCTTTTTTTCACTGAACCACTTTCTTTCTATAGAAGCCGGTCCATGCCAAAGAATCATCAAAAAACAGGAGGGCAGCTGATTATAGCCACCCTCCCGTTATTTATTAATGATTATTTATTGATGGAGATTACGTCCTCTTCTTCCCTATCTACATTTCCGGCCTTTTCAATCTTGACGCTTTCACCTTCGGAAAGGTTAGTAAAGACGATTGGCGTAATGATAGAGCTAGCATTGTTTTTGACATACTCTATATCAACTTTAAGCAATGGCTGCCCGCTTGTCACTTTATCTCCTTGAGCGACAAGTGCTTCGAAACCTTTGCCTTCCAACTTAACTGTATCGATCCCGACATGAATCAAGATTTCACGTCCAGCTTCGGAAACGATACCTATTGCATGTTTAGTCGGGAATAAATTAACGATCGTACCGTCCACAGGAGAAACAACCAACCCTTCCTCAGGTACAATTGCAAATCCATCGCCCATCATTTTTTCAGCAAAAACTGCATCAGGCACTTCCGTGATCGGTTTTAATTCCCCTTTAATAGGAGAAACAAAGCGCTCGGAAACTTCATCCGTCCGTAAAGGTTTCGGGACGACATCCTCGATTTGCTTTTCCACACCTACTTCAGGAGACGTTTCTACTTTACGAGGCCGTTTTCCATCAATGATATCTTTCATTTGCCCCTTGATCGTTTCTGAACGAGGTCCGAAGATAGCCTGGATGTTATTGCCCACTTCCAGAACTCCAGCGGCACCAAGTTTCTTCAGCCTATTTTTATCAACGTTACCGATGTCATTGACCGATACACGAAGACGGGTAATGCAAGCATCCAAGTGAGAAATATTTTCTTTTCCGCCCATGGCATCCAAAATATCCCCAGGAAGACTTCCAGCTGTACTTGCAGATCCTTCCGCTTCCTCATCCTCTTCCACTTCACGACCAGGAGTTTTAAGGTTAAACTTCCTTATCGCAAATCGGAATCCAAAGTAATAGATAACCGCAAGGACTAAACCAACCGGAATAACAATCCATGCATTGGTTTGCGGATTGATTAAACCAAACAGTACGTAATCGATCAAACCACCCGAGAACGTCATCCCGATTTTCACGTCCAGTAAATGCATGGTCATGAATGATAGACCGGCAAACAGACAGTGAATCCCGAATAGTATCGGTGCAACAAATAAGAATGCAAATTCAAGTGGCTCAGTAATCCCAGTCAAGAATGATGTAAGTGCTGCAGAAGCCATCAATCCCCCGACTATTTTCTTTCTTTCCGGTCTTGCTTCATGATAAATGGCCAAAGCTGCAGCTGGTAACCCGAACATCATGAATGGATATTTACCAGTCATGAAGGTACCGGCCGTTAAATTCTGTACGCCATCTTTAATTTGTGCCATGAAGATGGCCTGGTCTCCTCTGACTGGCGTTCCCCCTCCTTGAGGGATATAGCTGCCAAATTCGAACCAGAATGGAGAATAGAAGATATGGTGCAATCCAAAAGGAATCAGCGCACGTTCTACAACCCCAAACACGAAAGCTCCAAGTGTCAGGTTAGCACCCAACATATTTTCGGAAAATGAATTTAACCCCGATTGAATCGTCGGCCAAATCAAAATCATCAGCAACCCAAGAATAACTGCGCTTGCAGCTGTTACAATGGGTACAAAACGTTTACCTGCAAAGAATCCTAAATAAGAAGGCAGTTCAATTTCATAAAACTTATTATACATAACAGCAGCCATGACACCGACGATAATACCGCCGAACACACCTGTTCCCAACGTCGGGATTCCCAGAACATTGGTATACACCGCACTATTGTTCTCAATGTCGGCAGCGTCAATGCCAAGAACAGTTCCCATCGTTACATTCATAATCAAGAAACCGATAATCGCCGCAAGGCCGGCAACACCATCTCCACCAGCTAACCCAATTGCGACCCCCACAGCAAACAACAAGGGAAGATTCCCAAAAATAATATTTCCGGCATTCTCCATTACCGATGCGACCATTTCCACTCCGCCACTCGCAAGAAACGGGGCAATATCCAATAAAGTTTCGTTTTGCAATGCATTACCAAACGCAAGCAAAATTCCGGCCGCTGGTAAAATGGCTACAGGAAGCATCAAAGCTTTACCGATTTTTTGCAAAACGCCAAACAACTTCTTAAACATAGGTTTTCCTCCTCTTTACTGTTTTTCCATGCTAATAAAACGGTTACATTTACGATGGTATTCATCTTCCCACGCATCAGAATTCAAATACAAAAAAGGCATAAGCAAAGATAGGATTGAAATGAAAATTCAGGTATATAATACCCTCTTTCATAACAATCATCCTCCTCACTTATGCCTGATCGAATCAGTAACACGTAAGTTAATGTATGTTTATTTAATTTTCTTTTGTAATCGTTGGATATGCATCGTTAGATAGACAGCTTCCGCATCACAAACCGGTTTGCCTAATTTCTGCTGCATAATTTTTATTAGCTTCCAAGAGATATTGTAACACAAAGGATATTCTTCTTTCAATAGCATTGCTATTTTTTCAGGTTCCTCTACTTTTTCCCCAGCAAGCACCCTGTCTATCATGAATCTTAAATGACGGACCAAACGTGAATAGTCTATGCTATCCTTATTAATTTTCACATTGAGCTGTTCTTCAACAACTTGGATAAGGTGATAGATTAACTGCGAATGCTGATTGACTTCCGATAAGTCTTTATTTGATATTGCGCTATGAATATGAAGCGTAATAAAACCGATTTCCCCTTGGGGCAGGCCTATGCCTGTCTTATCTTGAATTAATTCTACTACATCGACAGCAATATCATGTTCAAAAGGATAAAGGGTTATCGTTTCTTTCAAGAATGGGTTTTTGATAGTCATTCCTTGTGAAACACGCTGAAGGGCGAACAATAAATGATCTGTTAAACCGACATGTATATGTTCATTTAACTTTCCAGTAACCCGGTCATTAATGAGATGAATGGATTCTATAATGGCTGCTTGAAGATTTTGATCGATTTGCGGCAACAGTTTTTTGTAACTTTCCTGTTCCTTAACATTTTTCAGGACAAACGTTTTCTCCGCTAGTTCCGGACTCAACTCTTCGCCTTTCTTTCGGTTGAAGCCTAAGCCCTTTCCAATAGTAACGACTTCTCCATACGACGGATGCGTGGCAATCACCACATTATTGTTCAAAACCTTTTCAACGATAAAACCATTCATTTTTCTCCCTCTTTTTTTCTCAAAGTCATCCCTATGCCCCATACAGGATAAAGTACTTAATACTTAGTACTTTTACTATACACGATATGAGCTTTCTCTTACAACATGAAAGAAGAGCCCCGAAATCAGGACTCTCCTTACTTACTTGCATTATTACTTCAAGAAAATGAAATATAGCAGGAAGACGACTCCAAGCCCCCACATGATCGGATGAACCTCTTTTGCTCTTCCTTTCATCGACATAGTGATTGGATAGAAGATGAATCCGCAAGCGATACCTGTCGCAATTGAATATGTCATAGGCATCATGATGACCGTAAAGAAGGCCGGAACCGCAATTTCGAACTTTTGCCAGTCAATATTTTTAAGTGATGATGCCATTAATACTCCGACTATAACCAATGCCGGCGCAGTCACAGCAGATGTCACCACTGATAGAAGCGGGAAGAAGAAAAGGGATAGGACAAACAGCAACCCTGTCACTACAGCCGCAAATCCGCTTCGGGCACCAGCAGCAACACCCGATGTGGACTCTACATAAGATGTCGTGGTGGATGTACCAAGAATTGCACCTGAAACGATGGATAATGAATCAGCAAGCAACCCTTTACCCACTCTAGGAAGAACATTATCCTTCATCAATCCAGCTTGTTGTGCGACAGCCACCAGCGTACCGGCTGTATCAAAGAATGCTACGAACAAGAAGGTCAGTATCACGATTAACATTTGACCAGTGAAGAGATCACCGGGATTTCCAAAGGCATCGAACGCAACCCCGAATGTAGGCGCTATGCTAGGAACGGCACCGATTATTTTGTCCGGCACCGGAACTTGTCCAAAGATCATTCCTGCAATGGCTGTAATGACCATTCCTATGAACACGCCGCTTTTGACGCCTCTCGTCATCAAAATGACGGTTACGACAATTCCAAACACAGCCAATAAAGTATTTCCTGATGTCAAATCGCCCAGTCCGACAAGAACGCTGTCATCATTCGTGATGATACCAGCATTCTGAAACCCTACAAAAGTAATGAATAAACCGATACCGGCTCCAACTGCGTATTTCAATTCGACTGGAATTGCATTAATGATTTTTTCACGTATTCCCGATAAGGAAAGTAAAACGAAGATAATACCTGAAATCAATACTCCTGTTAAAGCCGTCTGCCAAGGAATTCCAAAGCCAAGCACAACGGTAAAAGCGAAGAAAGCATTCAATCCCATACCCGGCGCGAGCGAGATTGGATATCTGGCTATGAGTCCCATTAATATCGAGCCGATTGCGGCTGACAATGCGGTTGCGGCAAAAACCGCACCGTAGTCCATTCTTAATTCATCCGGATAGTCCTCGATGCTTTGTAAAGTCAGCATTACAGGGTTTACAACCAGGATATATGCCATTGAAAGGAAAGTAGTTAGTCCACCAAGTATTTCACGGCGATAATTAGTTCCCAGCTCGTTAAACCGAAAATAATTTTTCATTATGAGTCTCCCCCATCATAAAATCGTGCCAACAGAAAATGCCCCATTCGTTTATGAACGGGGCTTGACTGCGGTCATGTAAAGAAGTGGCGGTTTATTTAAACACGCCAATCCTTCCACATCGTAGTCAAGCCGTTCACGGCAGCTTGGTAGAAACTTTTGGGCCATATCCCCAATATTATACGACAATTATGTTTTTTTATTATTATAGGTATAGTGTATCAGTCACTAAAATAATCGTCAATATACCAAACGAATATTTTTTATGTAATTTTAGGCAATGTTCGCGTTTCGCTATTTATTCCTTAATTATCATGGCTATATCTTCGCCAACATACGTAAAATGTAAGTAATCTACATAATCAAATACTATTTCAACAAAAAAAATCAGTGAAGGTTAATTCCTTCACTGATTGGATGGTTTCAATCTACTATTCCCACTCGATCGTTGCAGGCGGCTTAGACGTAATGTCATAAACGACGCGGTTTACATGGTTTACTTCATTAACGATTCTCGTTGAGATGATTTCAAGTACATCCCATGGGATTCTTGCCCAATCGGATGTCATTCCGTCAATGGACGTGACCGCACGGATTCCAATTGTATAGTCATACGTACGTGCATCGCCCATTACCCCTACGCTACGAATGTTAGGAAGCACCGTAAAGTACTGCCAAATTTCGCGTTCCAAACCATTTTTTCTAATTTCTTCACGTAAAATATGGTCAGACTCACGGACGATCTCAAGTTTTTCATCTGAAATTTCGCCTAATACACGAATACCTAAACCTGGACCAGGGAATGGTTGACGCCAAACGATTTCGTCCGGAATGCCCATTTCACTTCCAAGTGCACGCACTTCATCCTTGAATAGAGTGTTCAAAGGCTCAATCAATTTAAATTGCATATCTTCCGGCAGACCGCCAACATTGTGATGCGATTTAATTGTTTGTGCAGTGGCCGTACCACTTTCAATAATGTCTGTGTAAAGTGTACCCTGTGCAAGGAAATCAATTCCTTCGAGCTTCGTTGCTTCGTCATCGAATACGTAGATGAACTCGTTACCGATGATTTTCCGTTTTTGTTCCGGATCTGAGACGCCAGCAAGCTTCGATAGGAAACGTTCTTTTGCATCGACCTTGATTACGTTCATATTGAAACCTTCCCTGAATGTTTCCATTACACCTTCGGCTTCCCCTTTACGAAGTAATCCATGATCAACGAAAATACATGTCAGCTGATCGCCAATCGCTTTATGGATCAATACAGCAACAACGGATGAATCCACCCCGCCGCTCAATGCGCATAACACTTTTTTATCTCCGACCGTTTGGCGGATTTTCTCCATCTCGATTTCAATGAAGTTCTCCATTGACCAGTCACCTTTACAGCCACAAACGCCGAATACGAAATTTTTCAGAATGTCATTACCGTATACGGAATGACGGACTTCTGGATGGAATTGCACGGCATACAATTTACGTGACTCGTCACTCATAGCCGAAATTGGGCAAGACGGGTTCGTCCCGTCAATTTGGAAACCTTCAGGCGTTTCCACCACTAAATCACCATGGCTCATCCAGACGATTTGTTCTTTTGGCAGGTCGCTGAATAACTTCGACTCGTTTTGGATGGCAAGTGTCGCTTTTCCGTATTCACGGTTCTTCGCTGGTTCCACCTTACCGCCAAAATGTTTGGTCATAAGCTGCATGCCATAACAAATACCGAAAATCGGAAGACCCATTTCGAATATGCGTTCATCACAACCAAATGCATTTGCATCATAAACACTGTTCGGGCCCCCTGAGAAGATGATTCCCGTCGGGTTCATTTTCTCAATTTCTTCTACAGTAATTGTATGAGGATGAAGCTCACTGTACACACCAAATTCACGGATACGACGAGTGATCAATTGATTATATTGGCTTCCGAAATCAAGTACTACGATCATTTCCTGTTTTTTTTGCAATTCTGTTTTCCCCGGCACAAACGTCACCTCTATCAATGTAATTCACTCATAAAATCGAGTGATAATTCTTATAAAAAATATTATCATAAAAAAAGAAAAACTAAAAACCCACCCTCAAAAATACAGAAAAAGTACAGACGAAGGCAGATTTTCAGCTTTCCTGTTAAAATCCGCCTTCATAGTCAAATCATTTACGGTGATTCGGTAGAAACTTTCGATCCATATTATCGAGGATATATGAAGGATATATTAGTTTAAGTTAGTTTTTGTTATTGTATCAATATAATAAAAACCTGGTCAAGAGCTAGTTTTTCTCATTAAGCTTTCCCAACCCTTTTGAAAGTGTTTCCATTCCCCATCTTCCGCGTCTCCACGATATATCATTAACTCGTATCCAGCCGTCAATTCACTCATCTCATCTGTAGCGTACACTGCATCCACATAGGCGGCGTACTCCCTTAAGGTTTGCCCCTCTGGCCGAACTATACCAGCCCGTTTTAATTGTTTCAATAATATTAAATAAGCTGTCGAGAAATGAGCATCGGTTTTCTTTCTATAACGAAGAATCTGCAGAAGAGGAATCCACTTCCTTCTGAGGAAATAACCGATAGAAGCAAAAATCAATCCACCTGATAATGTGATTGCAGACCATTTTAAGAACTCTACCATGTTCCCAAAACCCGTTTTCACGGAGGATTGAGTTTCCCTATCTGGTGTATCCTGGCGTTCCCTGGCCTCTTTCTTTGTTTGCTCTTCATTAGTCGGGGTTTCTTCAGGTTTCTTGATTGCTTCCTGTTTCAATTCCGAATCGTAAAATTCAACTTCCCCATTGAAACCCTTTGTCGGCTCGAAGGGAATCCAGCCTATCCCTGAAAAATAAACCTCGACCCAGGAATGTGCATTATTATTGGTCACCTTATAAACGGATTCGCCATCAAGGATTGATTTTTCCCCTTCGGTATAGCCCTTTACCCATCTTGCAGGTATATTGGCGGCCCTTAGTAATACGACCATGGCAGTTGAAAAATTATCGCAATACCCTATCTGTGTCTCGAATAAAAATTGATCGACATAATCTTGATTGCTCTCTGGATACGGAATATCGTCCTTGGAATAAATGAATTCAGCTCCGTCAAAATAATCCTCAATGGCTTTTGCTTTATCGTACCAATTCGTTTCATTGCTTGTAAGCCGGGAGGCCAATTCAAATATCCGGTTTGGCAATCCCTCTGGAAGCTGAGTGTTTTTTTTCATTAATAAATCCATGGAATCGTCGGGTTCCGTCACCTTCCTTAACTCAGCTATATCAAAACTTGGCATATCATAAACCAGTTCATACTCTTTCATGGAAAGTCGTTCGCCATTACCCTGTTCGGAAATAAATTTGTCCATCTCCTGATGATATTTGAAATCCTGCCCGTTTTTGCCCTCGATCTTTTTTACATACCCGGACTGCGGATGAAGGATATGTGAATATGATTCCGTCATGGATACTTTTGCGGTCATTTCTTCAGTCCTCACCAATTCAGGAACGTCGTAAATATCTAACGTTGCCATATCCTGCCCATTGGAAAAAGTGTGAAATTCCGTTTCTGGTATGGAAACCCACCCTTTACCGGTATAAATATTCTTGTTCTCGACTTTCCAGTAATGTCCTGCAGGAGCATTATTATAAAAAACGATGGAACTATCCGGCTCTATCGAACCGCCAAGATCCGAATCGTCTTCATCATATCCGACACTTTTACGCTTCGAATCACCGTCTTCTTTCACAGCTTTATCAGAATAGGAAGTAATATAAGGCACCGGGTCCGGCCACTGCGGGGAAAGCTTTGGGGCGGCGAAACCGACAAGGACACTTACCAATATCATGCCGGTCAGCATCAAGATCCACTTATTGATGGAAGCCATCGGAAAATTAATCCTCTCCTGTATCGTTAGCCGCAGCAGGGAAAGCAAGCCGAGCATCAAAAACCCGATGATGATGATTCTTATCATTGCACTATCACCCGCATAAGGAGTGAATGTGTCGAGTACAGATATAAAAATCACCGTTAACATAAAAAAGAAAAAGATGCTTTGCCTCACCATCACCCAGTAATGGATCAAATATGTCACAAGCCAAAGAAGGATAAAAAATAGAAACGTTCGAAATGGATTTGTGATCAACTCCCAATTCCCATCATATATAAAACCAAGATTGCCCTTAAAATCAGCTAGAAACCCTTTCAGCCATGACAATTGGTATAAAGCCTCTTTTGAATGGAGGAACTGTAATGAAATCATTATATATCCACTAATGAGAATAAATCGGATTGACCAATGCATGCGGAAATAATGCAGCAGCAGGGAGTAGAGCAAAAATAAGATAAAAATGATGAGATTACCTGTATCGGTGAGTCTATCGACAGGCCTCAACCATTCAGTAATCAACAACAGACCAAATACATACATGAGGACGTGCATGAACTTTTCCAATTTTTCGGTAGTGACATTCATTTCGCCATCACCTCCGATCTGCCAAACTTTAGTTGGTGATGTTCAAAAAAGCTAACCTTTATCCCCCTCGAAACAGCAGCAGAGCTTGACAGCCTTTCTTCATCAGTAAGATCTGCCTGTTTCTTCACGCATAACATCAATCCCTGATTAGGCCGGAAAGCACTCAATATGTCCACCTTTTCTAAGGTTAAGTCTGAAACGATGAATATCACAGCAGCGTTTGCCGGAAGAATTCCCTTTCTGAAATTTTCGTTCAATGTGTTTACAACACCCGGCTTTTCTTTAGCAAGCCGGTAAAAAATCTTTCGTTTCTGTTTGTTGCCTGCTGTTGCCGGTATGATTAACCTCGAGCCCCTACTCACATACCCAACTTCCATGCCCTTCTTTAACATGGCATGGGCAAGGGAAGCCGCCATTTCAATGGATTCTTCGAATAAATCCGACGGCTTTTCATCAAGCATGATGAATACATCCCGGTTTTTCTGCACCTCGAATTCCTTCGTCATGATTTCACTCGTCCTGGCAGTCGCCTTCCAGTTAATCCAAGACAATTGATCGCCTGGCTGATATTCCCTTACACCGGTGACCACTGAATGTTCCCGTTGTGTTTTCTTTGTTGAGACCACTGCCCCCTGATTGAACACTCGATCAAGATCACTGTAGGCAAGCTCGTGATAACGAGGAAAAACGGTTATTTTCAAAGGTGAACTATATATCGCTTCTTTTTCGACCAGCCCGATAAAGTCCCCAATCCAAAAGCGGATCGATTGAAACGAATGCTCTCCCCGCTGCAAGTTTTCCAAGGTATATGACATGCTGAAGGTACGCTTGAATCCCGGAAAGATAATTATTTTCCTTTGTAGTCCCCTATCTTCCATCTCCTGAGGCAATTCCTCCTCTACCACCATAAATAATAGGGGGAGCCGGTTTTTACGCGTAAACGTCAATGCTATCTCAACGGATTCACCAGCCTGGCATTCCCTTTTATTGACCTTTCTCTCAACGGTAAAATCATGCAGCGGATAAAATAGCAGGATCAAAGCGTACACAGAAAACGGCAAAAATGAATAAAAAATGAACCAACTGACAAAACCGCCTTGAAACATTGCATAGCAAAAGGAAACGGTCATGAGTAATACAAGTCCGATCACACTCATATTTCCCCTTAGAATGTTGATGAATCTTCGCATTAGGTTACAGCCCGCTTCACAGGCACTTTTGTTGTCGCGACAATTTCATGTATCACCATTCCAGCATCGAAGCCCTCATAATTCGCTTCCGGCTTCAAAATAAGCCGATGGGAAAATACGAATGGCACTAAATATTGAACATCGTCAGGCAGGACATAGTCCCTGCCCTGGATTAGCGCGTAAGCCTGGGCTGCCTTCATCAATGCTATCGATCCACGAGGGCTCACCCCTAAGTAGACCCCTTCATGTGAACGTGTTTGATTCGCCAATTCAACAATGTATCGTTTTATTGTGTCATCCACTATCACCGCTTTTACCTCAGCCTGTAATTCTATCAATTCATCCAAGGTGATGACGGATTCCAATTCCTCTAGCGGTGCCGTGTATTGAGCCCTATGAAGAACCTCTATCTCTTCTTCCATACCTGGATAGCCCATTTTCATTTTTAATAGGAATCTATCCAATTGAGCCTCCGGCAGCGGATATGTTCCCTCGTACTCGATTGGATTTTGTGTAGCCATTACGAAAAAGGGCTTCTCCAATCCTCTTGTGACACCATCAATCGTCACACTTGCCTCTTCCATCGCTTCAAGCAATGCAGACTGGGTCTTCGGCGAGGTCCGGTTTATTTCATCGGCTAAAATAATATGGCCCATTATCGGACCTGGCCTAAAGATGAATTCTTGTTCCTTAGGATTGAAGATCGAAACGCCAGTAACATCCGAAGGAAGTAAATCTGGCGTGAATTGAATTCGCTTGAAGCTTGCACCTATTGATTTTGCCAATGCCCTTACCATGACTGTCTTTCCCACACCCGGAACATCCTCCAATAAGACATGTCCTCCGGAAAGGAGTGCTACGATGCTTAGTTCTGCTATATCCCGTTTTCCGATAATCACCTTTTCGATATTCCCTAGAACCATTTCCAGTTTTTGATTGACCTGCTTATAAATCATTCTCTACCTCCCGGGATTCACATTATCACTATTATTTCATGTCTTCTCTATATCTCACATTTTACATTAAGACCCAATTGAACCTTACATTGTAAGTTTACTAGATAACCGGAAAACCATAAACGAATTTGTTCTAAAAATATTATAGTGGCTTACTGAAAAAGGCAGGGTTAACTGTTTACTAAGTGAATATACCAATGATGACGTCCATTTGTTTAATGAAAATGTCCTGTCACGCCATGGACCAAGGATTGGTGAAGCTGTTGAACTCGCAGACTGTTCATCCTGACTTGTTCAAATAACTGATAGGAAGCGTCAATAAATCGGCACATCGCAGTTTGTAGACAAAAGGGTTTCGGAATTAAAAAACTCCGAAACCCTTTTGAAATTCCAATTTTGGCAGTTAAGAGAATTGGGCCGGGAAAAGCGCGTTTAGGAAGACCCCGCAGGCGCAAGCCGAGGGCGGACCGCCCGCGGAAAGCGAGTGCCTGGACCTGAGATCAACGTCCTAATTGTACAAGCCATAAATAAACGGCAGGCAAACTCCAATAAATCGTCCACCTTTTCATAATTTCCCGCTCCTGTCATCAGGGCAATGAAGCCACACCCTTCCGATCTGTATATTCTTAGTAAACTTCTTTTCTATCTTGTTTATGCTAAAATGAATGCAATCCACTCCTAAGGTATAAGAGGTACTGATCATGTATAAAAAATTCTTCATTTTGATCTTCGCAGCCGCCCTACTTTTAGGGCTTATTAAAACCGTTATGGATATGTAGTGAAAACAGCCCGATTCCTGAGGGGAATCGGGCTGTTTTCATTTTCGTTTAACCTCTCCATTCAGCTTCCCCATTTTCGGGATAAGGATAAAAAACAAACAAACGACCAAAAGTGCCAAAACGATGCCGAGCAATATCGTCAGGTCAAAATTAAGCGAAGGCTCTGTTTCTTCTTCGTTTCTCGTTGGAATGCGGACCTCCGAGAATAATCCAAGCTGTTCTGATTTTGAAGCGATGGTATTATTTTGATTCTCCATTACAGGAGACTGAAACAGTGAGTCCTTCACCGAGTCAATGGCATCATATTTCCCTCTTTCAAAAGTGAGGTCCTTTTGTTCTTCAGGCAGTTTCCGCTTCTGTTCCAACAATCCTTCTTCATGGAAATACTCCGTTTGAATATCAATATCGTTTTCTTGATATTCATTGGGCTCCACCATCGGTTCCTCTTCCGCCCCGCCATGAAGTGCATGGCTAAAAAACAGGATGAGCAAGACAGGCATTACGTATTTATTCCACTTCATGGGCCATTGCTCTTCTTTCTGCAAGACGCTTCACTATATATGGAATGACCGTTGCGATAAGCGTCAGTACAATCAAGATGATACTAGCGGGAATGAATGCCGACTGATTACCGAATTGAATGGACATGTATACGTCCGCAACAGGGTGGTCTACATTGAAATTAGGCATGATTAAATCCAATAATGGAATGGTAAAGAAACTGATCAAACCAATCACCAGGATAGCACCGACAAACGGCCCAATCGAGAAGGCAAGTCTGGTAAACGCTGAACAGAAGAATAAAAGCAGGACGGTGAAGACGGTCCATTTAATCTCCTGCATATCTCCCAGTGGATAGATCTTCAAGCCATACATGCTGATGATTAAACCTACGATCAGATTCAATAAGGTAAACAAGGCCGCATGGACCATCATTGGAATGGCTTCATAATGATGCAGGAAGAAACCGATCAATATCCCAGAAATGAGTATGATCACCAACATGACGATCGGTGGGATATTAACCTTTTCCTGATGAAGGACTTCCCCGCTGATTTGTACGGGATTCGCTAAATATTCGTACACATACCCGTTCTCCTGATCATCGACTAGAGTGTTGTTCAAGACGCTATATACGTCCGTCTTGATTTTTTCGGTTGAGTCTACATTTTGGGACCAATTATCATTAAGCTGATCGGCCCTTTCCTGTACGGACCCCACTTTCGCTTGCAGGTCTGCTGTATCCTTCGTGACCGTTTCCTGTCTTTCCGCTACAGAATTGACAAGCTCGGAAATGAAGCCGACAGTTGTTGCCGTATTGTCTTGAAGTGATACAAACATTTCTCCATCAAGGTTAACGGGCGGTTCTGCCTCCATCTCAGGAACTTCCATATCATCCGACAAATTGGCAGACACTTCTTGAGCCTTGCCGGTAATTGCCGCCAATTCAGCTAAAGTGGCTTTCTGCCCCGTTTCGACGTTAGCATCATATTCTTTCATATACCCCATAATGGAATCCGAGAACATCCCGAAGTTCTCATTGACTCCTGCTAAACTGGCTTTAACGAGTTTCGCTTCTTCATCTACATTTCCGGAAACCCCATTTTTCAAGTTTTCCAATTCTTTTATATTGGCTGCAAATATCTTATCTACATTTGCTTCGGTGACTCTTTCAGCCAATTCACCATAAGATGAGAGTGAACCGTAATAGGCAAGGAGGGTAGTTGAATCCCGATTGGTGATTTGATTCTCGAAGGCCTTCACAAGCACCGCTCGCCTTTCACCCCCCACTTTTTCCAGAAGTGACTGTTCGAGAGTCTTGATTTCTGCGATGGCCTCTTCGATTGTCATGCTCTGGATGTCCTGTAATTTTTGAATATCTTCCTGTGACTTTTTCCATTGGTCACCTAAATCCTTATAATTCGTGCCGAGTTCATTATAATCAGCTTGTAATTCCGTAAACTGCGCCAGCAGGTCATTATATGAATCTACCAGTGTATTAAACTCCGTTATCACTTGGTTATAATTCCCCGTTCTGCCGCTTACCGTTCCGCTGAGATTATTGATTTCCGTTTGGAGTTCCGCTGTAAGGATGTTGACTTGTTCAGCAGCTCCTTCACTTCCTTCTGCCGGCACCAAACTTTCAAGTGCCGTGTTGATCCCATTGATTTGATCCAGCAGTACCTGGAGAGACAGTTCATCAATCGGGTCCTTCTTGTCAGGTGCAGCAGCTGATTCACCTTTTCCCGTTTCCGTTTCAATATCCTCTATAGGCGTCGTTCCTTCACCTATATCCTCCCCATTACCAGAGCTGCTTGCAAGATTTCCTCTTTGCATAAGCAAGGTTGACTGAAGGTTATCAAGACCCGCCTCTTCCGATTGTTTCAATTGTTCAATCGAGCTTTGTTGATCTTGGGTGATTTTCGTAATTTGTTCTACTTGTTTGTCTTTCATGCTTGTTGAAAATTGTTCCAATTCATTACTGCTGGAATCAAGTTTCTGCTGCATGATTCCAACATTTTCTCTAATGCCTTGATCATTTAGGCTGAATTTCGTATTCATCCCTTGCTGAATCTCTGGTATAGATTGATTCCCCTCATTCAGCGCCTTGTCGTATGACTGCACACTCTCCATGACAAGCTGCTGATTTTGCGCAGAGGCCTTCTCAAAAAGGATACTTTGAGCTTTTTGATATTCCTCAAAAGAAACAACATCTTTCACAAATGAAGCCATTTGAGTCTTCGTGTTCCCTATTTCATCCATTGTTTCAGTACTTGTTTTGCCAGCATCTTTCGTCTCGGCAAAAACTCCTTCAAGCATGTCCTTATGCTGCTTGATTTCGCCTGCAAGGCTTTCCGAGCTTGGAGTATAGAACTCATACATCGTGTTTTGAAAAGCGATTTCTTTAGCAAGGACATTATCGAACTTCTTACGGATGTCCTCGACCGATTGGGAAACATAGCTCCAATACTGTGTTGAAATATGCTTATTCATTTTGCTCTTTGTTTTCTCTAATTCCTTTTGTACCTTTTCCATGTTTTCTGCATTCAAACTAGGTTGTACCTTGTACTTTATCCCCGCCTTGACAGGCTGTTCATCATCGAACGTATAAATATTCTCTGAAAAATCGGATGGGAAATATATGACTGCATCGTACTTTTCATTTGCAAGTCCACTTTCCGCCGTACTTCTATTTACCACAAACCACTCATATTCAGAATCCTTGTCCAGTGTAGTAACAAGCTCTGAGCCCATGTAAATGGGGTTATTGTTAAATTCTGTCCCATTATCTTCATTTACAATGGCGATTTCACGAGAAGCCGTTTCTGTCTTTTTCATTGGATTTTGGCCAATATAAGAAAAAAACAAGATTGGCAGCGCTAAGATCACCAGTATTTTACCGATTAACAGCATCGGTTTTATTTTTTCAGACACTCTCTTGCACTCTCCTTCTTTCTTCACTTAGCGGAATTTGGATTTTACTCTCCTGGCCATTCAGCACAAAGTATCCGTAACCCGGCTGTATTTCTTCTTCTTTTCTGGAATAGGAGAGGGTGTACAAGCTTTGGTCCGATTTTTTAAGAAGCAAAACAGCCTGTCTGACTTGTTTCAGTTCGGTTGTCAACGAATCATACCCCTTCGTGAAGTCGTTGGCATTTCCAGCGACAATCAGACTAAACCCGAGATGGCTGTATTGTTTCATCAAACTGCTGATCCTATCCTGAATCCTGCCGTCTATCGTTTGCTGGATCCTTGAAATGCTATCTATGACAAATATGACCGGTGGGAATTCCAGTTGCTTCATCGGTTTCAATTCCAATGCCGCAAGATAACTTCGCTCACGTTCTTCAAATATTCCAGTGATATGATCGAGCCATTCGGTTATCCGCTCTTTTGTTTCCACATAGCTCACCTTCTCCTCAAAAGCATAAGAAGATAGGCCGCGATCCACTCCGTCAAATAATCCAATTTCGCCGACCGCCTGTGTAAGCAACGATTCCAGCAGCACTTTAAGGACATTCGTTTTCCCTTTACGTGACTGTCCTACGACAAGCAGGAATGGATTGGCATTCAACTCCACGAATACAGGTGTAACGCTTTCCTCTGAAAGCCCGATTGGAATGGAATCCTTCTTAATGGTTTGTGAGCAGTAACTCTTGAAGCTGCTGGAATCAAGACGTGCCGGTAGCATCCGAATCGCCGGCGGTTTGTCCATTTCCTTATATTTAACCTTATGTTCTGCCACAGCTTGTTTCATTTCTTCCAAAACGGCTATATCATCCGCTCCATCGGCTGGTAAGTAAATCTGGGTGAGGTAGGTTTGGTCCTTTTTCACCAACGCCCTGCCAGGAACAGGTTCATTTTCATAAGGGGTTCTCCCCAAAACTGAATATTTTTCCGAACTGTCCATTAAGTAATGGACGACCTTCGTCTTAAGGCTATTCATTAACGGCTGGCGAATCGCATTGATTCTCGTTGCCGTTAAAATCATGAAGATTCCAAGTGATTGTCCATCACGTGCAAACTGAACGAATTGGGCTTCCTGATCCTGCATCTCATCCTTCACTATGTCAAAATTGTCGACCACGATATAAATAATCGGCAATTTATCTTCCACCAATGCATTATAAAGCTTTATGTTACTAAGCTCCTTTTCTGAAAAAAGCTGCTTACGCCTTTCCATTTCCGCCTTCATGAATAACATGAATTTTTCGATTTTCCTTAACTCATCAAACCTAAAGTATTCCCCAGTATGAGGCAGCTGGCGCATTGGGAGTAAAGCGCTATTCCCGAAGTCGAAAATATAATAATGCAGTTCTTCAGGACTGAATTGATCTGCAAAACTAAAGAGAAGTGTCAAAACGGTGGTTGACTTGCCGTACCCGGAAGAACCAAAAACCCCTATATTCCCATCATCAATCCAGTTATAGACATAATTGGTCTGGCTTTGCAATTCAGGCTCATCCTTCATTCCCAGGTGGAATTGATTCATCGTCAGGCTTCTTTCAGGGTTTCTTGATAAACGATCTGAAAGAGGCGGCAGCCATGGGCTTGCCAACTTCTTAATCTCCATTTCTTCCTGTATCGCCACAATTCGATCCGCCACGGCTTCAATTTCACTAATCTTTTCTTTCCTCATATTAGTGACCTGTTCCGATACATTTGAGATTTGAACAAGACCGAGGTCTGTGACAAGTGCCACTTCATCCTCAGTTCCAACCGTATCCTCTAAATATGGGGCACCGCTCCATGCAGACTGGAACAATTCATAAACCTCGTTATTTCCAACCTGCAAATATCCCCGTCCAGTGACAGTAATATTTGCTGCATCGCTATTTTTAAGAATTTCCTTACTATCACTTGCATCCTGCACTTTCAAGGAAATTTTAAAACGGGCATTGCTCCAAATCTGGTTATCAATTACACCGCCCGGCTTTTGTGTAGCAAGAATTAAATGAACTCCCAAGCTCCGTCCAATTCGCGCCGTACTCACTAATTCGCGGATGAAATCGGGTTCTTCATTTTTAAGTTCCGCAAACTCATCTGATATCAAAAATAGGTGCGGTAACGGTTCATCCGCTTTGCCTTCTTTGTATAGGTTCGTGTAATCGTTGATATGATTCACTTCGTATCGATCAAACATGCGCTGGCGCTTCTTCAATTCACTATTGATGGATGCTAGTGCCCTGGCACTGAAGTTCTTGCTGCCCTCAATATTCGTAATGACTCCCAGCAGATGCGGAATCTGCCTGAATGGCTGTGCCATTCCCCCGCCTTTATAATCTATAAGCAAAAAGGCAACTTCATGCGGATGATAATGAACGGCTAATGATAGGATGTAGGTTTGCAGTAATTCACTTTTCCCCGATCCTGTCGTTCCGGCAACCAATCCATGGGGGCCATGCGCCTTTTCATGCAAGTTCAATTCAACCCTATCCGTTTTCCCTTTCAATCCAATCGGAACTGCCAAGGATTTGGAAGACTGATTGGTCCGCCAGTTTTGGCTGATAGGCAGCTCTTCCACTTCACGAGCTTGCAATAATTCAAGGAATGAAACCGTTTCTGGTATGGAGTTGTTCATGCCTTTTTGATGGTCTAATGAACGGAGCGTACGTGCATAACGCTCATTTCCTTCTTTTGAATGTGCATCAAGTTTAAATGGAGTATGAACGGCCTTCGTTTGCTGGATGAGAATCTCACCCTCAAAATCATTGATGTACTTCACAAGCGTATGGACATTTTCCGTCAAACTTTCTTTTGCATCCGCTGCAAAAATCGTCGAGATACCTAAATCGTCCGTTATACCTTCTAAATATTCCAATATGACATGTTCAGCTATTAAATTACGATCCGTGACAATAAAGACAAAGTGGGGAGTGAATCGCACTTTCCCTTTGTTCTCATCCAAATCTCTTTCCCTCAATAGCTGATAAATCGAGGTCAGGAGCTGGTCACGTGATTGCTCATTATATATAAATCCTTTTGCATAGGCATGCGGCAATTGAAAATGAGGGAGCCATTTCATCCATTCCCATTCCTGATAATCCTTTTCCGGAAAGATGGCGACAAATCGAACATCATGATAACTATGAAAAAAGGCCAGTTGCCCAATCAATTGCTGCAGCTCTCGTTTAACAATCGATTCCTTTCCGACCAGGCCCATCGATCCGCTTGATAAATCGATCGATAACGGAAGATCTTCCAGGTTTTTGTATACATCCACAAGTTCCTGCGACTGCTCAAGTAAATCATCTATATCCCGATTGGACATATCGCTGCTATTTACCGACACTTGATAACTTGAGGGTATGGTCGCCGTTCCGATTTTAAAGTGCAGGGCATCTTCACTTTCCAGAGTTCGTTCCCATATACGATCGCTAATACTATCAGTTAGAAGCTTCATCCTTTCAAAGGAGGGGTAATGATAGAACAGCACATTCTTTTGTTTTTCAGACAGCTCTTGCAGTTCTTCCCTCTTCTGCTCTAGATACCTGGTATATACACGTTGGCGTTTTTCTTCTCTGAATTTTTGCTTCTTTTTGTCTTTAAAGTATTGTACCGTCGAGGTAACTAAAGTCGTCGTGAACATCACAATCGATATGATGATGAAAATGCCCCGCGGCTGAATGACCGTGATGACCCCCATGACGATCAGCATCATTAAAGGCGGCATAAGGATTAACCATAACCCTCTATTATTATCTTCCGCTTCTTGGCTCGGAAAAGAAATCGTCACTTTCTCATCCGGCAATTCGTAGATCATCCTTGGTGTCCGGCGATACTGTGGATAGTTTTTTTTCATTTCAGAGATTGGCTTCTTCATTTTAGCTAATGATGTTTCATGACTTTCGGCGCTATGAATCATCAATAAGTCGCCTTCAATCAACCTCAGCACCATATGCGGCCAGCAAACCAGATCACCATTTTGAATGGGAACAGGCTTCGTTACCCTTTCACCGTTCAGGAATATCCTGCTATTTCCCACTGGCATGAGGTGCCACTGCCCTTTATGCAGCACAAGGGAAAAGTCATTGCCGGAAACGGGTCCTTCTTTACGGATGGTCGCTCCAGCCTTGGCCGATAAAGTGATTTCTTTCAAGTTGCCTATATAATAGAGGCTTTCTTCCAATTCCCCTGACGTATAAAAAATCTCGACCGTTTCTTCTCCTTCTTGACAGGTGAAGCTATGGAATGGCTTTACATCGCCAAGCTTCTTGTCCTCTCTAAACACCTCATATTCATCAAGTCCCTCATTTTTTTTCAGCTTGATAGGACCTTGTTCAAAAGGAATGGAATAAACGGTGATCGTGTCCTGTTTTGATGGCCCAATCGAAATTGGACCGTTATGATTATCCTTGATCGTAAAGGATTGGTAGGTACCACTAGAATAAATCCATAATAAACTCATTAAATCTCACCTCCGCAAAAGGCCCATTGCTCACTCTTTGCTTTTCTCTTTTTCTTCAGTTGATTTTTTGGAGGAATCCTTACTTTCTTCTTTTCCCCCAGAAGCAGGTTCATTTTCCGCTTCTTCTTTTACAGCAGGTTTTGCTTCCTCTGCGCCTTTATCCTCTATATTCGAGTCTGTTGCAGCAGGGTTCTGATCTTGCTGTTCCTCCATTTGCTTATCCAATTCCTTTTTTTCCTTTTCATATTGGGATAGCTCGGTATCGACTTCTTTAATTTGCGTTTCCTTTTCTTCCCCAGATAGGCTATCGTCCAACTTAATCTGTTCTTTCTGGTTTACCAGCCCGTACATAATCAATTCGCGATCCTCCATGATTCTCGCCAAATCGATCGCTTCCTCGCTCATGCCCCTGCCTATATAAATCCAATATAGGAGATACTGACTATCCGTTTGCAAAGAGATTGCATTTTCTACATTTTTCCTAGCTACTCCCTCCAACGGTTCATAAGTGACGTAGGACTTCGCCAGTTCATATTGAACGACATATGGCATCTTTTTCGGATCGTAGTTTTCCAAACGGTCAATGACTTCACTGTATTTTTGTTTTAAGAAGCTTTCACCGCTTTCTACATATGCATCCTGCTTAGGTTGGGAGAAGAATAGTGTGTAAATCGCAAACAATAGCAGTGGCACTAGAACGATCACCGTACCCCAAAGTGTATAACGGCCCGTTTTCCATTTCTTTTCAGGAATATGTACAAATGCTTTTTCTTCCTTCTCTAAAGCTTCTATCCGGTTTTGAATGACCGTGGAAAGTTCATCCCAAGTCCCTGATGACAATATACTTTGTGATTCGTTCGATAGTTTCAGTGTTTTATGGTAAAGCAGATACTCTTCGAATGTATGCTGCCCATCCACAAGCGCCGAAATCGTTGCCTTCGTTTCTTTAAATAACTCATCTTGATTATGCTCATAAGGAGGCAAACTGTCTTTTACCCCATAATGCAGGAAATATGGGGTCAAGCTTGAATCGAAAACGATATTTTCCGGACAAACGACTAGTTGCAGGCGATTCAATTCATGATTCCTTATTTTCTTTTGGATTTGATAAGACGATAACCATTTACTCAATGGATTTTTATCTTTAGCTTTGGAAAAAACAAAAAAAGAGGCTGGTGGATTTACTCTGATCTTCACCTCGTCCTCTGTCACTTCTATATGTTTCTGGAGAGCATCATCCGCTTCATGAATAAGCTGTAATTCCAGTGGGTCCTGCATCGGTAGTTTTGCCCGTTGGAAAACGAACGAATGCCCCTTATCATCCTTCATCATTGCAGCGTCTGTTTTTTTCTCCAGATATGGTTTCTCATCCATTTTATGTAACTCCTTTACCCCTGCTAAAGGGCTTTAGACTTTTTTCCTATAAAGAGTCCACACCTATCCATTAGAGGATCTCAAGGCGGTCCCCCGTCGTAATTCCGCTATCAAGCAGGGTTTCATAACCTGAACATACGAACTCTTTATTCTGGACCCGCACCCAATAGCCTTCTTTAGGCGCACTGGCAATATCTTTTACCTGCCATATTATCTCCACAACCTTCTTGATGGAGCGGTAATTTGACACTTGCAAATCAAATACTTCCCCTGTATACCTGTTTAAATCGATCGTTAGTTGAATATATATGGAATCCACCTCTTTTAAAGCAAAAAAGCACCACGATTCTTCAAAAAGAGTCGCGGCGCTTTTTCCTAGAAATTCATTTTCTCATTTACCTAATGATTATCCGCGAATTTGACTAGCAATCTGATTATCTGTGTCTTCAAGGATTTGAGCTGATTTATTCAATTGTTGAGAAACTTCATTCAACAAGCGAGCCATATCCATGAATGAAGGCTTTAATTCTTCGTACTGACCTACGAAAGCCTCACTGGAAGAACCTTCCCAAATACCAGTTAAATGATCTCTCATTCTATCTAAACGACCAATCATATCCGTTACTTGTTGGCTCTCATTATCATATTGTCTAGCTACATCTTTCAGTTCCGAAGGTGTTACGCGAATTTGTGACATAGAAAAAATCCTCCTTTTATCTTATATAGTACATTTTAATAGAACCATACATTTTCTGCCATATAAATAAGCGCAAAGTCGAAAAATGGTAAATTATAATTATGCAAAAAAACCTAAATATGGCATTACGAAAGTCTATGTACCTGTTTTCCCAAACCTTTAAACCCATTTTTTAATTATTTTTTAATATTTTACTTTTTTGTGGTAAAAAAAGTACCTTATACCCAATATTTCTGAACCATTATCCATTAATATGGTTTTCACCATGATATTAGTGACTTTCGACTTTCTTTTCTACGAAATTAATCAAACGTTTGATTAAAGTCTGAAAAGCAATTTTTATGATTGATTGAATATAAACCATTTACAAAACATAATGAATGGAGGACCTTTTTTACCATGCTACTTTCAACTTTATTTTGACAGGTATCCTTGTCATATAGCGAGAATCGATATATCCAACAGAAACAGGCCAGCTCTTGCCAATGATTTTTTTGAAATATCCTTCATGCTACATTCATGATTCAATTACGTTGCTTAATCATATAACCCGTTCCAAAAAGTGTTTCAAAAACCGCTCACTTTCCACATTCGTACAGACACGGATTCTAGGTCCGCCATCCTTTTGACCGATTGTCCTGCCTGCTTCTTCACCCTCGGTCACCACCTTGACGTTCATCCATTCTGTCCTGACAAAACTTGAATCAATCGCAACCCCGACTGCAAGTGGATCATGAAGGGCGCAACCACCCAAACCTGGATGGGAGTTTTCATATGCTTTCATATAATAATCGGTCATTTCCGCTAAAAATTCGGCGCTTTCCTCACCAGTGGCACGCCAATCATCAAGCTTCGATTTCAGTAGGTATGTTTGCAGCGTCACATCAAGCCCCACTAGGGTGATCGGCAATCCTGAAGTCAATACCTGATGTGCCGCTTCAGGATCTGATATTATGTTCGCTTCAGCATAAGGGGTTACATTTCCTGGTACATTTACGGCACCGCCCATAATTACGACCTCTTTTACAAGCGACATGATCATCGGCGCTTTATTGATCGCCAATGCGATGTTAGTCAGTGGTCCAACTGCAATGATCGTAATTTCATGCGGTCGGCTTTGCACTTGATCGATAATGAAATCTGCTGCATTTCCTTGTGATGCTTTAATGGTTGGTTTAAACCGAAGGGTATTTCCTAACCCGTCTTCCCCATGAACATGCTTGGGATACCGCTTCTTCCTTCCGCGTACCAAAGTTTGGTCAGCACCTTCATATACCGGTATGCGCCTATTTAATTTCTCCAAGACGGCAAGTGTATTACGGGTCGAATTAACAACGGGCACGTTACCAAAGCAAGTGGTGAATCCGAGCACTTCCAATTCAGGGGAATTTAAAGCATATGCCATCGCCATGGCATCATCTATCCCCGTATCTACATCAAATATGATTGGTTTCAATATTTCCACACCTTCCAAAATCACTTTTTGCTTTATCAACTCATTGCTTCTCTTATCTCTTCCTTATGTATAAAGAAACACTGTTATCCAACTGAATTTTAACATTCAATGATAGCCCAGTTCCACAGAAATTTAGGAATACTCATAATTCACAAACAAATGACAAGTACAGTCGGTACTTGTATCTACCAATAAAAAAAGTTGACCGCCCATAAATATCAATGATATAAAAAGTGAAAAGAAGAAGTTGTGCCACGAACTAGTTATGAATACATGCGTTACGAATTTATGATATCCAAGGTGGAAAAAGGATGAAAATGTTTAAGTTGATTGAAGATGTTCCATCTGCGTATAAAAAAGGGACAAAATTCTTTTTAATATCGCATTCTGAATTCATTGGCGTGAAAAGTTATGTATTACTGGCAGAAGATTTAAAAGGAAAGATCGAAGTAACGGAAGAGGAATTGAGGAGTAAATTCGTTACCATACATTGATGTTTAGTATTTAAAAGCTCAGCCCCCCATCAAAAGAAAAAACGAGGGAATTTCATTTCAGAAATTCCCTCGTTTTTCTTATTGTTTTAAGTCTTCAATTGAATCAATATCGACGTAATCCGGTACGACCAGACCAAGTTTTGTTCCTTTTAAGTTTGGTCCAAGGTCAACCATGTCATCTTTATACTTATTATAGTATTCAAGATGTGTTCCCGGAAGCCATGCAGCCACCATGGCGTCCGCACTTCCGTTTGCAACGCCAGCAAACATTGGCCCCACTTCAACCTGGCTTAATGTTACATCATAGCCATTCTGCTCCAGTACCTTGCTAATCACATTTGTACTGGCAATTTCAGTGTCCCAGGCAACATAAACCAGTTTGATCTTTTCACCATTTCCTGATTGTGCTCCTTGGGTCCATTTGGACACTTTGTCCTGATTTTTCTTTATCCATTCTTCTGCTGCTTCTGAAGGAGACATCCCATCAGCAACCTTGACCATTACATCTTCCATATCTTTTGTTTCCCAGTAGAATTGATCAAGAATTTTATAGGCACCTGGCGCATCCTGTTCAAGTCCTTTTCTGGCAATGGAATTGATGTTTTCAGCCTTGCCGAAGGATCCATTCGGATCTTCGAGATATTTCAAGTCATATGTCGAGAACATCCAATGCGGTGACCAGCCAGTAACGACGATTGGTTCTTTTTTATCAATTGCTTTTTTCAATTCTGCAACCATCGCTGCCGATGACCCTTCAACCACGTTCCAATCATCCAGCTTATAATCATCTATAGCCGATTTAGTCAGCTTCATTATTCCTGCTCCAGGTTCAATTCCGATGATTTCAAAATTGGCTTTGGCAGCAAAACTGTTTTCATCCCCATTTTCTGCTTTTTCTTTTGTAAAAGTACCGAATAGCGCAGTACCCACAACTAGTAAGGCCAATATTGTAAAAATGATTTTCCTGCTAACGATATGCTCGTAAGCTGGTTTACGAAGGTTTTGCGTGATACGATCAAGTATGATTGCAATGATTACGATGGATAATCCTGCTTCAAATCCTTGCCCTACATTAATTTGGCTGACTGCCCTGTAGACATCCGCCCCAAGTCCGGGTGCTCCAACCAATGAAGCTGTAACTACCATGGATAATGCCAGCATGATGCTTTGGTTAACTCCTGCCATAATCGTTGGAGTAGCCAACGGTATTTGTACCTTGAATAACTTTTGGCTGGTGGTTGAACCAAAAGCATCCGATGCTTCGATCAAATCATTAGGCACTTCCTGAATCCCAAGATTGGTCATACGGATTGTCGGTGCAATCGCGAAAATGAATGACGCGATGATTCCAGGCACTACCCCTATTCCAAAGAATAAAATCGAAGGAATCAAATAAACGAAGGCAGGCATCGTTTGCATGAAATCCAAGATCGGGGTAACGATATTGCGCACGGTTTTATTTTGGGCACACCATATTCCGATTGGTATCCCAATCAATATGGTGAGGAATCCTGACAAAATAACGATCGCCAGTGTTTGGATGCTTGATTCCCAATAACCAAGATTATCAATCAATAGTAAGCTGATTAATGTAAATAATCCCAATGTCCATTTGCTTGTATAGGTAACCAGAAGGGTCAGGACGATGATTAAAATGATCGAAGGTCCTGCACTCATTACATCGACCAGGATATCCAGTAGTCCCTCGATCACATTCGTAATAAGTGTAAATAATCCAGCAAATACAATGGTAATCCAATCCACTAAAGAATCGACCCATGCCCCTAGTGGGATTTTCGGCATATTCATTGAATTATTCACTCTCCATTTCATTCAAGGAATCTTTATTTCCGGCCAAAGCACCGATGACGGCACCGCGAAGAAGAATTCCTTTAATTCTGTTCTGATCATCGATCACTGAGATTGGCAAGCTTGAAGTCGCCATCACATCCATGAGGTTTCCAAGTAATTCATCCTCTTTTACAGTTGGGATATCAGTTGTCATCACTTCAGAAATCGATTGATCATTGCTCATTGCCTGACGTGCCTGTTCAGCAGTCACGGCCCCCAATAACTTCTGCTTCCTATCCACAACGAAAATGCTGGAATACCCTTGTTTGCGCATGATTTCCAAGGCAACCCTCGGGCCTCTGTCCACCGCAATCTTCTCTGGGCGTATCATCACATGAGACGCTGTCAATACTTTTGACAGATCAACATCTTCCACAAACTTCTCGACGAATTCATTGGCTGGATTCATCATGATTTGTTCAGGGGTACCCAATTGAATGACGCTTCCATCTTTCATAAGGGCAATTCTATCCCCGATTCTTAATGCTTCATCAAGATCATGGGTAATGAAAATGATCGTTTTTTTGTACTGATCTTGGATTTGGATCAGTTCATCCTGCATATCCTTACGAATCAATGGATCAAGGGCACTGAAGGCTTCATCCATCAGCAGGATATCCGTATCACTGGCGAGTGCCCGGGCTAACCCAACCCTCTGCTGCATACCGCCGCTAAGCTGTGATGGCAGCTGATTTTCGTAGCCTTTCAATCCAACGGCCTCAAGAGCCTTCATCGCATTTTCATGACGTTTCGCTGGATCTACTTTTTGAATTTCGAGCCCAAATTCAGCGTTTTCCAATATCGTTTTATGCGGGAATAAAGCAAAGTTCTGAAATACCATGCTTATTTTCTTTTGTCTGACTTCCCTTAACCGGGCAGCGTTCATCTTCACGATATCTTCGTCATCAATTAAGATTTCACCCAAAGTGGGATCGATCAAACGATTGAACATGCGGATCAAAGTTGATTTCCCGCTTCCGGATAGGCCCATGATGACAAAAATCTCGCCAGGATAAATCTCGAAATTAACATTATTCACTCCGACCGTTTGTCCCGTTTCTTTCAAGATTTCCTTTTTCGATTTGCCTTGCTTCAATAAGTCTGTTGCTGCTTTTGGAGATTTGCCAAAAATTTTCGAGACATTTCTGACTTCTACATACGGCTTCATCAAGTCACCTCATTCTAATAGTTGCCCATATGATATTCAGTTTTGCTGAATTCCCCCGTTTTATGCGAGTGATGATTATTAATGCACAAGTATCTTGAAATAACCGAAATTCTACCCCTTCAAAAAAGCGGAAGTGACACTTATTTAGTGGCACAGGGTGTACGTGTATAGAAAAATAATCTATATTTATTATTTCCAAGAAGCCATTCTTTACTTGGATTATATTTTGTGTGATAAATTGAGCATTTCAAGTAGAAAAAAAGAGGTGCAATCACAACTGAGGAAACTAGCAGGCACAACATATACCAACTGTAATATAAACGATTTCCACTTAGAGTTTTGTCCTGATGATGGACTTACGACTACCCTCTAAAGTACTTCATTTCCTTTACCAGGTGGAATGATACTTGCAGTGCAGTATAACACCAAAACGCATAGAAATATGATTATGGGATTCCCAATGGTCTATTTTAAAGCTTTGCAGGGAAAAGAGGTGCAATACAACTGAGGAAACTAACAGGCACACAGCATATACCAACTGAAATATTATGGTTTTTTATTTTAGGGGTTTTGTTCAGTCCCAACACTTGGAATGAACCTGTATCCCTAAAGTACCTCATTACCTTAACAAAGAATGAATATAAGTTCAAATGATGCGGGACGGAATTCTTGCCTAAAAAGCCCATTTACGCCATCGATTCTAAAGGTTACGGAGGACACCAAAAACCTTGATATACCAACACTTCGGCTTCCTATAATCATAAACTCCCAACATCGGCCACAATTTTTTTTCAGTTTTTTTAATTCCAAAAGTCATCCAAAAAGTGGGAAAGGTGATTTTCCGCTTAAAAATCACATGGTAAGATTGGGATTTCACACATTTTTTTAATGGTTATGTTTTATGCAGCCATATAAGGAAATGTGTCACATATACAGAAAAAAACCTTGAAACAACAATTCCATTTCAAGGCTGATGCATTTTATCAATACATACTAATTGGCATTCCTATGTTCATCAAAATCGATTTTGCATTCCTCTAGCGGAACTACTTTTGTTTTCTTAATGAACTTATAACCAAGCCACATTATCAAAAAGAATGGGATGCCAAGATAGGCAGCGATCACACTTGCCCAGTTAATGTCATCGCCAATGAAGGCCTGATAGTTTTGCGCCAATAATACGAAGAAACAAAGTGCAAAGGAAAATATCGGGCCGAAAGGAAACAACTTGGATTTATAGGGAAGATCATCCAGTGAATACCCTTGAGCAATATAAGCTTTTCTAAAGCGGTAATGGCTTGCCGCTATACCGAGCCAAAATATAAATCCAGTGACTCCAACCGCATTCATAAGCCAAATATAAATGACTCCATCACCGAAAATGGAAGCAAAAAAGGCCAACATCCCTACAAGTGAAGTGACAACCAATCCCCAAATGGGAACGCCGCGTTTGTTAAGTTTGCCAAAAATACGCGGTGCCAGCCCTTCTTTTGCCATGGAGTATAACATTCGGCTTGTCACGTAAAGACTCGAATTACCTGCGGATAATACGGCTGTCAAAATGATGGCATTCATCACGGAAGCAGCGAATGCCAGTCCCACTTTTTCAAACACCATCGTAAATGGGCTAACCATGATCGTGTGTCCCTGCAGACTGCCATTCGTATAAGGAACGATCAATCCGATAACCAATATGGCCAGGATATAAAAGAGGAAGATTCTCCAAAAAATGCTGCGAACTGCACGTGGTACATTTTTTGCCGGGTCTTCACTTTCACCGGCTGCAACGCCGACTATTTCTGTTCCTTGAAAAGAAAATCCAGCAGCAATGAAAATACCCAATGTTGCCAAAAAACCACCGGCAAACGGAGCGTCACCAACTGTGAAGTTTTTAAAACCAATCGCCTCTCCGTTCATGATCCCGAATATCATCAATATTCCGACAACTATGAAAATGATGATGGTCGCCACTTTGATGAGGGAGAACCAATACTCCCCTTCGCCATACCCTTTAACGGATACGTAATTCAATAAGAATATCAAAACTAAAAACAATGAACTCCATAAAAAAGACGAGCTGTCAGGAAACCAAAACTTCATAACCATCGTTGCGGCAGATAGTTCCGCAGCAAGAGTCATTGCCCAAGTGAACCAATAGTTCCAACCAAGCGCAAACCCTAATGCCGGGTCGATGAAACGCGAAGCATAGGTACTGAAGGCTCCGCTGACCGGCATAAATGATGCCAGTTCTCCAAGGCTTGTCATAATAAAATAAACCATTATGCCAATTACGGTGTAAGCGACCAAAGCACCGCCAGGCCCCGCAGAGTGAATGGCTGGCCCGCTTCCGAGAAACAACCCTGTTCCAATTGCACCGCCCAGCGAAATCATCGTAAGGTGGCGTGCTTTTAGCTTCCTTTGTAAAGTATTTGACGGCTGGTTTTTTTCATTTATGACAGGTGGTTGCAATTGCCGATTTTCCAAATTAGATTCCCCTCCAAAAATGCATGTTTAATCTAGCACGAATAGGTAAAGTCGATCATTCCATCAATAGTCATTTCCTGCATTTATTACTATTTCAAGGTCATTTTCTCTAATGCTTAGACCTTTTTTGGATTTCTGGGATCTTTGTAGCATTTACATAAGGGTGTTAGGCTTAATACCCAAGTCAAAGGGCTATAAGCCTAACGTTCATTCGGATATTCCGAGCTTCATATTATGTTGTAGGTAAACTCCTATGAATAAATGAATTCCAGTCAATTTGCAGTAACCAGCTTGCCGTTGCTTCAATATCCTTTGAAAAGATACGATCTTGTGTAATGCTTGGAATGAGCTTTCTTGCTTCTGTATAAAACTCTTTTGTAAACGGAGCCATCTTCTCTATTCCACGGTATTCAACCGCTTGTAAGGCACAAATGAGCTCAATCGCCAATACGCGGCGAACGTTTTGGATGATTTGATGTGCGTGCCGGGAGCCAATCGTTCCCATACTTACATGATCTTCCTGGTTCGCTGAAGATGGAATGGAATCAACACTTGCAGGATGTGCGAGTGTTTTATTCTCAGAGACTAGGGAAGCTGCACAATATTGCATGATCATCGCTCCAGACTGCAAGCCAGGTGAAGGGCTCAAGAATGGCGGTAAATCATTGAGCTGAGGATTGACGAGTCGCTCAATCCGGCGCTCTGAAATATTTGCAAGCTCAGCAACAGCGATTTTCATGAAGTCCATCGCAAATGCAATCGGCTGTCCATGGAAGTTCCCTCCTGAAATAACCTTTTCCCCATCGTCAAAAATAAGCGGATTATCAGTCGCTGCATTCATTTCAATTTCCAATTTTTCTTTTACATAATCAAGAGTTTGCCATGATGCCCCATGCACTTGCGGGATGCAGCGAAGAGAATAAGCATCCTGAACCCGCAGTTCTCCTTGCTTGGTGATGAGCTGGCTGCCGCTGATCATGCGGCTAATCCGTTCAGCGACCTCTGTTTGCTGGCGATAACCCCGTGCTAGATGAACATCCGGATCAAAGGCATCTTCAATGCCGCGTAATCCCTCTAAAGTCAGTGAAGCAATCGCTTCAGTTTGATGGGCCAGCTGTTCGGCTTCAATATAATTTACGAGGCCCATCCCCGTCATTGCCTGTGTTCCGTTAATTAATGCAAGACCTTCTTTTGCTTTAAGTGTCACTGGAAGAATGCCTTCTTTCGATAAAGCTGCGATGGCCTCCATTCGCTCTCCTTTATAAATCACTTCCCCTTCTCCCATCAATACTAGCGCCAAATGCGAAAGCGGCGCCAAGTCCCCGCTTGCCCCAAGAGAACCTTGCTGAGGGATGACCGGGTGGATATGAGCATTCAAAAGATCGATCAAACGTTCAATGACGATAGGACGGACGCCGGAGAACCCTTTTAATAGCGCGTTGGCACGGAGAAGGACCATAGCTCTCGAAACCACCTCTGGAAATGGTTCCCCGACTCCGCACGCATGGGAATGAATCAAATTCCACTGTAGCTGCTCAGCGTCCTCTGCATCAATCAAAACATCGCTGAACTTTCCAAAACCTGTTGTGATGCCATAGACGACTTTCTTTTGTTTCACGATATTTTCAACCGCTTCGCGGCTTTTTTCCACTTTTTTTACACTCTCGGCTGAAGCAGAGACAAATGCTTCTCCATACAATACTTTTTTCGCTTCTTCAATCGTTAAAGTTTGGCCCGTTAACATAATCATTTCCTGCACCCCTATTCTTTTTTTAAACAAACAAAAGGAGGCCATATTGACAGACTTATCCAGTCTATCAATACAGCCCCCTATTTCACTAAATAACTATAGGCTTTTAATTATTTAAATGTGGTTAATTCCCAAACCGACGGCTTCATGTTCAAATCCCCGAACCGGTGCTCCAATCGTTCCATACACGGCGACAGCAATCCATTCACCTTCGGCCCCGTTTTTAAACGGCCTGCCCCGAACGATTGCAAACCGAAGGCCCGCAGTCCTCAAAAGACCGCCAAGCTCGACTTGGCCGCGTGTCACTCCTTGGAGTGCTTCGATGATCGCATGATACAGCGCATGCATTTCACGATACATATCGGGATTGACCAATCCAAGTCTTTTCGCAGATGTCTCAATGGCCGCAACTATTTTCTGCAGCTCCATTGAACCGACTTTACCTTTTCCATAAAGCCAATCCATCCGCTTAAGTTCATTCGTCAATATGACTTCTTCCTCTTCGTCCGCAAATGCGTACATGATTGCATGGCGCCCAATTCTTCTGTCGAATTCCTTTGTCATGCAGGTACCTCTTTTACAATTTTCTAAATACACTAATAACTAAATATTATTGTAAGCGGATACAGGCTGTTCGGTCAATATATTTTTTAAAATAGTTCTTTTAGGGGGATAATTCATCACTCCCGAAAGCAGTCGAACAACCATGGCAATAACGCCCATACAAAGGTACAATTCGTCCCCCAGATCGTCCCGGATAACCAGATTAATGCCTTCATGAAATTGTTCGGTTCCAAGAATTAGTGACAATTAAACATGCCGATCGCATCATCGTTGTATAAAATGGGGAATTCATCGAACAAGGTGCCCATGATAATTTGCTCCATCAAGACGGAGCATATAAAAACCTGATCCTTGCCCAAACTGTATGGAATAAAGCTTCCAGACATTCTGATAGAACAAGAAAAAAGGCCTCCCGACATTAATGGGAGGTCTTAAACTTTATGGAGATATCCGTATATCCGTTTATTCATTCGTTTCCAATGCTTCATAAATCGCAGTTACAACACTTCCATAGCTTCCTGTTTTGAAGAGGTCGCCAAAAAACTGATTGGAATTGGCTACAGGATTGACGAGCGGAGAGTGCTTTTTATTAGTTAGTAAAACGATCCCTAAATCTATTTCCGGATCAATGATCGTGACCGTCCCGGTCCATCCAGTATGACCATAGGCACTGTCGCTTGCAAGAGGACTGAACATCCACTCCATGCTAGCATCGCCATTTCGTCTCCAACCAAGACCATATGTAGGATTCATCTCGGAAGGTGCGACGAATTCATCGATTGTTTCTTGATCAAACAACGTATGTTTACCGTATCCCCCGCCATTCAGCATCACCTGCAGAAGGACGGCCATATCTTTCGTATTGGAGAAAAGGCCGGCATGCCCTGAAACGCCCCCCATTGAATAAAAGGCTTTTTCATCATGCACTTCCCCTTGAAGTGTGTATGTACGAATGTTAGGGAAATCTATCACGCCATCCCGGGTGTTGCCAAGCAATTCGGTTGCGGCAAAATCCTTTGGCTTAAAGCCCTTTCGCAGAGGATTGAACTTAGTATTTTTCAACCCAAGCGGCTTGTACAATTCATTTTCAACATAGACATCAAGCTGCTGACCCGTTACTTCTTCAACAATGGCACCAAGCAGCATATAATCCACATCACTGTAGACATTCTGTGTTCCAGGTACATATGTGAGCGGTGTCTTGGAAATGAACTCGATGGTTTTATCCCGCTCCTGGGAATAAAGTTCTTTCGAAACCTTTGGATTATGGTATTGCGGATCGGGTCTAAACCCTGCAGTATGATGTAGAACATCAATAACTCTCAGATTGTCCTTCCCTTTGATCACATCATCCTCCGTGTCTTTGAATTCAGGAATGTATTGCTGCACTCTTGCCTGGATATTCAGCTTGCCTTCGCTGACTAATTTCTGAATGGCAAAATTGGTTGCATACATCTTCGTGTTTGAAGCAAGGTCAAATAACGTGTCATTTCCCATTTTTTGAAACTTCTTAAGAGGTGTATGTTCATTAAACTTCTGTTTGTACCCGTAGCTTTCATTTTTAACGATCTTTCCGTCCTTTATGACAATCAAGGCAGCACCGGGGAAACCGGCTGTCACTTCCATTTCAATGAGCTGATCCACTCTTTCCAGCTTTTCAGACGAAAAGCCCGCTTCTTCCGGTTTATTTACTTTCTTTAATATTGGATACTGACTGGCAGTCTCCTTACTCACAGCGGCTTTATGATTTGAGCTTTCATTAGCAAAAGACACGGAAGGTGCTAATAAGGAAAGTGCCAGAATTGAACTAAGTGTGCAGCTTGTCCATATATTCATCATTTTCCACTCCTTTGAAATCACTTTAAAAAATAAAGAACAACTTAACCGAAAGCTAATATTCTCATTCATTGCGTCCTTTTTACACCAGGCTTTACAATTTGATAATATGTTCCGGGTTGTGATTTGGATCTCTTATTTCAAGTTGGTTAATGCAGGAATTTCCCAAAATCGGGTGATATTTACAAATAATTCTCAATTTTCAGTATATGTTATTTCGAACATCATTTCAATTTGATCTTGATATTTTTAAAATTATATTTCAAATCTTGAGCTTAAGTCATCCCCCGTTCTAAGAAGTAAAGCCTATGTTCATTAAAGCTCACTACTATAATTAATGAGTCATTCGGATAAGTCCCAGACATCGATTTGGCCTCTTCCTTCTCCTCAATTATATTCAAAATCAATTTTTTCACATAGTACATACGAAGTATAAAGTATGTAAATACGGCTAATTGCTTTTAACTTCATTGCATAAGAAACGTGGAAGATATTAATACTATTTGAGAATTAAAGGAATTTTAGCGGCTACTTGAAACAAGTATAGGGTGATGAAAATGTGGAAAACTTTTGTTTCCTACCTCCCAGAATGGCAGGTTTTTATACAAGCTTTTATTGTGTTTGTTATTCCGTATTTAATCTCCAAATTGTTTAATCGGCTTCGCAACTCAAAGGATGAGTGATGAAAATGAAAGAATGGATATCAAAGATCGGTAAAAAAGGAAAAGGTACCGATAAAGACAAACAAGAAGCAAATACCTCCCAAGATTCAACTGATCAGTTTACAGATAATTTTAATTTAAATCTAGAAATGGTTAAGCAAGAAATTGGACATAATTGGGATGTTCATTTTCGAGAATTTAATATCGGCCGTACCGGTATTCGGTCAATTATCATTTATGCGGATGGATTATCAGATAAAGACATCATTGATAAACATATCATGACATCATTGATGGTTGACTTTTCAGCAGAATATAAACAAGACCTTCCTTACATCAAAGGAAGCATTTCAAAAGAATTCATAAAAAATGAAGTGTTATCTATCAGTGAGGTAGAAGAAGTTGGTTCCATTAAAGATTTAGCATCAAAAGTATTAACAGGTTCTACCGCGCTTTTAATTGATGGATTAGTGGATGCCCTAATCCTTGGTACAACAAAAATAAAAACAAGGACTGTTGAAGAGCCGGTGTCAGAGGCATTAGTCAGAGGTCCACGGATCGGTTTCACTGAATCTTTAGTTGATAATACGTCTTTTTTAAGAAGTAGTGGTGAAATTGAAAATTTATCGTTAGTAAAATTCCAAGTAGGTAAGCAGTCAAGAAAAGACTTAGTTGTCGCTTACATTAAAGATATTGTTGATCCCGAATTAGTTCAAGAGGTAGAAAATCGAATTAAGAAAATTGATATTGATAATGTGCCGGAATCAGGTTATGTAGAGCAACTCATCGAGGATAATTACCTTAGTCCTTTTCCTCAGGTACAGAATACAGAGCGTCCTGATCGCGTGATTGCTGCTTTGATGGAAGGCCGGGTGGCCATCTTATTGGATGGGACGCCATTCGCTTTGATCGTTCCAGTTACATTAAGCATGATGTTACAATCACCAGAAGATTATTATGAAAGATGGATTCCTGGCACATTCATACGTTTACTCCGTTATCTCACAGTTGTTTTGGCTCTTTTTACACCGTCTTTATATATAGCTTTCATCTCATTTCATTCAGGGTTGATTCCGACCAAACTGGCCGTCTCCATTATAGGAACCAGGTCCGGGGTTCCGTTTCCGGCACTTATCGAAGCATTATTCATGGAAATATCCATCGAAATTCTGAGGGAAGCAGGACTGCGATTGCCTAAGCCAATTGGTCCGGCAATGGGTATCGTCGGCGGTTTAATCATTGGGGAAGCTGCTGTACAGGCAGGGATCGTTAGCCCTGTTTTGGTGATTGTAGTAGCGTTAACTGCTATATCATCATTTTCCATTCCGCACTATAGTATTGGGATTACATTACGGATTCTGCGTTTTCCAGCTATGATTTGTGCTGCCACATTTGGATTATACGGGGTCATTCTCTTTTTTCTTTTAATGACCAGCCATTTAGTGAAATTAAAAAGCTTTGGTGTACCTTATATGAGTCCAGCCGTTCCTTATCGTTTAAGTGAATGGAAAGACCTGATGGTTCGCATGCCGCTTATGATGATGAAGCGCCGTCCAAAGATGATGCATACAAAAAATCCCATACGTAAAGGATAACCTATCGGTGAAAGGGTGATTAAAGAATGATTCTCAATCCGAAAGACCAAATCACGACTCCTCAAACAGCTGTCATTATCATCAACTTTATACTCGGTACAGGATTACTCACCCTACCCCGTTCAGCTACGGAGAAGGTGCATACACCAGATGTATGGATAAGCGTTATAATAGGCGGGATCATCGCGATAATCGCAGGGGTGATCATGGTCAAATTAAGCCAACAGTTTCCCGATAAGACCTTTTATCAATACATCAATGAAATTGCAGGAAAATGGGTGGGGAGTTTACTCAGTTTAGTTATAATCTGTTATTTCCTTACGACATCCGGATTTCAGATCCGTTCAATGGCTGAAGTTATAAGGTATTTACTTCTGGAGGGTACTCCTACATGGGCAATTATTATGATTTTCATGTGGGTAGGTCTTTATCTCATCATCGGTGGCATTAACCCGATAGCCCGTCTTTTTGAAATTATATTACCTTTGACAGTTATCCTTTTTTTGGTAGTTAGCTTTATGAGCATCAAAATATTTGAGATTGATAATCTGCGTCCGGTATTAGGAGAAGGAATCACTCCTGTACTAAAAGGAGTAAAAACAACGGCTCTCGCTTTTTCAGGTCCTGAAATCATATTACTGCTTCTTCCGTTTATGAATCAGCCCAAAAAAGCAGTAAAAGCCATGCTTGTTGGAGTTTCCATTCCATTGATTTTTTACGTGATAACGGTCGTCATGGTTATCGGAGCATTGTCTATTGATGGAGTGGTCTTGAGAACATGGCCAACTCTTGATCTGATACGAAGTTTTGAAATCTCCGGTTTGATCTTTGAACGGTTTGAATCTTTTTTGCTCGTGGTATGGATCATGCAAATATTTGCCACATTTACCATAACCTACTTCGCGGCCGCTTTAGGGCTAGCTCAACTTTCGAAAAAGAGCATTCACCCATTCATGTTTGGCTTACTTCCGGTTCTATACATCATTGCCATGGTTCCGAAAAATATGAATGACCTATTTAAAGTAGGGGATTTCGTCGGCAATGTCGCAATGTTTTTATTTGGTTTACTTCCGCTTCTCCTGCTTATCATCTCAAGAATAAAGGGAGGAAAATATGAAACAACCACATAACAATATACGTCCCCTCTTCATTTCCCTCTCCGTTCTTTTGTTCTTAACCCTTACAGGATGCTGGAGCAGTCATGAAATTGAAGAGCAAAGTTTAGGTGTAGGTATGGCATTCGATAAAGCCAAGAAGACCTCCATCGAAAAAGAGATAAATGAACAAGGGGGGGGATATTTGAAAAAAGACCTGATTACTGCAACCTATCAGCTTATCACTCCACAAGTAGCAAGTTCAACAACGAAACAAGCCGGCCCACAAAAAAAATCTTATATTAATGTTTCTCAAACGGGAGATTCCATTCTTCAAATGACTCGTGAATTATCATTGAGAAGTGAACAACCCTTAACCGCTCACCATATGAAAGTGATTGTTATCAGTGAAAAGCTTGCAAAATTGTATGGTTTGGAACAAATACTTGATCTTAACTTTCGTGATAATGATTTTAGACCAAGCTGTCTTTTGCTCATCAGTAAAGGAAAAGCGAGCAACACACTGGAAACAAAGACAGCAGGGGAAATTCCAGCGTTTCGTTTGGTTGGTATTGGAGAGAATGCCTATCGAACAGCGAGGATTTTGCCTCCTATGTCGCTTATTAAGGTAGAAAGTAAGATTAAATCAGGATCTAGTTTTCTGTTGCAAAATGTACTATCAGTGAATGGGGAAGTCAAATTTGCCGGGGCTGCCGTAATCAATGGAAAGACACACAAAATGACTGGTACTTTGAATGAGGAGGAACTGGAGGGCGTCACATGGATAACAGGTAAGGGAAAAGGCGGTGTATTGAAAAGCTTTGATGAAGAGACTGGTCAGCTGATTGTGTATGAGGTAGAGTCCATAAAAAGCAGCATTATACCTAAAGTTAAAGGAAACAACATCTCTTTTGATGTAAAAATTGAATCAGTGGGAAGGCTGTCTGAGAATTGGGTGATTTCAGGAAATACTTTCAAAAATGAATTTCTCAAAAAGGCAGAAAAATCCTCAGAAAAAGAAGTGGAACGCTTGGTGAGAAATGTAGTAGAAAAAATGCAAAAAGAATACCAAGTGGACGTTGCCGGCTTTGGAAATCGATTGAGAATTGAGCACCCCAAAGTATGGAAGAAAGTCAAAAAGGATTGGGGCCAAACATTTAGCGAAACTCCAATCAACTACGATGTAAAATTAACAATTAATGATTATGGCACATCAGGAGGACTAAAAGGTAAAGCCTCAGAATAACACCTAGAGTATCTAGCATTAAACGTTGAAACTTCTTCCATTGCAAGCACCACTGGAAGCTATTAAACGGTGTCCATGGAAATACAATATATGATGAAAAGGCCTCCCACAGTAAACTGTGGGAGGCTCTAAACTTAAAAGTGATCTTCTATTTATATAACACTCAGATAAAACATAGCATCTCTAATCTTGATATATTCCATGGAATCAATCAAACCCACAAATGCCCATACAATTGAATTATCTGTTGTGTGTTCACGAAAATATTTTTTGTTTAAGATATCTTCCTGAATTCACCAACAAAAAGATTAACTTAAATCCACTTTAGTAATTTCACTTAAATAATTCCCACTTATAATCGAGCCTTCATCTGCAACAACATATTCAATGACAGTCGGGCTTATGGTCCGAATATAAACAAAAGCTGAATCATCTACATGCTTTATTCGAAGCTTTTTCCTCTGTGCCTGCTTAATATCAAGCTGGTTGGTACTAGCTTCCGGCAGGCTTGTGTAATAAATCTCAAAATCTTCTTCTGATGCATCAATGAAAAGATGCCATTTGTTATACTCTTCTTCTTGATCAATCATTGTTTTTAATTTCCCTTTTCTCCCGATGCCAAGAAAATACTTGAACTTTGATTCCCCATTCACCATATCGCGGTCAATAACTTTTATACTTCCGCCTTTTCTGCTTTGTACAAGCCCAAAGGCAACGCCTGTTTTTCCTGTAGGGGCTGTTATTATATCCCGGTTAACCACTCTGTTTCTCTCTTCTTGCTTTAAATAAGCGCCTTCTGTCCCCAGTGGCGGTAGAATCTCAAAAAGGGCACCAGACACTTCCCCCCAGTTTTGAGTGTTCTGCACTTCCCTTTCAATCCATTTATTAAATAGATTCATGACGACCGGGGATTTACTTGAATTACCCGCAAGCAGTATATTCACTTTATTAATTTTGCTGTGTTCTGACCGGGCAAAAGCGCGCCGTAGAGACTCAAAGAAATTTTTAATGCCTTTGTCGATTCTTTCCTCAATCAACTGTTCCATTTCATCTTGATCGATCAATAGTTCCACATTGAGTTTTGCACGGCCGGCTTTGTCAAATAAATCTGCCCGGATCATGCCTTTTCCAAACTGTTCTTCATACCGTTCATGTCTTTCCCAAAGCGGCCTTAATTTTTCCACCAATTGTTTCGTATTTAAATAGGATTCTTGTGACTCATTAATCAATGTTTCACTTCCGGGAAATTTCACACATTCCGCTGGGAGGGTAAAAGGAATGTTTAACTCACGCATTGTTCTTTGGTTGTTTTTAAACACTTGGAACGCCAAAAGCTCCAGCATGTTCTCACCGCCTAAATACCGGTCCCCGCCCGCTGCAAAATGTTCAATGACATAATCATATCTGCTTTCTTTCAAGCCCGCTTCACGCCAAATCCCAAAATCAAAATCTGTCGTTCCTCCACCAAAATCAAACACACCGTAGTACGTTTTTTCATCCTCTTCCGGTTCAAATCCGTATTCCTGTAACGCACAAACGGCATAGGCAGCGGGTTCACTCGCCCCAGCGGTGACACGAAACTTTTTCATTAATTCTTCATCCTGCTGAATCGGCATAGGAAGCGTCTTTTTTAACCCGCGTTCAAAACACGTTAGAATTTTTTCCCTTACCTCTTTTTCATACGTCACCGGGAAAGATAGGGTGTAATCGAGGTAAATCCCATTGTTCTGGTTATTGATGTACAAACCGAGGTAGTAGGCGTATAACTCGATTGGGTTGATTTCCTGATCGGTTAAGTCCAAAAAGGAACGCAGTACAACGGCATATCCCCTCTTGTCTTTTAATCGGAGTTCGTTATTCTTTTCTCCAGCCCACTGCTTTAGATTATTCAATATGGAATAATAATGGTCACTCTTTCCATTCATCAAGTTGTTAAGAGCATTGTGGGAAACCGTCACATCCTGCCACCTTGTATCTGGTCTTCCTTCTTTTTCTTGATAAAGCTCCAGGAAATGTTCTAAATCAATAAATTCAATCACGGTTGGATTTTCATAATGCCAGTCTTGTACTTCCGTGTTTAGGTAGCCAACCCCAATACGCATGGGAAGAGTAACATCACTTTCTTCTTGATGAACGACAACTGTACTTTTCGTTCCAAAATCAATGCCGACTATGCCGTCCTCCCTAATATCCATTTTAGGGTTTCTGGCCATTATTTCTTCGTTCAGTTTTATCGTTAAAGGTCTTTCATCAGAGGTGACAGGCCATAAATCCCAATGTCCCCGGTTTGGATCTGTTAACATCTTTTCATCATATGTATCAATATCAGCCCTTACTTTTTCAGAGTTTAAAAGCTTCTCATAAAACGTGTTGGAATCGATAGCGATCGATGGCAATTCTTTAAGAAAACTTTCATGATCTAATTCCTTTAATTGATACAATTCCAGCAAATAATCATACTCCTTCTGGCGTTCTGCGCTTAATCCGCTTGGAACTAACCGGTTTTCCAGCCAAAGATGGAGAGCCTTTCGGTCATTGATTTCAAAAGCATTTTCCCCATTTAAACGGAGGACGGGAATGAAAAATCCTTTTCCCAGCAAATTGTTTTTTTGATTTACTACATCGTAGCTTTGAATATCGTACCCGTTAGATTTAAACGCTATCGATTTAGAAGAGTTAGCCGTTTGATTGGCAAATATCCTTGAAATGGAAGGATTTTTACTCGCGGAATAATCGTCTAAAGTTAGTATTCTCTTATATACAGGGTGATCGGTTGTATTGAAACTTTTCGCAGCCTCTTCCCGTGTCATGACATCACCTTTAAAACCGGAAACGTCCAGATGCTTTTTGTAGTCAAAATCCTCGTCCATTAATTCATAGTATTTTCTATAAGGAAATACCGCTGCGATGTTGTGATCATATATAATATTCCCATTATTCATGTAAACCCATCTGGAACGGAGCATTTTTTTAATGTCTTGAAAGAAGCTCGCCTCATCCTTGAAGAAGGTTTCTTCTGCACTCTGATATAAATGGCTGATTAACGATCTCACTTCTTTATAAGTCATTGAAATGGCAGAGACCGGAACGGTTTGGGAATCCGTTGAGAATAGAACCTGTTCTTCGTTCTTATTCATTAAGTATATGGAACTGTCTATGTTATTTTTTTCGGCTAAGCTTGTTACGTTCTCAATCGGCTCTTTATCTTCCATCGTTTCTTGTTTTTCAACTTCTTTTAATAATTCTTCAGAAATTGCATCACCAGAATCCAAATAACATATCAGGTCACCAATCTTGACTATAGTATCCTCCGCTACGTTCAATTCTTTAAGGGTACCTTCTTTTTCTGAAAAGAGGTCAAATTCGATGCCCTCACAGCTGAATTTGGCTAAGCTTTCGCCCACCGTAATATAATCGCCTGGCTGTTTATACCATTGCACAAGAAGGATTTTTTCAATGCCTTCTTCAATCTCTGGGATAATAATCGATGTCATTGTATTTCTCCTTTACTATCATTCTCTGTTTCGCCTGCTAGATTCTCACAACGGATTTTTTAATGGTTTTACCATTAATGCTTATATATCCTGGCAGCAGGACTTCCATGATGTTCCCGGATATTTTGCTATTTAAGGCCCTTATGTACAAGTCCTCCCTGAAGACCTCATTCATTTTCACTTCCTGTATTTTATATAAAGGGGTATCGTATGTTTTACTGTACTCTTGAAAGAAATACAGAAAAAGGGCGAGCAAAGTCTCTCTTTCCTGCTCCCGTCCTTCCATAATCTCGTTTTTGATAAAATCCCACAAAGATGAAATGTTTTCATATTGCACGCCACAGACTATAAATTCCTGCACGGAACCGCCCTTGAAGATTCCTTTCAAGGAACTTTTAGTGGTTTCGGATAATTGTTGAACAGCTTCGTAAAGTTCTTCTGCTTCCCGATAGTCCGCTCTTCTCTTTTGCAATTCATTATAATAGGATTCCATTTTCTCATTCAGATGGTGGATCATTATTTGGTACTCACTAATTTCTGCTTTTTTCGAGGCAAGCTCTTGTTGAAGCTTTGCTATTTCATTTTCTTTTTCTTTCAGCAGCTCCTTATGCTCCCCCAATTGACTATACGAGCCCGCTTCTGCTATTGCTTGTATCTTTTCAATGACTCTTTCGTCTTGTAGGGAAACCATTAATGCCTCAATAAAACCATCATCCCATTCCTTATTCATCTTTACACTCCTTTCAAAAGTGTTAACCAACCATACTCGCTCTGTATATGTATGAAAATGTTTTCCTTTTTTTGCCATAGAAAAACCCCCTCCCAGATAGACTGTTAGGAGAATACAACCATAACTTATATTCCAAGATATCAGTAGTGAGATTACTTATTTCTTATCAAAAATACGTATATAACGTATTAAAGATGTATGAATAATATGATGCTTACTTTCACTTTTCACTATTAAATACTCACAGTGTTCCATCCTTTTTAAGACTTCTTGTAAAACATCCTCTTTTTTACTACTCAATCCTTTTTTTATTTTCTCCCACTTAACATCAGCGTCAAGAGTATAACAAACATAGAATTCCTTTAACAGGTTAATCTTCCCCTTAAATGCTTAGTTTCTTTAACTGTTTTTATTATTTATATCTAATCCGAATTCATATTTTTCCTCAATCCGATATACTACCTTATGAGTACCACTTAATAATATTCGGTATGATCATGTTGTTTAAGTGGGTTGAAATGACTAGGGTTAAACCCCCGGATTACTTGATAAGAAAAGGCCTCCCCTCAGTAAACTGTGGGAGGCCTCAGACTGTAGACAAACTCGATGAAAATCGAGTTGAACTGCCCCGTAAATGTTAGACACCAAACTAACATTTACGGGGTGTTTTTTATGGCTAATTTTTCTGCCG
>NZ_JBYSYV010000033.1:0-44100 GCF_058783805.1 Peribacillus sp. FW305-BF15 | reverse complement strand
AGACCCCGCAGGCGAAAGCCGAGGAGGCTCCCCGACCGCCCGCGGAAAGCGAGTGCCTGGAGTGGAAATCAACGTCCCAATTGTACAAGCCATAAAAAAGACAATCAATTTTCATCAAGTTTGTCTACAGTCTGAAACCTTCTTTGAAGGTTTTTTTTTGCTTTCAGATAATCATTTTGTGCCTTATGGCAACTGCGACGGCCTCGGTCCGGTGATTCACTCCCAATTTCCTGATGGCAGAAGAAATATGATCTCTGACAGTAAATTCACTAACGCTCATTTTTGGTGCCATTTGCTTTAATCCCATCCCATTCGCTAAATATTGAAGTACCTCCACTTCACGTTTGCTTAGAAGGTGAGTGGGAGGGGCGGAATCGAATGTTGAACTGACAGCCAGCTTCAAATAATGGGAAAGCTTCATTAAATCATTCTTGGTAACGGGCTCGTTGGTGTGAATGGGGTCAACCAACACTAAACCGATGGCCAAGTCATTCACAATTATCGGAATGATTGCCAATGAAGAGATGGAAAATCTTTTAACGTATTTTGCAGGGATGGAGGATTTCGCATGCTGGATGGTTAAGTATATGGGCTTGTTATGGATGACTGCTTGGTGGATCGGGTATATATCATGAATATTTTCCCTAACATTATGTAATGAAAAAGTATCTTCACTTGTACATGCACAAATTCCTTCACCCATTCCTGTTAAACATGAGTAACTGAATAAAGATGCTCGTTGAAATGAAAAAAAATCCACACAGCCCTTTACGATCATTTGTGATTTATTTGCCATATCTTTTTGTTGGGAAATCTTTTTTACATGTTTCATCAGAGTTTCCTCAAGCATTCGACTTAATTCCTCCCTACATTTTCAGTACTAGGATAAATGCTACTAATATCTTACAATATAATGAAAACTCTTACAAATTTAAAAATCCTTAGAGATTCAAAAGTTTAAAGTTCATAATTTCAAGGAGGCATTACCATGAAAAGAAAGAGTTTAACGACCACAAGCAGGAGTTTTAGAGAAGATGCCCTACCATTTAAACTTTACCAAAAGGCAAAGAAATTCGGTATATGGAATCCTCGGGACATTGATTTCAGCCAGGATAAAGAAGATTGGAAGTCATTTACTGACATTGAAAGGGAAGTGTTATTAAGAATCATTTCCCTTTTTCAGGGCGGGGAAGAAGCCGTGACTTTGGATTTGCTGCCGCTCATAATGACAATAGCCAAAGAAGGCCGGATCGAAGAAGAAATGTACTTAACGACATTTCTGTTCGAGGAAGCGAAGCATATGGAGTTCTTTCGCTATACATTAGATCAAATTGGTGAAACGGGTGATTTGACGGGTTATCACTCAGACACTTATAAATCGATTTTTTATGAAATTTTGCCTGAAACGATGGAGAAACTTTTAACCGATCAATCACCAGAAGCCTTGGCAGAAGCAGCCACTGTTTATAATATGTTTACCGAAGGCGTTCTTGCAGAAACTGGATATTTCGGGTTCTATCAGACTCTCGAAGCTAATAAAATGATGCCTGGTTTATTAAAAGGTGTGGGTTTTTTGAAAAAGGACGAATCACGCCATATTGCATATGGGACTTTCCTGCTGCAGCGAATCATCAGTGAACATCCACATATCTTTAAACAGGTTGAAAAGAGGATGGAGGAGCTTTCACCACTGGCCATCAGGTTAAATACGGAGGGATATGATCGGTTAGGAAATCCCTTTGGTAATGACCAACAAGCTGTATTGAATTTTACCCTGAAACAATTATCAGTGCGGATGGAGATATTAGCCAGGGCAAAAGGGAAAGGGATTGAAGAAATCTATCAAAGCAATGAAAAGGAATATGGGGTGTTATAATGCCGAAATAAGATACAAGCATACTGTAAGTTTACATTCGTTAATGGATGGCCATTGGGAACTTGAATGCAACGTATGAACGATTCTTAACTGCGAATATAGACTATTAAATCCGAGGTGAAACGATATGAAGGTAAATGCTCATTCGAATTTTTGGTTAAGGTCTTCGGTTTACAGTGGCACTAACACTCGTTCACTCATACCGGGCCTATTCAATGGTCTGGGGGCACGAAGGATTCTGCTCGTGAGCGATGCTGGCTTGGAAAATGCAGGCGTCGTTAAAAAAGTTGCCGAAACTTTTGAGCAGCAGAAATTGGGTGCCAAAGCTGAAATAGTTGGACAGTTTCTGGGTGTAACACAAGACGCAGCGAGTAAATGTGTAAACGAAGCATTGAAATATGCACGCGAAGTTCATGCCGATGCCATACTTGCCATTGGTGGAGGGAGTGTCATCGATACCGCAAAAGCATTGAAATACGGATTATATAAAGGAATTACGGATATAAATGATTCAATACCAAGCGGTTTTCTATATGAGGGTTTTCCAAAAGCACAATCCATGAATATCCCGCATATATCCGTAGCCACAACAGCAGGAACCGGTTCTGAAGTATCCCCGATCGCAGTCATATATAATGAACATAAAAATGTCAAAATGAATATATACAATGTTTTTTTAAGTTCGGATGTTGCGATTCTAGATCCCGAGTTAACAGTCGGACTGCCGTCTGACATTACGGCGTTTACTGGTGCCGATGCATTGACACATGCAATTGAAGCGATCATTTCACCTGCTGCGACATCAATAACCGATGCATATGCATATCAGGCCATTCGAGTTATTGAAAGAAATTTACCGAGGGCCGTAAAGGATGGAACGAATATTGAGGCTAGAATGGAAATGCTGCATGGAAGCATGATGGGAATCACTGCATTTTGTAGTGCATTGAATGCGATTCCTGTTCATAACTTTGCCCACGCATATGGGGCGTTATTCCGTATTCCGCATGGACTGGCCAATGCCGTATTATTACCGGTCGTCATGGAATCAATCCCGGATTTATATCTTCAAAAGGCCCATTTGATAGCTGAAGCCTTTAGTGTGAAAGTACAGGATGAAGATTCAAAAAGGATCTTAGCGAAAGTGGTAGAAAAGCTACGTGTTTTCCTATCTGATCTTGGGCTGCCCTCCGACTTCAGCGCCTATGAAATTAACCAGTCGGATATGGAAAGAATTCTGAAAGCAGTAATGACCGACCCAGCTGCCGCTAATTACCCGATGTCGGAGGAATTAATAATGTCAGTTATTTCAAGAGTTTCACCCGTAAGAATTAACTGATCTAAAAAAGCCAGCCCGTAAAGGTTGGCTTTTATTGCGTTGTAACGTGTTAAGTCCCGAATTTTACCATTCAAAAGTTCATTTCTTTATCTGATGTCTAAGAACTACAGTGATAGACTCTGGTTAATGTTTTTTTCCTAAGTTTTCCTGTGCCATCTTTATAAGTTCCTTGACCATGCCTCCGCCTAACTTTCCGCCTATTTTTCCATTCTGCTTGGATGTCAGTTCACCGTTATAGTCTTTTTTCAACGGTACGCCCATTTCTTTTGCTACTTCGAACTTTGCCTCTTCGGGATTCTTTGTGCCAGCGATTTTGGCTTTTAAATCATCAAGGCCTTGTCGCGCTTCAGATACTAATATTTTCCTTCTCCTTGTCATTTAGCAACCTCCTCCTATTTTTTTCTTAGGTTATCCTAATGAAATGAAAATGATAAACCTGATTTGCAATTCGAAGAAGTTTTAGTTTATTTAAAGCGGGTAACATATAATAAAACGACGATTTAAGGAGAAAATGATGCTGACTGCGAATTCAAGTTTGTTAACAAAAGAAGATATGACAAATCCCGATCGAGTGCCGCAATGGCTAATCAAGGAATATCAAACATTCCATGAAACAGTGACCGATAAAACCTTTCCTTGTTATTTTGGTATGAAAGCTGAAAATAAAGGGGAACTTCGTTATGCTTATATCACACAGGAAGATTGGTCCAATCTCCCTAAAGCAGTGGAAAGCTTTCTTGATTTATTTCAGGAACCACCATATATAAGGCATGGACTTTTCGTTTTTATGGAGCCTGATTCGATAGAGGGTGATATAGAATTTTACCGTAAAAGGTTTTGGGAGATCCTTCAATACCTGCATCAAGCGGATGAAAAACCTTGGCCAATTGAAAAGCCGAAAGATCCGGATCATTATTTATGGGACTATCATTTTGCCGGGGAACCAATCTTTGTCTTTGGTAATGCACCTGCTTATAAACAGCGTAAAACTCGCGATTTAGGAAATAGCCTCGTCCTTGGTTTCCAGCCCAGGATGATCTTTGAAGGATTGGAAGGAACGGAAAAAGGCGGAATCATGTCACGGGAAAAGGTCCGGGAACGGGTGGAGAAATGGGATAATCTCCCGAAGCATCCTGATATCAGTCACTTTGGCGATGTAAATCATAATGAATGGAAACAATTTTTCATAGGGGATGATATAGAACCGATAAAAGGTAAGTGTCCCTTCCATCATAAACAATTAACGTAACCGTGAGCAAATTGCTCTCGGTTTTTTTGCGTTTGAAAATAAAAAACATAATCCTTGCCTTATTGGATTTTCAGTTTTATAATGTGAAAGTAGCAATTGCAGTTAATTCGAGATATATGGATTAAATGCTATTTTTATTAAATATACAAAATCAACAATTGGGGGAACGAAAATGTCTAAAGTATTGTTTGTTAAATCAAATGACCGCCCAGCGGATCAAGCTATCAGTGTCAAAATGTATGAAACGTTTTTGAACGCATATAAGGAAGCTAATAGTAGCGATGAAATAACTGAATTGGATTTATTTGAATTGAATTTGCCTTATTACGGAAATACTGCAATCACTGCCTTATATAAACGCAACCAAGGCATGGAATTGACTGAAGAAGAAGTGGAAATTGCTGATATCGTGCAACAATACTTGAATCAATTCCTCGCTGCCGATAAAGTAGTATTTGCCTTCCCGCTATGGAACGCAACGGTTCCGGCACCATTGGTAACTTATATTTCTTATCTTGCCCAAGCGGGAACAACATTCAAATATACAGCTGAAGGCCCAGTTGGCTTAGCTGGAGATAAAAAAGTAGCCTTACTTAATGCACGCGGATCCGATTATGCATTGCCTGGAATGGAAGCTGGCGAAATGGCTGAGAAATACGTAACGATGAATCTAAACTTATGGGGCATTAAAAACCCAGAAACGGTCGTAATCGAGGGACATAATCAATACCCAGATCGCTCACAGGATATCGTTGCAGAAGGATTGGCGAAAGTTGCTGAAACTGCAGCAAAATTCTAATTTTTTAAAAGGAAAACCAGTATGTATTTTTAGCATACTGGTTTTTCTATGCAGATTTTTCTGAAAGTCGATTATAATAAAGGGTAAGCTATAAGCATGAAAGGAAGTGCAAAGGATATGCAAACGTTTAAATCACGTGACGAATTAAAGATAGAAGAAACTTGGAATTTAAAGGATATTTACGAAGATCAGGCTAATTGGGAAAAAGATTATCAAGAAGTCCTGAAGATGACAGAAAAATTAAAAACTTACGATGGCCATATTCAGTCAGCCCAAGATTTATTCGAGTATTTACGGTTAAGTGAGGAAGTTGGCTACATTTATAACAAGCTATATGTATTTGCCATGCTTCAAGCCGATTTGGATACACGGGTCACCTCATCACAAGCATTGCTGGATCGAGCTGGTAAGTTAGGGCAGAAAATAAGTAATGCTTCTGCATTCTTCATGCCGTTTCTTCTAAGCCTGGAAGAACAAACATTAAAAGGGTACATAAAAGAAGTCGAGGGTTTGAAATATTTTGAAGAGGATTTATTGGATTCCTTCCGCTATAAAGCCCATGTATTAACGAAAGAACAAGAAGAAGTGCTTTCGCAAATAGGCGAAGCCTTTTCAGCTCCACAAAAAACGTTCGGAATGATCAACAATGCGGATATAAAATTTGGGGAAGTTACGAATGAAGACGGCGAGAGGGTAGAGCTGACGCGAGGAATGTATTCCAAATTGATTGAAGATGATGATCGGGATAAAAGAAAAGAGGCTTATTTCGCATATTATCAGCCATATGTACAATTGAAGAATACAATCGCTTCCACACTTGCAACGGCAATCAAAAATAATGTGAATCTTTCAAAGCTGAGAAATTATCCATCTGCCTTGGAAAAATCCTTATTTGGAGATCAAGTTCCAAAAGAGGTTTATGATAATTTGATTATGTCTACTAAGCAAAATATCGGACCCATGCATAAATACATTCATTTAAGAAAAAAATTGCTGGGTGTAGAAGAATTACGTGCTTATGATTTAAGTTTACCATTAGTCGAAGGGGCTAAAGAGGAGATTTCTTACGATGATGGTTTTGCTTTGATGGTGGAGGCACTAAAGCCACTTGGCGAAGAGTATATCACAATCCTTAAAACCTTTAAGGAAAACAGGTATATCGACGTCAGGGAAACACCTGGAAAACGTTCAGGTGCTTACAATTTAGGACTTTATGGTGTTCACCCTTTCATCCTATTAAATCATCGTGATGATTTAGACAGTGTATTTACACTTGCACATGAATCTGGACATGGCATGCACTCATACTATAGCTCAAAATACCAACCGCAAATAAGTGCTGGGTATTCCATTTTTGTCGCTGAGGTTGCTTCCACTGTGAATGAAATCCTTTTGATTCGCCATTTAATTAAGACAACAAAAGACGTACAAAAGAAAAAACATTTACTTAACCATTTCATAGATAGTTTTAAAGGGACATTCTTCACACAAGTGATGTTTGCGGAGTTCGAAAAAATTGTACATGAAAAAGCTGAAAATGAAGAACCTCTAAATGCCGAGGTTTTTAATACAGCCTATGAAACGATATTTCGTGCATATAATGGAGATGAAATAAGTTTCGATGAAGAAGTGAAGTATGGCTGGTCACGCATCCCACACTTTTATCGTCCGTTTTATGTCTACAAATATGCTACTGGTTACGTTTCAGCCATTACGATCGCTGATAAGATCCTTTCTGGGGACAAAAAAACACTTGAAAGTTATTTGACTTTCTTGAAAAGCGGGAGTTCCGATTTCCCATTGGAGCTGCTTAAGAAAACAGGAGTGGATTTAACGAAACCTGAGCCGATCGAAAATGCAATGAAGATTTTCAGTGATCTCGTCGACCAATTTAGTGAGTTGACAGAAGGCTAATCTAAACCATTTCTTCCAAAAGAGCCCATGGTATGATGTTATAAAAAATGCTATAGTTAAAACATTGGCGTATGAAAGGCCCAATCAATAGATTGGGCCTTATTTTATATGCAAAAGAAACAGGTATTTCGCGAAAAAAGTCATGATGACAGCGTTATTTTCAACATCGGAGCCTAGCCAATGGGCCAGTTTCTTCGTACTACAATGGCATATTTTGTGAGGAAAGTGAAAAATGAATTCGACAGTTAATTATATAAAAGAATGGCAGCAGGCACTTCAACTTGAAATCCTGCATTTGAAAAAATATGGCAGCACAAAATACTTGGTTTCGAACGGCCATCTGCTTACAAGCGACGGTTCCTTCAACTATTATTTTGAAACAGGTTCATCGGTAAAAATCCCTGTCGGTTCCCTCGTTCGACTTGAATGGGGAGGGATTAAACAGGATGGAAGGATCCTCTCATCGGAAGGGAAAAGTATAATCATTGTTTTTGATCGCTCGTTAGGCGATATCATCAGTGAAGCCTTTTTATACCATGATCCCTGGGAATTGCTGGAGCAATTGATTATCCGCTTGGATGAAATCAAGAGGAGTAAAAGGAAAAGACTTCGAATCAAGCGCCTGATGGATCCGTCCATGCCGCAAAAACATCCTTTAACTGAAAAACAAAGCAGTGTGAAAGAATTATATTCCCGCTCGAAGTTCAATCCTGTCACTTTTGTTTGGGGACCGCCTGGAACAGGAAAAACCTATACTTTGGCTCGTACTGTAGCCAATCATTATTTACAAGCTAAAAAAGTTCTGGTTTTGTCCCATAGCAACCAGGCTGTAGATGTTTTGATGGCTGAAATTTCATCATTCATTAAAAAGAAAGATCGTTTCAAAGAAGGCGATGTGCTTCGCTATGGATCTCAAATCGGTGAATCACTAGCTATCCATGATGATATTGTTACGGGGCAATTATTAGGTAAACATGAACCGACATTAATTAAAGAAAAAGAAGAACTTGGCGAAGAAAAACGTCTTTTAAAATATGATTTGGCAGGTTCCTTCAGTAAAAGGGATACAGATCAGTTAATTGAGATAGAGAAAAAGCTGGCCAAAGTATTGGAGAAAATCCGCCAAAAAGAGATTCAATTCGTAAAAGAAGCAAAAGTAATCGGGACGACCTTAGCTAAAGCCGCAAATGACGAAACGGTTTATCAAAAGGAGTATGATCTGGTCATCTTGGATGAAGCGAGTATGGCTTACGTTCCTCAGGTGGCTTTTGCTGCAGCGTTAGCCAAGCATATTATCGTTTGTGGTGATTTCAAACAATTGCCGCCCATTGCTTCGGCTCGTGATTCCCTCGTGAAACTTTGGCTGAAGGAAGACATATTTCATCGGGCCGGTGTCGCCCAGTCTGTTGAAGAAGGAGAACTCCATCCCCATCTATTCCTATTAAAGGAACAACGCCGCATGCATCCGGATATTTCAGCATTCACTAATCGTGTCGTCTATAACAATTTTGTTGGCGATCATAAAAGTGTTGCGACTAGCAGGGAGGGCATAATGCTGGCGGAACCGTTTGCCAATAGGGCATCGGCACTTCTTGATACTAGCTTAGCAGGGGAATATTGCATCACTGAACGGACATCCCACTCGAGAATGAATTTATGGCAATTGCTTTTATCTTTTCAGTTGATTCATGAAGCTTATGTGGGCGGTTCAAGGTCAATTGGTTATGTCGCACCATATCGGGCTCAGGCAGAATTGATGGAAAAGCTATTGGATGACTTATATGATAAAGAACGGCAAACTGCGGATATCATCGCTGCAACTGTACATCGTTTCCAGGGAAGTGAACGTGAGATGATGATCTTTGACACAGTTGATAGTTATCCGCAAAACAGAGCTGGAATGTTATTGACAGGGAGAGAAAGTGAAAGGCTGATTAACGTGGCAATAACAAGGACTAAAGGTAAGTTCGTACATGTATGTGACACTTCGTTTGTTAACAAACACGTTTATCGCAGTAAAACACTTCGTCAGCTTGTCGATCATCAAATTCAAAATGATCAGATTGTATCAAAGAAAGACATTGGAAAATGGGTTAACCACCAGCACCCGAAATTACGATGGATGCATGCCCGTAAATTGGGGGAGTTTCAGGGAGATATTGAAACAACAAAACATGACATGGTTATCGCTGTACCGGATTTGAACAGTTTGTCAGAAGAATGGCAGCAATATTTAAAGAAACGGAACCCTGCAGTGAAATTGACGATCATATCAGCAAAAAGAAATCCTGATATCAACTCGGATCATTTTATTTGTTCACCTATTTCCTTTTCCTTTATCATCTTTGATCATCGAGTTATTTGGCTAGGTTTGCCCGTGGAGTCCAATAATCGGGTTCAGCCCCCATATATAGCGGCTCGTTTGGATTCAAAAATCATGGCAGATGAATTACTATCTCAATTCAAAAAAAGTGAATAGCTTTGGAAAGCCCCTTATAAGGGCTTTTCAGACTGTAGACAAACTCGATGAAAATCGAGTTTGTCTATTTTTATTGCTTGTACAATTTGGACGTTGATTTCCACTACAGGCACTCGCTTTCCGCGGGCGGTCCGGGAGCCTCCTCGGCTTTCGCCTGCGGGGTCTCCCCTAGACTCGCTTTTCTAAGCAGGAGTCTCGTACACCCGCTCCAATCAACTTTGTCTTACCTTTTAGATAGAACACTTTTGCCTAGAGTCATTTTTGTTTTAAAATAGAAGTATTAAAACCTGGTGACACGGCATTTCTGGCAAACAAATGTGGAAGAAGCAGATCATCTGCGTCATCATCAAAATGTAAAACCTATATATGCGAAGCGTAAAGAATGAGCGTGTATTCGCAGATGCAAAAGAAAACTACTTTAAGGGGACTTAAAAAATTGTCGATGCAGGCGATGCTTACTTTCGCTGAAATTAATTTAAAGAAGATGGCCAATTGGACATGGCGAGGACCAAAAATAGCATAAGAAAGTGGGCTCGTAGAGCCCTCTATCTCTTAACTTTTGGCGAAATTCAAAGGGGATTTCAAAAGGGGTTCAGAATTTTTTAATTCCGAACTTCTTTTGTCTACAAACTGGAAAGCCCCTTAAAAGGGCTTTTCTTTTTTACATAAATCCCTAAAAAGACCTCGATAGAATAAATGATGACCATTTGAGCCACTTGCGTCCTTAGTATATTAAACCAAACACCTCGCTAGAATATACAATTCACTTATACTCCCTAATTTGGATTCAACTCCTTATATTTTCTGCTAAAGGCTGCAAACTAAACAACAAAGCAAGCGTTTCAGGCGACTTTCGGCTGGTTATGATTTACGATTAAGTTACGAAAGCCAAGAAAGGAGGTAACAAATTGAAATTGAGCATATTGGATCAATCCCCGATTGCATCCGGGCAATCAGCACAAGAAGCTTTGCAGGCTTCACTTCAACTAGCTCAAGAAGGAGATAGGCTGGGTTATAGCAGAATCTGGTTTACTGAACATCATGATTTGCCTGGCTTGGCCTGTTCCGTTCCAGAGGTTTTGATAAGCTATATTGGTTCACAAACAAAAAATATCCGGATTGGATCAGGGGCAGTACTGCTTCCACATTATAAGCCATACCGAATAGCAGAGACATATAATATGCTAGCCACGCTTTTTCCAGGCCGGATTGATATCGGAATGGGACGTGCTCCTGGTGGATCTGCCGAAGCAACGATGGCCTTATCCGATAATTTCCTTCAAAATGTATATAAAATGCCCGAACTTGTTCAAGAACTGTTGAATTTTCTAAGAGATGAATTTCCGAAAGAACATCCGTTTTCAAATGTCTCTGCTGCTCCTATCCCAATGCTATCCCCTGAACCATGGATATTGGGAACAAGCGGGAAAAGTGCAAAACTAGCCGCTGAGAATGGAACTGCATACGCGTTTGGGGAATTCATGAGCGAAAATGATGGCGTGCAGAGTATTAAACAGTATCGTGAGCACTTTCAAACAAAAGGGATACTCAAAGCACCTAAAACGATTATTACGGTATCGGCCATTTGTGCTGAAACGGAAGAATATGCGAAAGAAATCGCCCTCAGCAACACCCTGTGGAAAATTCAAAGTGGACATGGGGAAAGAAAGCAAGTTCCAAGTATAGAAGAAGTAAGGAATCATGAATGGACTGAAAAAGAAAAAACACAGATGGAAACCATGCATAAAAAACTGATTCTTGGTACCCCTTCACAAGTTAAGGATCGCCTATTGACGATTCAGGAGAAATATCAGGCAGATGAAATCATGTTGATAACCATCACTCATAAGTTGGAGGATCGGCTTAATTCGTTTCGATTGATTGCCAGGGAAATTCTTAACAGTTAATCCTTAAGCATTTTATGTGCATTTTTTGTGTATTTTCTATATGATGGCTTTGCGTCCGATTTATCATAATTGAAAGAAAGAAGATGAAGATATGAATGCTGATCAATATGCAAAAAAACTTGGCGACATTTCTTTTTCCGTTCTGGACCTGGCTTCTATTGTTGAAGGTGGTACAGTTTCGGGAGCTTTTAAAAATACAGTAGAATTAGCTAAACATGCAGAGCAATGGAATTACAACCGTTTTTGGGTTGCAGAACATCATAGCATGCCTGGGATTGCAAGCTCTGCAACGTCAGTACTTATAGGCTATGTTGCAGGCAGGACGGAAAGGATTCGGGTAGGTTCTGGAGGCATAATGCTACCGAATCATGCACCGCTGGTTATCGCAGAACAATTTGGAACATTGGAAGCAATGTATCCTGGTAGAATAGATTTAGGACTGGGGCGTGCTCCGGGAAGCGACCAATATACAGCCATGGCACTTCGGGGTGATGTACGTAATAACGGTCAGGATTTTCCTGAACAATTGGCGCAGCTCCGTAGCTATTTAGATGCGGATTCTAAACATAATCGTGTTCGCGCCATTCCTGGAGAAGGGCAGGACATCCCGATTTGGCTGCTTGGTTCAAGTGGGTTCAGTGCAGCATTATCAGCACAGCTGGGATTGCCATTTTCATTTGCAAGCCATTTTTCCCCTGAAAATACTCAACCAGCTTTAGCCCGCTACCGCAATAATTTCCAACCATCCGACGTTCTAGATAAACCTTATGTCATGGTTGGTATCAATGTTTTTGCAGCCGATACTACGGAAGAAGCGCAAAGGATTGCTACTTCATATCAACAGCAGTTCTTGAATTTGATACGGAACACACCCGGTCAACTAGCTCCTCCAGTTGATACGATGGAAGGCCTTTGGACAGAATATGAAAAAGCCATTGTCATGAAGCAGCTGAACGCTTCCATTATAGGTAATCCAAAAGAGGTAAAAGAGCAGTTGCAGGGATTTTTAAATGAAACACAGGCGGATGAAATGATTATAAACTCTGCCATTTATGATCAGGATGCACGCCTTCGTTCTTATGAAATCATTGCAGAGGTTACTGGAATGAAATAATTGTTAAAGAATGAGCTTGCAGATCCCGTGTCTGCAAGCTTTTTTATAAAAATACATACCGATTGGCTTCATAAACATAGTTAGGAGAGAGTAATGAAACGAGAAGATCCTTTATCCTTAATATTTCACTTCACAGATAAACAAGGTGACAGCAGGCCACTATATTTTGCGAATCCGAAAAAAGTGATCACCGCCCATTCAATTGAGGATGTCCTTCCCCAATTCCAAAAAGTCCAGGAAGCGATCGAACAGGGGAATTATGCAGCGGGATATGTTTCCTATGAAGCGGCACCTGCTTTTGAACAATCCTTTAAAGTAAAAGATGGAGCCAAAATGCCATTATTATGGTTCGGGATTTTTGATAAACCGGAAGCGGAAATACCTGAAAAAGTGACCGGGGCTTTTCATTTAGCTGAATGGCAATCAGAAACGGATTCAAATGCCTATCGTTCTGGATTTCAAAGAATAAAATCGGAAATCAAGAAAGGCAACACATACCAAGTCAATTATACGATGCGTTTGCAATCTCAGTTCGAAGGAGATGACTTCGCTTTTTTTGAACGTTTGAAGAGAGCCCAACGCTCGAACTATAGTGCATATTTGAACGTGGGTTCACATCGAATCCTATCTGCTTCACCCGAGTTGTTTTTTCGTTGGGAAGATGGTCAGCTGATTACTCGGCCCATGAAGGGAACGGTAAAGCGGGGCACGACACTGAAAGGGGATCAGCTCAATGCAGAATGGTTGGCAGCCTCGGAAAAGAATCAAGCTGAAAACTACATGATTGTGGACCTGCTAAGAAATGATTTGGGAATGATTGCGGAACCAGGAAGTGTCGAAGTTCCACAACTTAAGGCAATTGAAAAATATCCGACCGTTTGGCAAATGACATCCACGATTACAGCCGATACGAATCCAGGAACAACAATCATTGATATATTCAAGGCCCTTTTTCCTTGTGGATCGATAACAGGGGCACCTAAAATTAAAACGATGAAAATCATCGCTGATATCGAGAATTCACCGCGTGAAGTTTATTGCGGTGCAATCGGGTTTATCACTCCTGAATCCGAAGCCGTTTTTAATGTGCCGATTCGTACGGTCGTGATTGATAAGGAAACAGGGAAAGCCGAGTATGGGGTTGGCGGGGGGATCACTTGGGATTCCGAGTTATCGGAAGAATATGACGAAGCCTTTTTAAAAGCCAAATTATTAACGGTTGAACGGCCTGCTTACAAACTATTGGAATCGTTAAAGCTCAGCGATGGCGAATATTATTTGTTGAATGATCATATCGACAGGATGAAACAATCCGCTGAGTACTTCGATTATCGATTCTCTGAATTGTATCTTAGAGATCGACTCCAAAAGTATGCGGAAATAAACAATGGGACGCTGCAAAAAGTAAGGGTACTACTACATGAAAATGGTGAAATTGAAGTCTTGGGACAAGCAATCAAGCCCCTTGATCCAGAATTCAAGGCCATACTAGCTGAAGCTCCAATATCAAGGGCAAATCCATTTCTATTTCATAAGACCACCAATCGTGATGTCTATGAAGGCTTTCAAATGAATAATCCCGACTTCCAGGATGTTCTGCTTTGGAATGAAGAAGGATACATTACGGAATTCACGAACGGAAATGTAGTGGTAAAGATAAATGGTGACCTCTATACCCCTCCGGTGGAATCAGGTTTGCTTGCAGGAACATTTCGTCAAGAATTGATCAGGAAGAAGGAAATCAAGGTAAAAAACATTTCAAAGGCAGACCTCAATAACGCTGAGGAAATTTGGTTCATTAATAGTGTGCGAGGGAAATTAAAAGTGAATTTAACTTTCTAAGCTGATAATTCGTAAAAAAGTGAAAAGTGTAATCTTTATTACAGTTTGTTGAGTTATAGTAGATGATGAATACTACATTTGGGGGAGGGACTGCTGAGGAGATGCATAAAATCGCAGGATTATCGATTAACGAATGGAAAGCGAAAGATCCAATACTTAATAATGTGATAAAGATGAATGAAGTCTTCTGGAAGAATCCAGATTACGGTAACAAACAAGAAAATCCAATGGTCCAAGCTGAACAAGTTAAATCGGCTGAAGAAAGATTAAATAGATTTGCCAATTATATAATTAAAGCATTTCCAGAAACTGAACCAATGGAGGGGGTCATTGAATCACCTCTAGTAGAGATTCCTTTCATGCAAAAAAACTTGGAAAAATCCTATGGAACTAAAATTGCGGGAAAACTTTTGCTGAAATGTGACAGTCATTTACCTATATCAGGTTCAATCAAGGCACGCGGAGGTATTTATGAGGTCTTAAAACGTGCTGAGGAAATAGCAATGAAGCATGGCGGTTTAAAGCGGACTGATAATTATGGAATACTTGCGAGTGATGAATATAAGGAGCTTTTTTCAAAATATTCGATTGCTGTCGGTTCAACCGGCAATTTAGGAATGAGTATTGGAATAATAAGCGCGAAGCTGGGATTTAAAGTAACGGTCCATATGTCTGCAGATGCCAAACAGTGGAAAAAGGATAAATTAACTAGTCTGGGTGTCATTGTAAAGGAATATGATGATGATTATAGTAAAGCTGTAGAAGAAGGCCGTAAAGAAGCATCACTTAATCCCGATTGCCACTTTATTGATGATGAAAATTCCATGGATCTGCTGCTAGGTTATGCGACAGCTGCAACGCGACTGAAGAAACAATTGAAAGATATGTCTATTGCCGTAGATGAAGATCATCCTTTGTTTGTGTACTTACCATGCGGTGTCGGCGGCGGGCCAGGCGGCATAACATATGGGCTCAAGTTAGCCTTTGAAGATGATGTACATTGTTTTTTTGCAGAGCCGACACATTCACCATGCATGACGCTCGGATTGATGACAGGACTTCATGACAAAGTTTCGGTTCAGGACTTTGGCATCGATAATAAGACGGAAGCGGATGGTCTTGCAGTAGGAAGGCCTTCAGCATTGGTTTCCAGTATGATGACGACCATGTTAAGCGGGAGCTATACCATAGAGGATAGAAGGTTATTCGAACTACTCAAGGAAATGGCAGAGACGGAAGGCCATTATTTAGAGCCATCTGCCCTAGCAGGAGCATTTGGTCCGATACAACTTTTGTCAGCTAAAGAAGGAAGGGAATATCTTATGGATCAAAAACTGCTGGATAAAATGAACCAGTCGACGCATGTCATCTGGGCTACCGGAGGGAGCATGGTACCAAAAGATATGATGGAACTGTATTTATCTAAAAGTTAAAAAAATCCACAAGAGTGAAATTTTCAGAATGCAGGCAAACTCGTAGAAAAATGAGTTTGCCTGCATTATTTTTATTTGAAAAACCTCTCAGTTGTTTTCAGACGAAGCCGTTTTTCGTCCAAACCGCACTTTATTTGACCGACAACGAATTATTCGAACCCCGGAGCATAAATTTTGCGGTCCGGATGATGATTCCGTTCCCTTAAGGTCGACGTCCTGCCAAATACTCCTCACCGCATGCTTCAAGCAGTGGCTGGGCTCCAGACATTCAATCCGAATTTCATCACAAAGAAAAGTCTTGTATTAAAATCAGGGTAATCATCCCGATACAATCGTGAGAGGGAATCAGGATGAGACCATTCCGAACCTCTTTTGACATTTTCATTGAAATATCTCCTAAAGTTAAGAAATTGGGGCTCTATGAGCCACTTTTATAACCCCCATGAGTTCAATAAAAGGTGAATGGCTTTTTCCAATTCGGATTCAGGAATCCCTGCAAAGCCCAATATAATTTTTGGAGGATGTTCGTCAATTTTCTCGATTGAATATGTTGATAATCCATAAATTTTAATATGGTCTTCGTTTGCCTTTTGAATAAGTGTCTGTTCATCCATGCCGTTCTTGACGATGAGGACGATATGCAATCCTGATCGCTCTCCAATGATTTTTATTTGTTGATGGGGTTTAAATAGATCAATCACTTTATCCAGCTTCCGACGGTACACTTTCCTCATCCGATTTAAATGCTTTTCAAAATCCCCTTCCTTCATGAACTGTGTCAACACGTGCTGATCAATCCGTGAAACGGTTGAATGGTAAAAAGACAATTCCTGTTGATGCATTTGTAACAATGGAGCGGGAAGAACCATATAACTGATCCGAATTGATGGCATCAATGATTTTGAAAATGACCCTAAATATATCACCTTATCACCAGCATCCATACTTTGTAAGGAAGGAATTGTTTTTCCACTATAACGAAATTCACTATCATAATCGTCTTCGATAATATAACGGTTTGCTGCCCCTTGAGCCCAGTTCAACAATCGCGTCCGTCTGTTAACGGATAGGATTGTCCCATTGGGGAAGTGATGTGAGGGAGTGACATACACAACGTCGATGTTTGAATCTTCAATTTGGTTCACCTTTACGCCTTCTTCATCAATTTGCAGTGGATGGACTTCATTTGGGTAGCTGCGTAAAATCCGATGAATCAAGTGATACCCGGGATCTTCAACACCATAGATGGCATTTTTATCGAATAGAAGGACAAGCTGCTGTAATAAAATTTCCATTCCTGCACCAATAATGATCTGTTCTGGGACACATTGAACACCACGTGCATGATACAAATAATGGGCAATTTCACATCGTAATTCATATTCCCCTTGAGAATCCCCAAGTAAAAGAAGATCTTGATGTGATTCATCGATTTTGCTTTTCATGTATTTTCTCCATTTTTCAAATGGGAAATGTTCCGTGTCAATTTGGCTGGGATGAAAATGATATAGCAATTCCCCTTGTTTATGATTGATTTGTTCCACTGATACTTGGTTAGTTTGTGTATACTCTAAATCCTCGAAAGTTTGAATATAGTACCCTTTTCTTGGTATGACTTCAACGTATCCTTCAGCAGTCAATTGTTCATATGCAGTCTCCACGGTATTTTGACTTATTTGAAGGAACTCTGCCAATTTCCGCTTGGAAGGTAGTTTTGTGCCGTAAAGAAGACGGCCTTCAATGATTTCTTTTTTAATATATGAATATAATTGTTCGTACAAAGGTACTTCACTTAACCGATTTAAATCGCAAGAAAGCATATTCATTTTGTTGCCACCTTTTTGATAAATTTTTACTGACCTCATTAAACTTATTAAAACTGACACTTTCAATGTGGTCAACTCTTTTTTATACTAAGCCTAACAAATCTAAAAAATGAAAATATTAGGGGGAAGAAAAAAATGGAAAAATTATTAGGAACTGACACAGTAAAAAGAGGAATGGCACAAATGCAAAAGGGTGGCGTAATCATGGACGTCATTAACGCAGAACAAGCAAAAATCGCAGAAGCATCTGGTGCGGTCGCTGTCATGGCATTGGAAAGGGTACCTTCCGACATCCGTGCGGCTGGCGGCGTAGCAAGAATGGCAGATCCGCGAATTGTCGAGGAAGTAATGAATGCAGTCTCAATCCCGGTCATGGCTAAAGCAAGGATTGGCCATATCGTTGAATCAAGGGTCCTGGAATCCATGGGAGTGGATTATATCGATGAAAGTGAAGTGCTGACTCCTGCAGATGAAGAATACCATATTCTAAAAAGTGATTTCACAGTACCTTTCGTTTGTGGCTGCCGTGATTTAGGCGAAGCTGCGCGCCGTATTGGTGAAGGAGCATCCATGCTTCGTACAAAAGGAGAACCAGGAACAGGTAATATTGTGGAAGCTGTGCGTCATATGAGAAAGGTACAGTCACAAATTCGCAAAGTTAGCATCATGAGTGATGATGAATTAATGACAGAGGCAAAAAATCTTGGAGCCCCATTTGAAATTTTAAGAGAAATCAAACGCACAGGTAAATTGCCTGTAGTTAACTTTGCAGCGGGCGGAATTGCCACTCCAGCAGATGCTGCATTGATGATGGAATTGGGAGCAGATGGCGTTTTCGTTGGGTCTGGTATTTTTAAATCTGAAACTCCAGAAAAATTCGCATCCGCAATCGTTCAAGCGACTACATATTTCACCGATTATGAATTGATTGGCAAGTTGTCAAAAGAATTGGGCAGTGCAATGAAGGGCATTGATATTTCCAAACTAGCTCCGGCAGAACGGATGCAGGAACGTGGATGGTAATATGATAACGATCGGTGTTTTGGGATTACAGGGAGCGGTTGAAGAACACTTGAACCAAATCAAAGCTGCCGGCGAACAAGCGATTATAGTAAAAAAACCGGAACAGTTGCGGGAAATCGATGGCTTGATCATTCCAGGCGGAGAAAGCACGACGATGAGGAAGCTAATGGATCGTTATGGATTTATGGAACCGATCAAAACTTTCTTCGAAGATAAAAAACCAATTTTCGGTACATGTGCTGGGATGGTATTGGCGGCAAATGAATTGACTGGCGATGAGGTGGCCTATCTCGGACTAATGGACATTTCCGTGAAAAGGAACGGATTTGGACGTCAACGGGAAAGTTTCGAGGCTGACCTATCCATCAAAGGAATGGAAGCCCCATATAAGGCAGTATTCATCCGGGCGCCATTTGCTGATGAAGTTGGAGAAGGTGTAGAAGTATTGGCTGTTTATGAAGAGAATGTAGTGGCTGCGAGACAAGACCATGTCCTCGTAAGTGCATTTCATCCAGAATTGACAGGTGATGATCGCTTCCTTCAACTTTTCATTGAAATGGTGAAGACATCCGTAAGTAAGGCCGAATTGAAAACCTGCTAAACAAATGAAGCTGTCCTATTAATAGGACAGCTTTACTTTTGAAAGCTCAAAACTCAATAAAAATACATTTTGCTTGAATTTACTATTCTTTACTTTTATAATAAAAAGTAAGTGTTTACTTACTTTTTTGGAAGGGGAATGTATATGACAGCAAGAGTTGCAGTTATCACAGGGGGAGCAAGCAGTTTATGCCGAGCCACATGCCTGAAATTTGCAGCAAAAGGGGACAAGGTTTGTTGCGGATTTTAATGAAGAAATGGGTCGGGAAACCGTTGATCAGATAACAGCTAATGGTGGAGTGGCGATTTATGTTAAAACGGATGTTTCTAAGTAGGAAGATGTTGAATCGTTAATCAATAAAGCAGTGGAAACATACGGAAGGCTCGATATCATGTTTAATAATGCCGGCATTGGTGCGGGCGGTATGATCCTAGACCAAGATATGGAAGGTTACTACAAAACGATTGGGGTGAACCAGTACGGAGTGGCCATTGGAATCATGGCAGCAGGACGGAAAATGAAGGAACTGGGTAACAAGGGAGTCATTATAAATACCGCTTCCGTGTTTGGCTACTTAGCTTCCCATGGGACTTTTGCCTATCAGGCGACTAAAGGCGCTGTAAGAATGATGACACAGACAGCAGCTTTGGAATTGGGTGCCCATGGCATACGCGTTGTGGGCATTGCTCCGGGCGGGGTCGACACTCCTATCATACAAGGTTATCCGCTTCCTCTAACGATAATAGATAGACGGCATTTGCAATGGCTTCTGGCTTAATCAATTCACCGCGCATTTGACTTGCATTCAATTTATCGATGATTCCCATGTCTTTATGCGATCAATGGAAGTGTAGTCATGGTCGATGATGGCTATGCATCTTTTAAGTGATTTTCATAAATAGAAAACATCGTCCCGACCAGTTGATGTTTTCTATTTATGATATATGGGAATATTGAATTCTAATAGATCAAAGGTAATATTGACCGATTGATACCAGCGATATATCATGGGAAATAGATGGGTGAAACCGGTCTTATCTTTATAAAAGAAGGTTGATATTTTTGAAAAAAGGGCAGCAAACCAAAGAACGAATCATAAATGTAGCCCGGACTCTTTTTGCCACTAAAGGTTTTGACATGACAAGAACGAATGAAATTGCCTCTGCATGCAATGTTTCCGAAGCTACTATTTACAAATACTTTGACAGCAAAAAAGATTTGCTTTTGGCTACAATTACCCCTAATGAAAAAGAGGAATCTGAAGATGGGACTAGCCATCTATCCACGGATGATCTAGTGGAGAATCATGTTACTACCATGATAAAAAAAATTCTTGAAAATAAAGAACAGTTTTCGATATTATTTAGGGAAACACAATTCGATCAAGATATTTCAAAGCAATATGTAGATCAGATTTTCAAGCCAAATGCCAGGCATATTGAAATACAGAAGAGAATAGATAGCGGAGAGATACAATATATCTCTGATATTATTTTATTTAATGTAGGGATCATTTCTTTCACATTGGCTTTATCTACACATTATGAGATCCATCAACAAAAAAAGGAGCCATATTTTACTTCTGAACGAATTAAGAGCATTGCTCATCTTTTGGTATATGGTATTCATGGGAAACAAAATCATACATAATGAAACGGTCATATTTAAGGGCATGAGAATCAAGCCGTAAATATGACCGTTTCTTTTTTCATTAAGAGTAGAAGTCCAGAGTGTAAGATTTGACTTATATTTTTCAGACAATTACGATAAATGTATACTTCACGAAATGCTTTAAGAAAATTATATCTGGAAATCTTGTAACATTGGAGGGTATCAAATGAGCGATATCGTAATTTTATCAGGAAGTCCGGCTATTCCATCAAGAACGGACATTTCACTAAAACATATTCAATCATTAGTCGAAAATGCAGGATTTACTACAGCTTATTTCTCGATTACGGATTTCTCAGCAGATGATTTATTCCAAGGGAAATATAATAGCGAGGATATCTCAAAGCTTTCAGAGCGAATTCAAGCAGCCAGAGGAGTCATTATAGGTTCACCGGTTTATAAGGCTTCTTATACAGGTGTATTGAAAGCATTGATTGATTTGCTGCCAGAAGGTGCTTTTAAGGGTAAGCCGGTGTTGCCAATCATGATTGGTGGAAGTAACAGGCATCTATTGGCGATTGACTATGCGCTTAAACCATTAATTTCAATATTAAAAGGCGAGCCGCTGCAGGGGATTTATTTTGTTGATAAGGAAATAGATAAACAGAATCCAGAAAATCCGATCAATGATTTGCATTTAATTGATCGCGTCCAGAGTCAGGTTCAAGAATTTGTAGAAGCGATACAGTTAAGAAATTAATGACTTCAATAAATTAATTCCTTCTATAAAAAGACTGGAACCTTAGAAATTTTTTTAGAATAACACGCGTCAATAATAGGCCTATTAATGAAAATAGACTCATTTTTTTGGAGATTTTATCTAAAAAGACGAGTCTATTTTCGTATTTATATGAACATAAAATCATAAATTGAATAGTGTGTATAAAAATAACAGTTCATCCATAATATTAAACCAAGTTATTTTATAAGAAAACTCCATTGACAAGGATTAAATATATGTTAATATTTAAAATAATAAAACTTATCCAGAGCGACGGAGGGAATTGGCCCTTTGAAGTCCGGCAACCTGCATGATGGATGCAAGGTGCTAACTCCAACAAAATGTTGATCATTTTGGAAGATAAGGTAAAGATATTTACCTTGCGATCTTTCCATCATGGAAAGATTTTTGTTTTTTGTGAAAATTTTAGGCAGACCATAACAATGTAAGGTTGTATGGAATTATATAAATCTAAAAAATTTAAAATAAAATATTCGCGGGTTTTCTTAAAGGAGGAACTGGTTTGAATAAAGAGAATCAGCTTGAAGAAATTTTTGAACGACTTCAAGAAATGCTTAATTCAATGAAATATGGATCCATTACACTTATTGTCCAGGATGGTAAAATCATTCAAATGGAGAGAAATGAAAAACTAAGAATTAAATAAGGTATCTGCTGACTAGAAAAACTAGAGGCGGGTTTAACTGATATAAAGAGAGTATTGGTTAGATTCGTCTCTTTTTCCTAGATTCAAATAACCCGGGGAAGATTACAACGGGAATTGATCAACAGTTACTCTAACCTGATACAGCAAGTTTTTAGAGGGGGCTACAAAGTTGGCTGCATTAATAAACTATGAAAATTTCAATACAGGGGACTTCCCTGTATTTCCTCAAGACACTGAGACAAAAGGTGCTTTGGAAGTACTGCAATGGGCGAATGACCATTATGGAGACAAACTGATTTATGCTTGCAGTTTTGGTATTGAAGGCATCGTGCTTACGGATTTATTGGCGAAGGTCAATCCTTCGGCAAAAATAGTTTTCCTAGATACAGATGTTCATTTTGAGGAAACTTACCAATTGATCGAGGAAGTGAAGAAGCGATATCCGAAGCTTTTGATCGAAATGAAGAAACCTGACTTGACGCTTGAGGAACAAGCGGCGGAATATGGCGATGAATTATGGCTTAGTGATTCCAATAAGTGCTGTAACATCCGTAAAATCGTTCCGCTTACAGATGTGCTTTCATCGGCAACAGCCTGGCTTTCGGGACTGCGGAGGGAGCAATCCGAAACAAGGGCTAAGACCGAGTATATCAATAAGGATAATAAGTTCAAATCAGTTAAAATATGCCCGCTCATACATTGGACATGGAAAGATGTTTGGCGCTATGCCCACAAAAATGGTCTTCCATATAATGTCCTGCATGATAATGGATATCCGAGCATTGGATGTAAAACGTGTACTGCACCTGCCTTCAATGCTGATGATTTACGCTCAGGCCGTTGGCAAGGGGCTCAAAAAACGGAATGCGGATTGCATTTGTCTTAAATAAATAGAAATTATAGGCATAAATAAATAGAAACCATAGGGGGAAATTAGCATGACAATCAGTTTACCGCACGGAGGAACATTAATCGATCTTTGGGAACCAAAATATGATATTAGTAAAATAACGAAGTCAATCGAAATCGATGAAATTGCTTTAAGCGATCTTGAATTGATAGGGACTGGTGCCTACAGCCCGATTAAAGGATTCTTTACAAAAAGTGACTATGAGACAGTGGTAAAGGATATGAGGCTAAGCAGCGGACATGTATGGAGCATCCCGATTACGCTGCCTTTGACCGAAGAAACTGCAGGAAGCCTTACTATAGGTGAAGAAGTAACATTAACCCATGATGGTGAAACATACGGGGTTCTCTCCGTTTCTGATATTTACACTCCAGATAAGCAATTGGAAGCGACATTGGTATATCAAACAGCTGATGAGAAGCATCCTGGAGTAAAAAACTTATATAACCGCGGGGATGTATATGTCGGCGGGGAAATAAAGTTGATCAAGAGAATAGAGCGTCCGCTATTTCAAGCTCATTATTTGGACCCAGTCGAGACAAGGAAGGCTTTCGCTGAAAAAGGATGGGAAACGGTTGTCGGTTTCCAAACGAGGAACCCTGTTCACCGTGCACATGAATATATTCAAAAGACAGCATTGGAGATCGTCGACGGTTTATTCTTAAATCCTCTCGTCGGTGCCACTAAATCAGATGACATTCCGGCAGATGTAAGAATGGAAAGCTATAAAGTTCTGCTTGACAAATATTATCCTAAGGATCGCGTCTCCCTTGCAGTTTTCCCTGCTGCCATGCGTTATGCAGGACCTAGAGAAGCCATTTTCCATGCGATGGTCCGTAAAAATTATGGTTGCACCCATTTTATCGTCGGACGTGATCATGCGGGTGTGGGCGATTATTATGGCACATACGATGCCCAAAAAATCTTCGGGAACTTTAACGCAGATGAGTTAGGAATCACGCTATTATTCTTTGAACATAGTTTTTACTGTAAAGCATGTGGCAATATGGCTTCCGCTAAAACTTGTCCGCATGGCAAGGAAGACCATGTCATCCTGTCTGGAACGAAGGTAAGGGAAATGTTGCGTAATGGAGAAATTCCTCCAGCTACCTTTAGCCGTAAGGAAGTCATCGAGGTGTTGATAGAAGGTCTAAAAAAAAATGAAGTTTATAACTGATTGGACATAAATGGAAGGGTCACATGAAGAGGGGGAATATCAAATGAGTAAAAGTACGAATGTCACATGGCATGAGACGTCATTGACCAAGGAGCACCGACGGAAGCAGAACGGGCATGAAAGCACGGTTCTATGGTTTACAGGACTATCGGGTTCCGGAAAATCAACGATTGCAAACGCGGTCGCTAAAGAATTATACAATCGGAATATTCGAAGTTATGTTTTGGATGGTGATAATATCCGTCATGGCTTAAATAAAGATTTAGGTTTTTCTGAAGAAGATAGAACCGAGAATATTAGGCGGATCGGTGAGGTTTCCAAGTTATTCGTGGATAGTGGGCAGTTCGTATTGACCGCTTTCATATCACCTTTCAGGGCAGATCGGCAGATTGTACGTGATTTACTCGAAGAAGGGGAGTTTATTGAAGTATACATAAAGTGTCCGATTGAAGAGTGCGAAGTGCGTGATCCAAAAGGGCTTTATGACAAGGCCCGTAAAGGCATCATTAAAGATTTTACCGGAATCGACTCTCCATACGAAGAACCTGAACAACCGGAAATCATTTTAGAATCCGACCAATACAGCATTGAAGAGTGCGTTGAACAGGTAATCGGTTATTTAACAGCAAAGAAAGCGATTTAATCAAGGAGGAAATGTAATGGTTTACGAGAAATTTTGGTCGGAAAATCCACTAATCGCTAAAAATAAAACGGAAATCTGGAAATTGGAAAAAGACGGCTTGAAGATATTTGATGATATTCCACATTACGCAGCAAATGGGTTTGATTCCATCCCTAAAGAGAAATGGGATATGTTCAAGTGGGCAGGTTTATACCTGCAACGGCCAAAAGAAGCTGGTTATTGGATGATGCGAGTCGTTATTCCCGGAGGTATCCTGACTTATGATCAACAAATAACTCTAGCTAACATCGCTAAAGATTACGGGAGGGACGTATATGACATTACAACCCGTCAAGCCATTCAATTCCATTGGCTGACCATCGAACAGGTCCCGGATATATTGAATCGTTTAGAAAAGGTTGGAATGACTACGGCTGGAGCTTGTGGTGATATAACCCGTAATATCATCGGTAATGCATTGGCAGGCATCGATCCTGATGAACTATTTGATACACGCGAGGTACTATATGATGTATTTGAGTATTTCCGCCTTAATGAAGACTATTCGAACCTTCCGCGGAAATATAAAATGTCCATAAGTGCCAATATCCATAATGCTTCAAATGCTGAAATCAACTGTGTTTCATTCAATCCAGCTACTAAAGTAATTGATGGAATAACGGAAGTCGGTTTTCACGTAAAAGTAGGGGGTGGGCTTTCCTCCGTTCCGATGCTGGCAGAAGAACTTGACTTATTCATTTTACCTGAAAAAACTGTGGAAGTGGCTGCCGCCATCACGACGATATTCCGTGACTTTGGGTACCGTGAAAAGCGTCATCGCTCACGTTTGAAATTCCTTGTCGCTGACTGGGGTCCTGAACAATTCAAGGAAAAATTGCTGGAATACACCGGTCCGCTTCCTGAAAAGGGAGAAAGTGCGGTGAAGGGATGGAATGCAGGGTATTTCTACGGCATCCATAAACAAAAGCAAGATGGTCTGAACTATGTTGGCGTCAATATACCAGTTGGTCGTCTAAACCCAGACGAAGTGATCGAGTTTGCCGAACTTGCAAAAAAATATGGAAATGGTGAAATCCGCAACTGTAATTCTCAAAATCTAATCATTCCTAATGTGCCGGATGCAAAAATTGAGGAATTAAAGCAGGAATCCATCTTCGAAAGATTTCCATATCAACCAAAGAAATTCATTGGGTACTCCGTTTCGTGTACAGGCATCGAGTATTGCAACCTGGCTCTAGTTGATACGAAAAACCGAATGAGGACCATTTCTGAATCACTGGACAAGGAAATAGATCTCGATGTGCCTGTAAGGATGCATATGGTCGGCTGTCCGAATAATTGCGGTCAAAGAGCCATCGCCGAAATAGGGCTGCAAGGCATAAAAATGAAAAATCAGGATAAAAAGATGGTCGAGGCTTTTGAGATATACGTTGGAGGAACGCTGAATGAGGGCGGGAAGTTCAATGAAAAGCTTAAAGGAAAAGTGGAAGCTGAAAAGCTCCATCATGTTTTGAAAGAAATGATCCTATTTTTCAAAGAAACTAAACTTCTTTCCGAAACCTTTCTCGACTTTGTGGAAAGGGTAGGGGTAGACGAATTACAAAGTAAACTTGATGATATATTAGCGGAAGTGGCCGTTTAATAGGGGAAGGTAAGCATTCCATGAATCTATACCGTTTTGAAGTCACTATCAAGGAAAAACCAATTCATGTCATCATTGTTGCCGATTCAGATGAAAAGGCGTTTGATCTTGTTGATATCGAGCTGGAAAAGCATTATTTGAAAACGCCTGAAGTGGATGACATCTCATTATATGAAAAAAGGAAAATTAAAAATGGAGCAGGTTTCGTTTTATCGGAATTCGAAACAATTCTCTAAGGGAAGGCAGGATGCAAAAATGGGGAAAGTATATCTAGTAGGAGCCGGTCCCGGAGATCCAGATTTAATTACATTAAAAGGATTAAAATGCATCCAAGAAGCTGATGTCATTTTATATGATCGACTTGTCAATAAAGAACTTTTGAATCATGCAAAAGACGGTGTCGAGCTGATTAATTGCGGTAAACTGCCGGATTATCATTTGTTGCAGCAGGATACCATCAATCGGTTCCTCGTTAAATATGCAAAAAAGGGAAAAATAGTCACCCGTTTGAAAGGCGGCGATCCATTCGTCTTTGGGAGAGGCGGTGAGGAAGCGGAAGCCCTTGCCAAAAGTGGCGTGAGCTTTGAAATCGTACCAGGAATTACAGCTGGAATCGCTGCTACAGCCTATGCGGGAATTCCAGTTACACATAGGGACTATGCTTCATCATTTGCAATTGTTACCGGTCATCGGAAAAAAGATGAAGAGGATAATATCAAGTGGGAATCCCTTGCAAAAGGAATCGATACATTAGCCATTTATATGGGTGTTAAAAACCTGCCATATATTCAAGGAAAACTTTTGGAACATGGAAAAAGCCCAGAGACTCCGGTGGCCCTTATTCATTGGGGTACATTAACAACGCAAAAAACAGCTGTCAGTACGTTGGCTAAAGTAGTGGAAACCGCCAATTACGAACAAATTTCGAATCCTTGCATGATAGTCGTGGGGGATGTCGTTAATTTACGGGAAAAAATCAAATGGTTTGAAGGAAAACAAACCGAAAATTTGTTGGCGAATGAGGCCTTTTAATGGAAGCCATTTTATATATTTGCCATGGCAGCCGTGTTAAAGAAGCTTCAGCCCAAGCCATTGATTTTATTAAAGTTTGTATGCAAGCACAGCCATATTCCATTCAAGAGTATTGCTTCTTGGAATTGGAAACTCCTACGATTGAAGAGGCCTACGAACGATGCGTCCAAAAAGGTGCGACGAGCATATTGGCCATTCCAGTTCTATTGCTGACAGCTGTACATGCAAAACATGATATTCCAGTCATATTGAATAAAATGAAAGAACGGTACCCCGCTGTTGGCTTGAAATACGGAAGGCCGATTGGTGTCAGCGAGAAAATGGTTGACATTTTAGTGGAACGGTTGGAGGAAACAAATGTAAGTGTTACAGATGATTCCTTGGTTTTATTGGTTGGAAGGGGCAGCAGTGACCCCGACGTGAAAAGGGATTTATCTCGATTGGCCGTTTTGCTAAGGAACAGGTTTCCAAAAATCCGGGTGCAAGAGTGTTATTTGACAGCTGCCACACCAAGCTTTGGAGAAGCGTTAGAATTTGCGGTGGAATCTCGATCAAACCAAGTATTTATCATTCCTTACTTATTGTTTACAGGTCTCTTAATGCAGTCGATTGAAAATAGTATAAAAAAGATCCAAAAAAAGGGGAAGCAAAGAATCATACTTTGCCGATATTTAGGTTATCACCCAAAGATTGAACAAGCAATATCAGAACGAATTCATGAAGTGAGTGGGGAGGGAGCCTATGTATCCAATTACGCTTAATATCGAGAACAGAAAGTGTGTCATAATTGGCGGTGGTAAAATAGCTTACTTTAAAGCGGGCCCCTTATTGGAAGCTGGTGCTGAAGTTACCGTCGTAAGCCCCGAAATATGCACAGGTTTTCAAGTGTTGGAGAAAGAAGGTAAGATTCGGGTCTTACTTAAAGAAGTGGAAGAAACTGACTATAATGATGCATTTTTAATCATTGTTGCTACCAATTCTACTGAAGTAAACGAACGAGTTTACAAGAATGCATCCGAAAGTCAGTTGGTTAACGTAATCAGCAATCATGAGTTGGGTAATTTTCATATACCGGCCACATTGAATAGAGGCATGCTTTCCATAAGTGTTTCTACCAATGGAGCAAGTCCAACGCTCGCAAAAAAAATACGGAATGACCTAGGTAAAGTATATGATGAATCATATGAAGAATATCTTGAATTCCTTTTTGAAGCAAGAATGATTATAAAGAATGGGTCATTTTCAAAAGAAGAAAAATCTAAATTATTGAAAGATTCAATAGAGGATATTTATAAATATTCCTTAAAAGAAAGATATCGTTTTTTAGCTAGGCTTTTACCTGTAGAAGCTGAAGAAAATATATCGATGGGCTGATCAGAAAAACTGAAGGCACCTAACCAACATGTCATTTCATTTTGGTTAGGTGCCTCTTTGTGCCTTAAAGGAAATCTAAATGATTTATACAGGCAAACGGTACCATCGGGTCGATGATATAGGTTCTATTTTAGTGAAAAAAGGGGAATGTCATGAAAAAGTTAATCGTTTTGGCCTTTATCGGGTTTTTAGCCCAATTAATTGATGGTTCGCTTGGAATGGGGTATGGAGTGAGTTCCACTTCCTTATTGTTGACATTCGGGATTGCCCCTGCAGTAGCATCAGCATCCGTTCATTTATCGGAAGTAGTGACCACAGCAGTATCCGGAGCTTCACATATCAAGTTTGGGAACGTTGATAAAAATATGGTCTATCGCTTGATCATTCCAGGTTCTGTTGGTGCATTTGTAGGTGCATGTTTCCTGAGTAACCTGCCAGCCGAATTAGCAAAACCGTATATTGCCATATTTTTATTTGGTCTTGGTGTATACGTTTTATTCCGCTTTTTATTTATTTTTAAACCGTCAAAGGAAAATGAAACCGTAAAGCCATTGACAGCAAAACAATCCATTCCGTTAGGCCTTTTTGCAGGCTTTTGTGATGCAACAGGCGGAGGCGGTTGGGGACCGATTGCAACACCTGTTTTATTGTCAAAAAAAGGCATGACGGCGAGAAAAGCTGTAGGAACTGTAGATACGAGCGAATTTGCCATTGCTTTCTTTGGAAGTCTTGGCTTTATCATTTCTCTTGGATGGGAAGCTGTCAATTGGCTTTGGGTCGTAGCGTTGATAATTGGAGGAGTGGTTGCCGCACCAATTGCAGCCTGGCTTGTCAGGATGCTTCCTGCTCAATTAATGGGTGTTTTAGTGGGCGGTTTCATTATCTTAATCAATGTAAGAACATTATTAGCTACATGGATTCCGATTGAAGCCCATATATACATCTATACTGGCATCGTGATAATATGGTTTTCTGGAATTCTTCTTACCATCAATAAAATGGCCAATGCGAGAAAACATGATCATATCGAACACCGCCAGAATGTTTCCTGATTCCCGAGTTTGAAAGAAGCGAATGTACACAAGAAGCATATTCCGATGCGTAAATAAACTCGTAGGTATGTATGTGCCTACGAGTAAAGTCGTTTGCCAAATGGAATTGCGACTATAAAGTTGCTGCGGTTTTAATAAAGGATCTTGATCTTATTTAATAGATTCATTACCATTTCTAAAGGTTCCTAAAAATCGAGAGACTTATCACTCCAATGTATAAGAATTCATAGTACCCTTTACTAAAGTAAGCCATCGGAGAGATTTGAATGATTTTAGAACAGAAGCAGAATCAATAATTTATAGCTCCTACTGGTCAAATGAGTGATTTACACTTTCACATAATATAATAGGAGGAACTATTTCTTTTACTCTATCGAATTTAAATCCCTGCCTGTTTGGATATCGGCATTTGATTGATGGAGGCTAATTCAGCGTCCAAAAATTCCCGTGATTTCCACCAGAAATAACGGGTCTTTCGCTTGTCTTGGTTTCCCCAATAACCCTCCCCGTGCCTACAATTGGTCTTCAAATCATTACTAGAAAATGAATGGGCAAATTGAATGCACTCAGCCATATTCTTAATGTCCTTTAGCTTTCTGTCATTTCCGACGATGAGTACATGAAAAAAAATCGCGGATATCCTTTAATTTAAATCCCTGCAAGCTTTGAAAAGCATGCAGGTTTTTGCTTTATGCCGGGACATCGGAAAAACCGGTTTATTCCTTGGAAAAAAATCTTTACCTCCACTATGGTATCCTATTCATATCAAATGTCTGGCAGTGTGTCCAGTGAAGGCGAACATAATGTTTTAGGAGAAATAGGTCTTCTAAATACAATTTGTCAGGTATGCACCCATACTATGGAGCCGTCACCGTTCAAAAGGTAGTTAAATATTTTTCAGTTTTGTACAATGATTAAATAGCAAATTTGAAAAGGAGTTTTAATATGGAAGGCATCTCTGATCATTTAAAGGGAAATTTGGATATTTTGTTCGTAGGTTTCAATCCAAGCATTCGTTCAGGTGAGACTGGTCATCATTATGCGAATCCAAATAATCGCTTTTGGAAAATCCTCTTCGAGTCCGGGCTGACACCAAGGAAATATGAACCGACTGAAGACTCGTCATTGCTGGATTTAGGTTATGGTTTTACCAATATCGTTTCCAGGCCTACAAAAGGAGCGGACGATATCACTAAAGAAGAGTACATAAAAGGAAGGAAACAATTAAAAAGGAAAATAAAAAAGTATAAACCTAAACTTGTCTGTTTTGTAGGAAAGGGTGTCTATCAGGAATATCGTCAATTACGAAAAATCTCATGGGGGCTGCAAGAAGAAACCACATCCAATGAGACCATGGAATTCGTTGCCCCTTCTTCCAGCGGTTTAGTTAGAATGCCGATAAGTGAGATCATCGAAATATATAGTGAGTTGCCCATTCTGCTTCGCCAGCTGAAAAGCAATTGAAGAAACTTATTAAAACAACGGTGAAATTATACGAGTCAGGATAATGCTAAAATGGAAAAGCGGTGGCTTTTCCGAGGTCAATGATGGTGAATTATTGCCAAGGAGTAAAGAATTGTATACCTATTTTATGGGATACCTAAGTATCGGTTTTGCTAACAGGCTCGCTCATACCTAGAATCGTTCTTTTGGCGTTGCTTAGTAATAATGCGCAGATTCCTGAATAGGGCATCGATTGGCTAAAGCATCAGCAAGTAGCCTTAATGGCGGCGCTTTTTGCATATAGAACAGGTCTTTTCACTTTAGGATAATGGGTTGGATTTGGCCGAATCTTTTTACAGCTTTCCTGGCTGCCGTTTTTACGAGAAGACGATTGGCTACGGTTATGATTGGCTTGCTTTCCTTGATGAAATTACTAAATTTCTTTTAATGATTACTAAACATTTTAATGATAGGCCGATATAACCAGTAATGGATTGCCATTACTGGTTTTTCATTTCCCAAGAACATATTTCATAAACCGCACCTTTTTGAGTTCGTTCATTACGGTTAGGCAAATGACGCTTTTTAATGAACATTGGAAGCTTGATTATCAAAATGGCCAGTGATTACATAAACTAGGTTGAATGTACTTCTGAATGGTCGTTTTGGTTAGCAGAAATGAAAGCGCTTCTAAATGAAAATGAAACAACCAACGTTTAGAAAACGGGAGTCTGTCTACAATGGGAATAAGCAAATAACTATGGAGGTGTTCAATTGATGAATGTTAATGGTGCCCTAGAGGTTCTTGATCGCATGCGGCTTCCTAATGGTGCATATACTGCAAGCGTTTCCGAAGATTATAATTATGTCTGGATAAGGGATGTCGTTTATACAGTAATACCTTTTATAAATGATCCGTCCAATCGTTACGAAAAAGCATATCATGCTTTATTCGACTTATTTCAAACCTATGAGTGGAAGATAGATATTCATACGGTGCAGAAACCCCAGTTTCTATTTGAACATATCCATGCAAGGTATTCCACTGAGCTAAAAGAACTGCCCGATGAGTGGGGGCATGCCCAAAATGATGCGGTAGGTGCCTTTTTATGGGGTGTCGGTGAAGGATATAGGCATGGTAAAAAGGTGATAAGAAACCAACGTGATTTAGAAATTGTCCAAAAGCTGGTCAATTACTTGGAATGCCTGCAATATTGGCAGTCGGAAGATAACGGGATGTGGGAAGAAAATATAGAAATCCACGCTTCAAGCATAGGTGCATGTGTTGCTGGATTGAATTCAGTCAAAATGCTGGTAAACGTCAAGGAAGAACTGATTAAAAAGGGAGAAGAAACACTTCGTTTCCTGCTTCCAAGGGAAAGTTATTCAAAAGAGACGGATTTAGCCCTTTTATCGTTGATTTATCCGTATCGGCTGGTAGACCGTGAAATAGCACTTGAAATATTGAAGAATGTCACAGAAAGACTAGAAAGAACAAATGGTTGCATTAGATATGAGAAGGACCTTTATTATAATGACGGTCAAGAAGCGGAATGGTGTTTCGGGCTTCCATGGTTGGGCTTATGCTACCTTGAACTTGGCATGATGAACAAAGTTAATGAATATATAGATAAAACAAAAATGATCATTCCGGAAAATTGGGAAGTTCCTGAGTTATATATTGGAGGCAGTAATATACCAAACGGGAATACTCCTTTGGCATGGTCAGTCTCATTATCCTATTTATTCTTGACGAAGACTTCCATGATTCGAAATGAACAAATAACATGAAGCATTCATACTGGATTCCTTAAAGCTCTTCCCAAAAAAAGGGAAGAGTTTTTCTTGGTATAATAATATTTTTACAATAAATGTCTTTTTTCTTTAAAAAAGTGTTTAAATTTACAAAAAATCGGCTATTTATAACAATAACTTCACCTCCATTTGAAGGATTAATATCATTTTCATCGAATATATATAATAACTGGGGAAGGATGGGTAAAATACTATCGAGTTAATACTGATGGAGGGGTTTTATTGAGTACAATTATTGACCAGCTACAAGAGATTTATCCAAGCGATTTCGATTTGTATTTGTTTCATGAAGGCACCCTTTATGAAAGCTATAAAATGCTTGGTGCACACATTGTGACAACATTAGGTAATGAAGGAGTACGCTTCACCGTTTGGGCCCCCCATGCCAAGCAAGTTTCAGTAGTCGGTAATTTTAATAATTGGGACGGAAAAGATCATGTGATGAAACGGATCGAGCGTTCAGGTATCTGGGTGTTGTTCGTACCAGGATTACAAGAAGGGGAACTTTATAAATATGAAATACATACACCCGGAAATAAACGTATCCTAAAAGCCGATCCATATGCCTTTTATTCGGAGGTCAGACCAAATACTGCTTCGGTCATTAAAAGGCTGGATAATTTTGAATGGCAAGATTCGAAGTGGATAGCCGATAGGAAAAAGGAAAATATTTATCAAAAACCCATGTCCATTTATGAAGTGCACCCAGGAACATGGAAACAGAAAGAAGATGGTGAATTTTATTCGTACCGTGAATTGGCTGATAGATTAGTTGAATATGTGATTGATAATAGTTTTACACATATTGAAATCATGGCCATAATGGAACACCCTTTTGATAAATCGTGGGGATACCAGGTCACAGGTTATTATTCCGTAAACAGTCGGTACGGTTCACCGGAAGATTTTAAATATTTAATTAACCTTTGCCACCAAAAGGGCATAGGTGTAATCCTTGACTGGGTTCCCGCCCATTTTTGTAAAGACGCGCATGGACTTTCCCGTTTTGATGGTACGCCTCTCTATGAACCAATTGATTACACGAGAGCAGATCGCCCGTTATGGGGGACATACAACTTTGATTTTACTAAACCAGAAGTAATAAGTTTCCTTATATCAAATGTAATGTTTTGGATGGATGTATACCATATTGATGGGGTCCGTGTCGATGCGGTATCGTCAATGGTTTACTTGAATCATGATAATCCATTGCCGGTCAAGCTGAAAAACCAGTTTGGCGGTGAGGAAAACCTTGAAGCCATACAATTTTTACAAAAACTTAACGAAGTGGTTTTTAAGAAATATCCCAATGCATTAATGATGGCTGAAGAAGCGACAGACCGGCCACTTATCACTTCACCTACCGATATAGGCGGCCTGGGCTTTAATTACAAATGGAATATGGGATGGACTAACGATATCCTTCGTTATATGAAACTTGAAACAAATGAAAGGCCATATCATCATAACCTTTTAACATTTTCATTTTTCTATGCTTTTTCAGAAAATTTCGTCTTGCCCTTTTCACATGATGAAGTGGTTCATGGCAAGAAGTCATTATTAAATAAAATGCCAGGTGACTATTGGCAGAAGTTTGCAAATTTACGGTTACTTTTTGGGTATTTCATGACGCATCCTGGGAAGAAGCTTCTCTTTATGGGAGGAGAATTTGGCCAATTCATAGAATGGAAAGATGAGGAACAATTGGATTGGTTGCTTTTGGAATATGAATCCCACGAAAAGATGGCATATTACTTCCGTACCCTTCAGGACTTTTACAGCCAAACTTCCTCCCTTTGGAGACTGGATCATGTCCAGGAAGGTTTTGAATGGATCGATCCGAACAATAGTGAACAAAGTATCATCACCTTTATGAGAAAAGGTAAACGCAAAGGCGATTATTGCATTGTTGTCTGTAATTTTTCTGCACAGGCTCATGCTCACTATCAAATAGGTGTACCATCGCAAGGCAAATATATTGAAGTTTTCAGCAGTGATTCAGCAGCTTTCGGAGGATCGGGTCAGATCAATGAAGAACCCATTAATGTCAAAAAGATACCATACCATAATCAACCATACAGCATGGAAATAACTGTACCTCCATTAGGCATTTCTATTTTTATGAAGCAAACAAAAAAAAGACGGGGGAGAGTGACCGAATAATGGGAGCGAAAAAATGGATAGCAATGTTATTGGCAGGAGGCCAGGGTTCAAGGTTAGGCGAATTGACAATTGGTTTGGCAAAACCAGCTGTTCCCTTTGGCGGTAAATATAGAATCATCGATTTTCCATTAAGTAACTGCACTCATTCTGGTATAGATACGGTTGGGGTACTGACCCAATACCAGCCATTGATTCTAAATGATTATGTTGGTAATGGCAAAGCTTGGGACCTTGATTTGGATGTTGGCGGAGTTTCCGTACTTCCCCCTTATCAAGGGAAAGAAGGCGGTGAATGGTATAAAGGGACGGCAAATGCTGTTTATCAAAATATCCAATACATTGATAACTATGATCCGGAACATGTACTGATTCTCTCTGGTGACCATATTTATAAGATGGACTACAGTAAGATGCTGGATTATCACATTGAAAAAAATGCAGAGGCAACAATAGCGGTCATTCAAGTGCCGTGGCAGGAAGCAAGTCGTTTCGGAATCATGAATACTAATGATGATGATAAAGTCACACAATTTGACGAAAAACCAAAATACCCAAAAAGTAATCTTGCTTCCATGGGAGTTTACCTTTTCAATTGGAAAACCCTAAGACGGTATTTAATCAATGATGAAAAAGACGAAAATTCTTCCAATGATTTTGGCAGCAACATCATTCCAAAAATGCTTGAAGATCGAAAAAAGCTATATGCCTACCGTTTTAATGATTATTGGAAAGATGTTGGAACGGTCGAAAGTCTTTGGCAGGCACATATGGACTTATTGGAGGATACGCCAAATTTCCAGTTGAATGATCAGCAATGGAAAATTTTTGCCCGTAATGCAAATCATCCACCGCAATATATATCACCGGATGCCGAGGTCAGTCAGTCGCTTATCAATGAAGGATGCATGATACATGGGAACATTGAACATTCGGTTTTATCCTATAATGTACAGGTGGGCTATGGTTCAACCATAAAAGATTCAGTCATCATGCCTAATGTCACGATTGGTAAAAACGTTCATATAGAAAGAAGCATCATAGCCAGTAATTGTGTTATAGAAGATGGTGCCGTAGTTGGCAATTCAGCGGTGACATCCGATATTACCTTAATTGGTGAAAATCAGACCATTATCAATCCAAACAAAAAAAAGATCACTCTTAACTAGAAAAAGGGGAAGATGCTATGGAAAATGTGTTGGGTATTATAAACTTAATCAATGAAAGACAACATTTAAAAGAACTGACTGCTCACCGTAATGTAGCATCTGTGCCATTTGGTGGACGCTACCGTTTGATTGACTTTACTATGTCGAATCTCATTAATGCAGATGTATCAAAAGTAGCCGTTTTCCCAAAAGAAAAGTATCTTTCAGTTATGGATCATCTTGGCTCAGGTAAAGAATGGAACTTGGATCGGCGTTCAGGAGGCTTATACATCTTGCCCCCTATCCATCCGGATGAAACGGTAACAGGCGATATGAAGCAATTTTATGATCATCTCAGCTTTTTCGAACGTGCAGAGGCAGATACTGTCATCATTTCCCCAGGAAGCCATGTATGCAAATTGGATTTTAATGAAGTGCTTGATTATCACAAAAAACATAAAGCGGATATCACGGTGGTATATAAGGATTATGTAGGGGAATTGATTGAAAAACCAATCTATCACACCTGCTCGGTAGATTCGGATGAAGACATAACTGACATTAGCTTTTATACAATCCCTAGACCTGGTGACCATGTTTGTCTAGAAACTTTCATCATAAGTAAATCGCTATTGGTGAATTTGATCAAAAGCTGTGTTGACAGTGGGGAATATGACTTTTTGAAAGACGCTGTGAAAGCAAATCTTCATCGTTTTACCGTAAAAGGCTATAACTTTACAGGTGATATGCCATTCATCCATTCGATTGAAAGCTTTCATGCCAGTAATATGAATTTCCTGAACCCTTCGGTAATCCGTTCTTTCTTCGGGGATACTTGGGATGTTTATACGAAAATCAAACATGAGGCACCGACCAAATATTCAAGTTCTTCGAAGGTTACCAACTCATTGATAGCCAACGGTTGTGATATTGAAGGAATTGTCGAAAACAGTATACTCTTCCGTGGGGTAAAGGTGAAAAAGGGTGCGATAGTAAGAAATAGCATCATCATGCAAAAAGGCGTGATTGAAGAAGGAGCCATCGTTGAAAATATCATAACTGATAAAGAAGTGAGAGTTACTAGTGAAAAATCAGTCATTGGTTTAAAACAGCCTACTGTAATAAAAAAAGCGGAAGTAATTTAATAGAGGATAGAGGAGGTGCGGCAATGAATGTTGTATTTGCTGCTTCAGAATGCGCCCCTTTTATAAAAACGGGAGGGCTCGGAGACGTTATAGGCGCGCTCCCGAAAGCGCTGAAAAAACAGGGAGTCCATGTAAGTGTCATCCTACCTAAATACGGGGATCTTCCTAACCAATTCAAACAGGAATTGGAACATATGACGAGTATAGAAGTTCCTGTTGGCTGGCGCCAGCAATTTTGTGGCATCGAAAAACTTGTTGCTAACGGAATTACATATTATTTTCTGGATAATGAATATTATTTCAAAAGGCATGGTAGTTATGGTTTCTTCGATGATGGCGAAAGGTTCGCCTTCTTTTCCCGTGCCATTTTAGAGGCATTACCCTATTTGGAAGAAAAACCGGATGTTATACACTGCCATGATTGGCAAACGGGCCTTGTCAGCGTTTTGATGAAAGCCCATTATCATAACCATCCATTCTATCAGGATATTAAAACGATATTTACGATACATAATTTACGCTATCAAGGAGTTTATCCTAAGGTTGTATTAGCTGAATTACTCGATTTGAGTGAGTTATATTTTAATATCGATGGTCTTGAATTTCATGGGAATGTAAGTTATTTGAAAGCCGGCCTGGCTTTTTCTAGCATTGTCACAACGGTAAGCCCAAGTTATGCGGAAGAAATTCAGATACCTTATTTCGGGGAAAATCTGGATGGGTTTTTACGTAAGAGAAAAGGTGAACTTAAAGGTATTATCAACGGAATCGATTATGAGGAATATAATCCTGCAGCAGATGAACATCTTGCTGTTCCATTCGATTCTTATGAGGGTAAGATGGAGAATAAACGTCAGCTACAGGAATCGCTGGGTCTTCCTGTCAATGATGACGTCCCGGTTTTATCAATGGTAACGAGGCTTGTTGATCAAAAAGGAATAGATCTTGTTCTCCATGTTTTTCATGAAATGATGAAACAAGGAGTTCAATTCATTCTTTTAGGTACGGGTGAAGAGCAATATGAATCGGCATTTCGTCATTTAGCTGACCAATATCCAAATCAGGTTTCAGTCCATACATATTTTGATGAGGGGTTAGCAAGAAGGATATATGCAGGTTCTGATTTATTCCTGATGCCATCACAATTCGAACCATGTGGTATCGGCCAACTCTTGGCACTGCGTTATGGTACACTGCCTTTAGTGAGGGAAACTGGCGGACTTCGTGATACGGTCATACCGTATAACCAATTTACTGGTGAAGGCAATGGCTTCAGTTTTACGAATTATAATGCACACGATATGCTCCATACAATTGAGCAATCTGTTGGCCTGTACAAATTCCAGCCGAAAAGATGGAGGAAAATGGCCGAAAATGCAATGAAGTTAGACTTCAGTTGGACATCATCGTCATTAAAGTATATGGAGCTGTATGAAAGTTTGATTCCTGTCATGAAGTGATAACTAGATAGGTAATACACAAAGCACTTGCGAACATGGTTTTCGTAAGTGTTTTGTTTCTTTTACCATCAAATATGGGTATATGATATTTATATATAAAATATTGCTGTGTAGGAGAATGAAAAGATGAAAAGAAGAAGGATGGAAATTGTATTTTTATTTATATTAATTGCTTCAGTTTATATGATCCTGTTCACTTCAGTTAGCTTCGACGTGAAGCTATTTTTTATTGGATTATATATTTTGGTCATGTTTATCACCCTATTTTCACTAATGCTCGAAAATAGATTTGCCCACGAGACACTTTTATGGATGTATGTGCTTTTGTTTTTCCCGGTATTTGGATATGTATTTTATCTATTCTCAGGTCAGCTCTATTTAAAGGGGTATTTATTCCGAAGTAAAAGGAAAAAAGATCGAGAAGAATGGAAGAGTCTTGTTACACGGGTATCCTCTCCAGATTTATCGTTCTTGAATGATCATCAGAAATCATTCGCAGCTTTTGCCAAAAATGCATCTGAGACCACCATTAGTACATCATCGAAAACGGAAGTATTGAAAAATGGCAACGAAACGTTTACAGAAATCATAAAACAATTAAGAAAAGCTGAGAAATTCATCCATATTGAATACTATATTTTTCGTTCCGACAGGCTTGGTACTGAAATTATAGATATCCTTATTGAAAAAGCAAAAAATGGTGTGGAGGTTTTATTCATTTTTGATGCGGCAGGAAGTTTAAGCCTCTCAAATAATGAGGTTAAACGGATGAAAAATGCAGGGGTTAAAGCCTATCCCTTTTCGCCATTGAAACACGGTTTTTTCAATCAAAAATTTAATTTTAGGAATCACCGCAAAATCATCATCATAGATGGGGAAGTTGGCTTTGTAGGAGGTTTAAACGTAGGAGAGGAATATTTAGGCCGAAATAAAAGCATTGGTTTTTGGAGAGATACACATATGATCCTTAAAGGTGAAGCGGTATATATGCTTCATACCGTTTTCCTTTTGGATTGGGAATATGTCAGCGGCGAAGATGTATTGCAAGGACGTCCAGAATTCAAGAATAAAGTGGTACAAGGGGATGGAGCTGTCCAAGTGGTAGCGAGCGGACCTGATACACAACAGGGGATCATGAGTGACTTTTACTATTCACTTATCACGAACGCCACAAAATCAATCTGGATTGCAAGTCCATACTTCGTACCAAATCAAGCGATTAAAGCAGCAATTAAACATGCCGCAATTAAGGGGATACAAGTTAGGGTCATGGTTCCGGCAGTAAATGATGGGTTTTTAACCCAATACGGCAGTCGCTCCTATTTCGGTGAGCTGCTTCAATTCGGCGTAGAGGTATACTCGTACAAAAAAGGTTTTCTACATCAGAAACTTATTATCGTAGATGGTGATATGGCTTCCATAGGAACGGCAAATATGGATATGAGGAGTTTCCACCTGAATTTTGAAGTGAATGTCTTTCTTATGGGCAGCCGTACCATTGAAGATCTCATCACTCATTACAAAGAGGATATGATGGATAGTGACAAACTAGATCCTATCGGGTATAACAATCGTGGTTTACTGGAACGTTCAAAAGAATCATTTGCCAGATTGTTTTCGAATGTACTCTAATGGGAAAAAAAGCAGATAAATAGTATAGTTGAAATGTAAAGAAATTAATTGGCCATAAGGAGAATTTAAGAGAATATGAAATTGGTTTCCTGGAATGTAAATGGAATTAGGGCTTGTGTTAAAAAAGGATTTTTAGATTACTTTAAAGACGTGGATGCAGATATTTTCTGCCTTCAAGAAACTAAGCTTCAAGAAGGGCAGATTTCACTTGAGTTGGAAGGGTACCATCAATATTGGAATTATGCACTGAAAAAAGGATATTCAGGCACAGCCATTTTCACGAAGGAAAAACCGCTTTCAGTGAAATATGGTGTAGGAGAGCTGGATGAGGAGCCGGAAGGCAGGATCATAACACTGGAGTTCGAGAGTTTTTATATGGTGAATATTTATACCCCCAATGCAAAAAGGGATTTATCAAGATTGAATTACCGTCTCGAATGGGAAGATGAGATGATAAAATATCTTAAGGAACTGGACCTGGTGAAGCCGGTTATCTTTTGTGGTGACCTCAATGTCGCACACCAGGAAATCGACTTAAAAAACCCAAAACCCAATATAGGGAATTCCGGTTTTACAAATGAAGAACGTGGAAAGATGACTGAATTACTTGATTCAGGGTTTATCGATACATTTCGCCATTTTTATCCAGACCAGGAAGGCTCTTATACTTGGTGGTCATATATGGCAAAAGTCAGGGAGCGGAATATTGGGTGGAGAATCGATTATTTCATTGTTTCAAAACGTCTGGCGGATTCTTTAATAGAGGCAAACATTCACTGCGATGTCATGGGCAGCGATCATTGCCCGGTCGTTTTAGAAACAAACCTCTAAATGGAATAAATTCGGTTAAATGGGGATACTAATGGTTATCCATATTCAACAGGAGGTTTGATTATGAACACATTTATCGTGGGCTTTCATCAAGAAGATAATGTAGACAGCATGCAAGTGCAAAAATTGACGTCGGCTGAGTTTGAAAAAGCAACATCACGCGGATTTCGCAGATTATTTGAACTGGATACAAATATCGGTTATTTCGTATTTTTTGATGCTGAAGATGATGAGGGTGATTTATCCCATCTAGTTTTACAGTATGAAGAAGATAATCAGGATCCAAGTGATTGTTACTCCTTTACTAAAAATGATTTTTATGAGTTCATGGCACTTTATTTACAAGGGATGGATGAAGTGGAAGTGGAGGATGAAGAAGATGATGACAATGAAGAGTACGGACCAATCCATCATCTTGCCCATTTGATGTTTCATATTGTTGAAGAAGGAAAATCCGTAAAGCCATAATTGGCCGAGTAATGTAATGATAGGTACTTGTGAGCTTTGTGACAGGGATGAGATAGAACTGACCATCCATCATTTAACACCTAGAGAATTTGGCGGAAGCCATTTACCCATAGCCTATCTCTGTAAATCTTGCCACAAACAGATTCACGCACTGTATTCAAACCGAGAACTGGCCATCCGACTAAATACCTTGCTTTTGTTAAAAGATGATGAAGCATTAAAAAAATATTTAAAGTGGATTAAAAAACAACCGGTAACAAGGGCAGTGAAAATAAGAAAATCAAAAACGAAATAAAGCAAAAGGGGTTCGGAATTAAAAATTCCGAACCCCTTTTGAAATTCCCATTGAATTTTCCCCCAATGTTCAGAGATTGGGGCTCTACGAGCCCACTATGTTAGAACATTTTTGGACCTTGCCATGTCCAAATGGCCATCTACTTTAAATTAATGGCAGCCAAAGTAAGCATCGCCTGCATCGACAATTTATTAAGTCCCCTTAAAGAAGTCCAACGGATACCATGCTTTTCTTTTGCATCTGCGAATACACGCTCAATCGTTTCTTTACGTTTCGCATATATAGGTTTTACATCTTGATGATGACGCAGATGATCTGCTTCTTCCACATATGTATGCCAGATATGCCGAGTCACCACTTTTTGACCGTCTTTGCTTTCTGTTCACCGAGATAAAAATGAGCATGTTGCACAGATGTGTTTTGGGGATTTATGCTCGCGATAGCCCTATTTATTTGTTGTTGAGTACTTTAATAGCTCTCCCGAAGGGCGAAGGTAACAATCAATATATTCATCGACATAGTCCTGTTTGCGGAAGTTTGTGCGAGGATGTGTATAATGTAAAGCGGGTATGATTTCTCTCTTAAATAGGTAGCTTGTAATTCCATGGTTTTCACGATCTGGAATGATTTCTTCTTGAAGACGTTTTCTTTTCAAACTTCCGTTTATTCGCACTGGCTTTCACATGTGTGGAATCCACGAAAACGTGTTCAGCACTTATTAACTTTTTATTAGTAGCTGTCATTAAAATGCGATTGAAAATCTGTTCAAACAGGTTCTGTATCTTTAAAGCGTCGCTTATAATTTTTCCCGAACGTGGAGTAGGAGGTACTTTATCATGGAAACCATAACCTAAGAACCAACGGTAAGCCATATTTGTTTCAACTTCTTCAATCATTTTACGCATGGAACGAATACCGAAGGAATATTGAATGAAAGTCAGTTTAATTAAAATAACTGGATCAATAACTTGGGCGTCCTACTGATTACATATCTTTCACCAAGTCATAAATGAAAGTGAAGTCAATGGCAGCCTCTATTCAAGTTGATTTCGCTGAATAGAATCATGTTTAGAAAGCATCCTCATTACCTCAGGTTCTAATACTTCTATTTTAAAACAAAAATGACTCTAGGCAAAAGTGTTCTATCTAAAAGTTAAAACAAAGTTGATTGGAACGGAAGGTACGAGACTCCTGCGGGAAAAGCGTGTCCAGGGGAGACCCCGCAGGCGAAAGCCGAGGAGGCTCCCGGACCGCCCGCGGAAAGCGAGTGCCTGGAGTGGAAAGCAACGTCCAAATTGTACAAGCCATAAAAAACTGTAGACAAACTCAACTTTCATCGAGTTGAACTGCCCCGTAAATGTTAGACACCAAACTAACATTTACGGGGTGTTTTTTATGGCTAATTTTTCTGC
>NZ_JBYSYV010000032.1:0-46715 GCF_058783805.1 Peribacillus sp. FW305-BF15 | reverse complement strand
CAGGAAAAAATTCAAAGGGAATCTCAAAAAGGGGTTCGGAATTTTTTAATTCCGAACCCCTTTTGTCTACAAACTGAAAGGGGGAGTTTATCCCCCTTTCAGACTGAAGACAAATTCGAAGAAGCGAGTTTGTCTACTTTTTTATGGTGAAAATTATATTCGATTTCAGAAATCCGCTCCCTTTCCGCCGACTGTCTGCCAAGCCTCCTCGACGCAAGTGTCTCGGCTAGCCAGTTATTCGGCAGGAGTGTCGCAATCCTGTGAGTTTCAATTAAAACAGTAACAATACATGTGGATTACTCGGTCTTGTTTTAAAATCATGGCAATGATCCCATGATAAAATTTCATTCGGGATAAGACCATTCAATCCTCATTAGGCCGACTGACCGAACGGGTGTTTTACCTCTCTATTTCTTATGATTCAAAGTCTTTTGCACTGACTCAAACGCGCTCCAGCATTCTGTTTAATGCTAGGATGGCATTATCCGCAATGTTCTTCTCCACTTTTATCGGATTGATGATGATACCTTCTTCAATGGATTCAAGCGCCCATAGCAGGTGAGGCAGATCAATCCGGTTCATTGTAAGACATGGACACATATTCGGATTTAATGAGATGATGTTCTTGTCAGGATTATTGGCGATAAGACGCTTGACAAGGTTCATTTCCGTGCCGATTGCCCAAGAACTACCTGGTTCGGCTTTTTCAATCATATTTATGATGTACGATGTCGAACCCGCGTAATCTGACAGGGCGACTACCTCACGGCGGCATTCGGGATGAACGATGATATTCATTTCAGGCTGCTCCGCTCTAAGCGTTTCAATATTCGCCGTAGTGAAATTTTCATGGACTGAACAATGTCCTTTCCAAAGAAGTACCTTCAGATCTTCCAGTTCCCCTTCATAGATCAATTCATCCTTATGCGGGTCCCAGACAGCCATTTCATTCAATGGGATTCCAAGGTCAAAGGCGGTATTCCTCCCAAGATGCTGATCGGGAAGAAAAAGGATTCTTTCTTTTTGCGAGAGGGCCCACGAGACCATCCCTTGTGCATTGGAAGACGTCACCGTCGCCCCGCCATTTTTCCCTACAAAAGCTTTGATGGCCGCAGTTGAATTCACATAAGTTAGCGGAAGGATCGTATCGCCAAAAAGATCCTGAAGCTTTGTCCACGCCCGTTCCGTTTGTTCAATATCGGCCATATCCGCCATGGAGCAGCCTGCACGCATATCAGGAAGGATAACCGTCTGCCCTTCTTCCGTCAAAATATCCGCTGTTTCAGCCATGAAATGCACGCCGCAAAACACGATATAATCCGCTTCACGATTTTGCGCGGAAAGCTGGGCCAATTGAAGTGAATCCCCCGTTGAATCCGAAAATTGAATGACTTCCTCCCGTTGATAATGATGACCTGGGATATAAAGACGGTTCCCCAGACGTTTCTTGATGTCATGGACCCGATTCTCCATCTCTACCTTTGTCATCGTTTTATACTTTTCAGGCAATGTATTTCCTGCTGTTTTAGCCATCTCCAATATGTTCATTTCAATATCCCCTCCTGCTCTTTGACCTTTGCGCTGATATCAAGTGCCCTGACACTGTGCGTCAAGCTGCCCAACGAAATATAATCTACCCCTGTTTCCCGATATGAGGCTAGATTGTCTAAATGGATTCCTCCAGAAGCTTCAGTAATGATGTGGGCGGGAACCAATTTGATCAGTTGCTTGATTTCTTCGGGGCTCCGGTTATCGAACATGATGATATCTGCACCGGCTTCCACTGCTTCAAGCACCTGCTGTGGTGATTCCGTTTCCACTTCCACCTTAGTGGTATGTCCCAGTTTGGATTTTACCGTTTGAACCGCTTTCGTTATGGACCCAGCGAAAGAAATATGGTTGTCCTTTATCATGACTGCATCATACAGACCATATCGGTGATTGAATGCCCCGCCGGAACGGACCGCATATTTTTCAAGCATCCGCAGGCCCGGTGTGGTTTTCCTCGTATCAGAAGCTCTCGTCTTCGTCCCCGCTAATATCATGGCAGCTTTATGGGCCTGTGTCGCAATTCCGGACATACGCTGCACCAAATTCAAAACGACCCGTTCCCCTTTTAAAAGGGAGGCCATATCGCCGGTCATTTTTGCAAGCTGCTGTCCTTCTTCGAAAACTTCGCCATCTTGAACAAAAAGGAAAACCTCGATTTGCTCATCCAGCAATGCAAATCCCGTCTTGATGACGTCCCCTCCACTGAAGACCCCGCCTTCTTTTGCGATGAACGTCAAAGTACCTTGTTCACCTTGATCAAAAATCGTATCGCTCGTTACATCGCATTCCCCTATATCTTCCATTAAAAATTGTTGCAGCATCTGCTTAAGCTTCAATATATTCATATAGTCGTCTCCCTTTCACTCGGTTTTTTACATCCGTGCAAGCAAGGATAACCGAATTTTCAAGCCATTGGGTGTCATCTTCGTTAGGATAGTCACTGCGGAAATGACCGCCCCTGCTTTCCGTTCTGGTCAATGCGGATTCGGCAATCAGCCACGCCACGATGATGGCATTGATTTTCGTTATTTCCTGTATCGGTAATGCCGTCACTTCCATTTGCAGCAATTTTTCGATATTAAATGTCTCAAGATAATCCTTCAGTCGGGTTAAACCCGCTTCATTTCGAACGATTCCCGCTTCGTTCATTAATTTTTCCTGCAATGTCGTGAGTTCAGGTAGAAAGGAAATTTGACTGGAACTTTTGGTCTGCTCTTTTTCTTGCGGTATCGACCTTGCCGGCACTTTAGCAAGGAAACGGCCAAGCGTATTTCCAAAAACCAATCCTTCGAGAAGGGAGTTGCTTGCCAATCGGTTTGCACCATGTACACCAGTGCATGCCACTTCACCAACTGCATACAAAGAGGGTACAGAGGTTTGCCCCGATTCATCCACATCAATCCCTCCCATTAGAAAATGGTTTCCAGGTGCAACCGGGATTTTCCCCAATTGAAGGTCCAGCCCGCTTTTTTCACATAATGAGCTCACTGTCGGAAAACGATTTTTAAAATCCTTGAACATCGAAATATCCAAAAATACCTTTTCACCGCGCTTCAAATAAGAAAAAATCGTCTGTGCAACAATATGCCTTGGTGCTAGATCCTTCAAGCTATGGACATCCTCCATGATCGGCTTTCCCATTTCCGTCACTAATCTCGCACCATCCCCGCGAACCGCTTCTGAAACCAGCCCTTTCACTTTGCCATTCACAAAAAGCAGGGTCGGATGGAATTGTATGAATTCCATGTCACGCACTTTTGCACCGGCCTTGAATGCAAGTGCGATCCCATCACCTGAAACCGTTTGTGAATTTGAAGTGAAATGGTATAGGGAACCACAGCCGCCTGTTGCCAAAACCGTCCGTTCCGCGTGATAGGCAACAAGTTCCCCTGCCTTATCAAGTGTTTTGACGCCTATGCAAGAATCATCTTTCCCGATGATCAACTCCACTGCAGCAACATTCTCCATCACAGTAACCGATGATTTTTTCAAGCAGCCTATAAGATGTTCCATCATGTACTTTCCGGTAGCATCCCCGTGACTATGGAGGATTCTTCGTTCACTGTGGGCCCCCTCCATGCCGAGCAATAAAGTTCCGTCATCATCTTGGTCAAATCGCATACCCGAAGCAATAAGTTCAGCTATAACCGAAGGTGCCTCTTCAACGAGTTTTTCCACTGCCTTCACCTTGTTATATCGCTGACCAGCCGCCAGCGTATCTTTTTTATGAAAGGATATTCGATCACGATCAGATATTGCAGCAGCAATCCCGCCCTGGGCTAAATAAGAATTACCATGACGGATATTTGATTTTGTGATGAGTATCACATGCTTATGTTCACTTGCTTCCAATGCCGTTTTCAAGGCAGCAATCCCACTGCCTATCACGATGATATCCGCTTTTACCATTATTTCATTCCTCCTGTTTATGACAGGTGTCTTGACAACTATATTTACATATTATTAAACTATTATCAAGAGTTTTTTAAGTTTAAAGGATGGAAGTGATTTCTTGATTTATTTGGATTACGCCGCTACAACTCCGATTGATGAGGAGGCTCTTGACGTATTCAGCCAAGCATCCCGGAAGTTTTTCGGGAATGCGAGCAGTTTGCATGATATTGGCTCTGAAGCGGCACGTTTATTGGATATGTCACGGCAGCAACTCGCAGAAATGCTGAACATAAAAAAGGAAGGAATCATCTTTACGAGCGGCGGATCAGAAAGCAACATGCTTGCGATAGATACTTTCATCGCTTCGAAACCATCCTGGCAGAACCACTTGATTGTAAGCCGGACTGAACATGCATCTCTTGCCAACTTCGTCGAAAAGCTTGAACAAGATGGCTTCGAGGTTACTTATTTACGGCATTTGAAAGATGGCCGTGTTGATATTGAACATCTGCAGGAATGCATGTCGGAGAGAACATGCTTAGTCATTGTCCAACATGTGAATTCGGAAATCGGGGTCATTCAACCCATTGAGCAAATAAGTGAAATCGTTCGAAAACACCAGGCTTTTTTTCATGTGGATTGCGTCCAATCATTTGCTAAATTACCGCTTGGCAAGATAGCCGCCTCATGTGATGGACTATCCGTTTCCAGTCATAAAGTTTATGGTCCAAAAGGGACTGGGGCCGTCATTTTCCCGGCCATCCATCAGTTGAAGGCTTCGGTACCGAATATCACTCATGAATATGGTTTCAGACCAGGAACAGTGGACGTCCCCGGGATAGCTTCCTTCGTGACCGCTGCTAAGAAATTGGGCGACATCATGGAAGATGAACGAAAACGGATCTCCGCACTTAGGACGCAATTGATTCAACGGCTGACGGAAAGGAAAATTGATTTTCAAATCATCGAAGCAGAATACGAGCAATTGCCTCACATATTGGCGCTGACCTTCGCTGGATTGCAAGGACAGTACATCATGCTGGAATTAAACCAGAAAGGATTCGCCGTTTCGACGGGAAGCGCCTGCCAAATCGGTAAACAGGATCCTTCAAAAACGATGATGGCCATTGGAAAAAGCGAAGATGAAGCCCATCAATTCGTCCGCTTTTCCTTTGGCAAAAACACGACGGCCGACGACATTCACAAGTTGGCGGACTGCATCGAAGGAATTGCTTCCATTCGATAAAACCCTCCAATCTGTGTTAGAATGTTTGTAATTAAAGAGGTGAATGTTTATGGAAAGAAAGAAATTACTTGGGGAAGAAAGACGGACGAAACTCTTACATTTATTGCAAACAAGCACGGAGCCTGTAACGGGCAGCGAGCTTTCGCAAATAACGAATGTAAGCCGGCAGGTTATCGTTGGTGACATTACCCTCCTGAAAGCGCGGAATGAACCTATCATTGCCACAAGCCAAGGCTATCTGTACCTGCAATCGGGGAGCACGCAGAAGCCGGAAAGGATCATTGCTTGCCAGCACGATCCTTCCCGGACCCAAGAAGAACTATATTTACTAGTGGATATCGGTATCACGGTGAAAGATGTCAAAATCGAGCACCCCGTATACGGCGACCTAACCGCTTCCATCATGGTCAGCAGCCGTAAGGAGGTCCAGCAATTCCTTTCAAGGGTGACGGCAACGAATGCATCGTTTTTATCGGAACTAACGAACGGCATCCATCTCCATACACTGAGCGCATCATCTGAAGAACTGCTCGACGAAGCGGAGTGCGCTTTGAGGGATGCCGGCATTTTAGTCGATTGAATGAACGAAAAATCCTCAAAAGATAGGGCTTTTGAGGATTTTTTTTATGGACTCGCATGCTCACTCATCATTGAAATTGCTTTCATTTGAGCTTCCATTCCCGGAGTTTTCATCTTCGTTACTTCTCAACTGCCCTATAAGGCTAATGACGGAACCGACCGCCTGTACCCAGCCCCCCACCACTTGGATTAATTCTCCATCAGATGGCTTCTCTTCCAAATTAGGATATTGATATTTTTGCTGTTCCTGCTCCTTATCTTGTTCATCTTGTTCTTGATCCTTATCTTGGTCTTTTTCTAGAATGCTATTTTTAAGTTCGGCAATTCCACCCATCGCTTGCATCGAATTCCCAATCGCCTGCAACAAATTTCCCGTAGCATTGAAGGCCTGTTCCGGTTCATCCGGATTTTCGTATGCCCCCGCCAAAGCGGTTCCTCCTCCCAACGCTTGAATCAGATTGCCTTTGATGATTAATTCCTGTTTCGTTATTTCATCAAAATCAATGACTAGGCCTAAGATAACAGTCGAATTTCCGATTGCCTGTATTATATTCCCAAATTTATCCAGTGACCAGGTTTCTTCCGCGTCGGCCAATAAGGCATTTCCTGTTGCTTGAAGTTCATTTCCAATCAAATCCAAGTTAGTGCGAAATTTTTCGTCCAAGACATGTGAGGGTGTACCCGCTATAGCAGAAATGACAGTTCCTATCGCTTGAATCCAAGAACCGAAAGTTTCTTTGAATTGATTATCCATCTCTGCTGATCACCACCCTCTCCCTGTATTTTTTTTGATAAAAAAGGTGCATCCACTGAATTAGTTTTCAAAATATGTATTGCGAGTTCCACATGTGGCCCACCGAGATTTACTTATTGTATTTGCTTTCAGCACAATCGGTGTTTGTTTTCCATCCAGAATCATAGGCACTTTTTATCATGAAAAACTTCGCCATCTTCCCAAAATCCAATAAACCTGCCTATTGCTATATATTTCATCAAATGACAGCCCACCATTTTAGGAACTTGTACACAAAGGAAATACAAATCTTAACGAACACAAAAAATGCCCCGGAAATAATCCCGGGGCACCCTTCTTATTCATTGTACTCAGCTTTTAACATTCATCGTTGCGGTACACCAGTTTGGACTTTAAAGCATGTATAGCTTCCCATGATCGATACCGTACATCCTAAGGCCTCGAGCTCAGAGATCGCTCCTGGGATCAGGACATCGTCAAGGGACATTTCGATGTCGATGATGAAGAAGTAATTGCCTAATCCTGTTTTCATGGGTCTTGATTCAATCTTGGAAAGGTTAAGTTTCCTCCAGGAAAAAGCGGAAAGCACTTGGTGCAGCTGCCCTGAGTGGTCGGCAGGCAGCTGAATCATCAAGGTCGTTTTCTTATCCCCTTCAACGGTCAAATGCCCTTCATAGTCGACTTCACTGTTGGATACGACGATAAACTTGGTGTGATTATGTTCATAATCGTGAATATTTTGTTTGACAATCGTCAAACCGTACTCCTCTGCAGCCATATCATTTGCAATCGCCGCAATATTGATATCGGGATTCTCCATCACCATCTTCGCAGCGGCTGCAGTGGATGTGACATACTCATACGGAATGCCCCTTAGCTCATTATGTAGGAATTTGCGGCATTGAGCGATGGCATGGGAATGCGAATAAACCATGTCAGGTTTGAAACCAGGATATGCATGATCCGGGTGCACCATATAATGCTGTTGGATTGGAATCGTCACTTCGCCTTTCATCGGCAATGTGACTTCATGGACTAAGTAATCCATCGTTATATTTACCGAACCCTCTAAAGCATTCTCGATCGGCACGAGCGCGTGATTAACTTCCCCGTCCCGAACAGCATCAAGGCAGTCCGGAATCGTGTTCATCGGTATTTTTATATCATAAGGAAATAGTCGCGATACAGCTAAATCCGTGAACGTTGCTTTTGGTCCAAGAAATGCAATTTTCGCTGTCATATTATAAACTCCTTTTCACGGAAAATCTATTGTTTATGTTATGCCATTTTCTGATTTTTTACAATAGTTAATCGTTAATTTCCTCTTACAAATGAAAACAGCCTGAAGACAAACCCGATAATAAATGAGTTTGTCTTCAGGCTAATTTATGTTTTTAAACGTTGACCGTTGATTTTCGCTCCAGGCACTCGCTTTCCGCGGACGGTCACCTGTTTGAACAGATTTACTATTGCATCTTAATGAAAGCTTCCGGATTATTTCGCGGAGCTACTATCTACGGTCTGCACCGCATGAAACGAATAGGCAAACTTTTTTGTTCAGTATCAGTTGGAAAAGGTTTGGGAAACCTTTTGTCTACAAACTGACAGCCTGTACATGTGTCATGTACAGGCTGTTTTCATGCGCCGTTACCAATGATTTCGACTTTTTCGACGAACTCCATTTTACGCAGTTTAGTGAGCAGTTCATTAATATCCATCGTCATCCCACCCGTATTCAGGGATAGGGTGACATTCGCACGTCCCTGTAAAGGAATCGTTTGGTGGATGGTCATGATGTTGCAACCGGATGAGGCGACGAGCCGTAAAAGCTCCGATAGAGTACCAGAACGATCTTCGAGATAGAAGAACAGTGTAATCAGCTTTTCCTTAACAACTGTATGAAACGGAAAAACCGTGTCACGGTATTTGTAAAAAGCACTCCTGCTTAGGTCCACTCGCTGTACCGCTTCCCAAACTGATTCCGCTTTTCCCCGTTCAATCATTTCTTTTGCATCCAGCGTTTTTTTCATCGCTTCGGGAAGGACATCCTCTCGAACGAGGAAAAATTTCTGATCGGACTTATTCAAACTCCGCACGCCTCCTTTTGCCTGCCATCATGGTCTCCAATCAATCAACAAATTCAAATTCATATTCAAGGATACGGACGATATCGCCATTTGTCGCACCTTTTTGGCGAAGGCCTTCGTCGACTCCGAATGAACGAAGCTGTCTGGCGAAACGACGTATGGACTCTTCACGGGTGAAGTCAGTCATTTTGAATAGACGCTCGATCTTGAATCCTGATACGGCAAAGCTGCCATCGGGTTCGCGTTCAATGTTAAATTCATCCGACTGTGATGTATGTTTATATAGAACCCGGTGGATTCCAGTATTCTCTTCTTCATGTTCAAGAGGGAACTCAGGGGTCTCTTCGATTTTATCAGCGATTGCATAAAGAAGCTCACGGATCCCTTCACGCGTCACGGCAGAAATCGGGAAGACAGGATAGTCTTCTTCCAGCTTTTCTTTGAAAGCAGCTAAGTTATCTTCCGAGTCCGGCATATCCATTTTACTTGCTACAATGATTTGCGGACGTTCAGTCAAGCGCAGGTTATACTCTTCCAATTCTTTATTGATTGTTTGGTAGTCTTCATATGGATCCCGGGCTTCAAGACCCGACATATCGATTACATGAACGATTACCCTCGTTCTTTCAATATGGCGCAGGAATTGATGTCCAAGTCCCACTCCTTCTGAAGCGCCTTCAATCAGACCAGGTAAATCGGCCATGACGAAGCTGCGGTGATCTTCCGTTTCCACCATTCCGAGGTTCGGTACGATCGTTGTAAAATGATATTCGGCAATTTTTGGCCTTGCTGCGGATACGACAGAAAGCAAAGTGGATTTCCCTACACTTGGGAAACCAACCAAACCGACATCAGCCAACAGTTTCAATTCCATGACGATATCGCGTTCTTGGCCGGGTTCGCCATTCTCCGCGATTTCAGGTGCAGGATTGGCAGGCGTGGCAAAACGGGAATTTCCCCGGCCTCCGCGGCCACCTTTGGCGATAACGGCGCGTTGTCCATGCTCAACTAAATCAGCAATGACTTCCTTCGTTTTATCATCGATGACAACGGTGCCAGGTGGAACCTTGATGACCATATCTTTTGCAGCCGCACCATGCATGTTTTTGGACATGCCATGTTCTCCGCGAGGTGCCTTAAAGTGACGTTGGTAACGGAAATCCATTAATGTACGCAAGCCCTCTTCCACTTCAAATACGACATTGGCACCATTACCGCCATCTCCGCCAGCTGGTCCGCCTTTAGGTATGAATTTCTCACGACGATAAGCAACTATCCCGTTACCACCGTCTCCGCCTTTTACATAGACTTTCGTTTGATCGACAAACATGCTATCACTTCCTTGTTTTCTGCAAGTCAATTCTTGCTGTATACTTCTCTAAAAGTTAATATCCATCTTAAAAAATATTTCATCCTCATTACATTCAAGAATTTCAATTGATTGCTCGGCCGTTAATGAACTCTCCAAAAACTCGATCACTGGGGATTGATCAATGAACCTGCCTTGCATATGAAATGTACAGTGCATATCGCTCACTTCTTTTTTACACATAGAAACAGCGAGTATATTTTCAAAAAACGGATCCAGGTTTTTATCCAGAATCTTGAAGAAATCGTTTGTCCAGCGATACATCAGCCCGTCCATCTCGGCTGAGCCTTCAAAAACATCAATGATTTCATATTCGCAATAAAATGATCCATTATTCCAATTCGACGTCAACAGCATCTCGGTGAACTTAGGCAAATTCAAACTGGAAAGTCGTGCTTCATTCTGGGTTTCAACAATGATTTCATCAATGATGCCCTTGACACGATCAATTCTGTTCAACTCCAGATTCCCTTTGATGATTTGAATTTTATTCAGCCAGTCATGCCTGGTTTGACGCAGAGTTTCAATAGTCGTCCAATTTTTATCCATTATTAACACCTTCAATTATGATAAAGAAACTTTTTTCAGCTCTATCATGTTGAATACTTCCATTTGTACAGTATATCAAAAAAACAACAAACAGGAAATGAAGCTCGATTCACATGCCTTCACATGAAAGCCCCCGTCCAAAAAATACAGCCGCACACCCTGAGTTCTTTGGACGATGGTAGAGCCATTTGAACTAAAAAAGAGAATGGGCCTTATTTATGCACCAATTGGAGATATTATAGTTGAATTGGAGTGTCTATTTGGTTTAACCAAATCGGATGGATGAATAATCTTGGATTTACCCCCTGAAAGTTTAAGAAAGCCCGCCTATTGGCGAGCCTTTTGTAAGTCAGAGGTTGTTTCCTTATACTAATGACTAAAGTCTCCTGCAAAATGCTGGTTCGTTCCTATAGTATAAATAAAGGGCCGGACCCCTTCATCACTATATAGCATACCATTATTAATAATGACGCGGTATATAGTGTCTTGTAGAAGGAATCAGACCCTTTTGAGTCAGCCTCTGTTCAAAGATGCCAATTATGCTTCTTGTGCAACTGGATATACGCTTACTTTTTTACGGTCACGTCCGAAACGTTCGAATTTAACAACACCGTCTACTTTAGCGTATAGAGTATCGTCTCCACCACGGCCTACGTTCTCACCAGGATAGATTTTTGTTCCGCGTTGACGGTAAAGGATAGAACCACCAGAAACGAATTGACCATCTGCACGTTTAGCGCCAAGACGCTTAGATTGAGAGTCACGTCCGTTCTTTGTAGAACCTACTCCTTTTTTCGAAGCGAAGAACTGAAGATTTAATCTTAACATTTGTTCCACCTCCTATTGGTTGAGGATAATTTTCATGTATTTACCATAATCACGTTCGATAGTTTGCAGCGATATGAGCATTCCGTTCAAAAGCAGCTGAACCTTCTCTTCCGATTCCGGCGAAAGATTCCCCGGAATGGCGCAGCGAAGATAGCCGCCTTCTCGCCCTTGCTCAATCTCAGGCTCTACGTCCGTTAAGGACATGATGGCATTGACTGCCCCGAAGGAAACAGCCGATACACCTGCACAAACGATATCAGAACCTTTTTTAGCAAAATTAGCATGTCCGCTTAAGGTGAACGAAGCAATCCGTTCCTGCGGAGCATCAAATACAACTTTAATCATCTAGAATCAGCCCTTACGCGTTGATTGCTTCGATAACAACTTTAGTGTATGGTTGACGATGACCTTGTTTTTTACGATTGTTTTTCTTCGCTTTGTATTTGAAAACAGTGATTTTCTTTTGCTTACCTTGTTTTTCGACAGTACCTGTTACAGTAGCGCCTTCAACTAGTGGAGCACCGACTTTCACGTCTTCGCCACCTACGAATAAAACTTTGTCAAATGTAACAGTTTCGCCTGCTTCTGCGTTTAATTTTTCAATGTAAACCGCTTCGCCAGCTGCTACTTTAATTTGTTTACCGCCAGTTTCGATAATTGCGTACATACTTGCACCTCCTTAAATGTCTCAGACTCGCCAATCACAGGCGTTTTACCAAAAAGGCAAAAGCTTAAAACCTGATGTTGAGCGGTTGTAGCACGGGTGCTACAAACATAACATTAAAATCCTACCATGAAACAGGAAAGGCTGTCAATATATTTATAACAATTCCCGCTCTTCACTCGAAAGCCCGCCCGATTTCCTGAATGCTTCCGAATCGCTTGATGGAATAGGCATTCGTCAAACCTGGGATAAAAGACAGGAATATCTTTTTAGCGATCAATTCCTCCAATGCCGGCCGATATGATTCCTTTTCACCAAGCAGCACGTCCGCCACCGCTTTACTGACCTCCACCCATACCGCTTCATCATCCGTCTTCCTGTGCTCCAGCAGTTCACGTTCCAACCGGAAGGCCACCGTTTCCGGGCTCTCGATTTTACCGCTTCCGCTGCACACAGGGCAAGGTACCGTCGTCATTTCACTTAAAGACGGGGAGGTTCGCTTTCTCGTCATTTGTAAAATGCCCAGTTCCGTAAAACCGATGACCTGGATTCGCTTTTCATCCCTCACCGCTTCCTTTTTGACGATTTCGATGATTTCCTGCTTATGCCGGGACTGGTCCATATTGATGAAATCTATCAGGATGATTCCGCTGATATTCCTCAATCTCAGTTGACGGGCGACCTCTTTCGCCGCAGCCTGATTGACCGCAAACAATGTTGCTTCCTTCTCCACCTTGCCGGTGAACTTACCTGAATTGACATCGATTACGGTGAAAGCTTCCGTTTCTTCAAAAATTAAATATCCGCCATTATCAAGCCAAACGATTTTCTTGGCCATTTTCTCAACTTGCGCTTCCACATTCCATTCGGAAAAAATATTCCTGGTACCCGCTACATGGGATATTTCCCACTCCTTACGGTTTTCCTGTATCCACTTTTTCAACTCGAGATAGGTCTCGAAGTCATCGATGGCAAGTTCCCCGTTCGCCGTTCCCGACATTTCGGAAATGATCATATCAAGGTATGCGTCCCTTTCATAGAGAAGGGACGGGGCCTTTAGGGACGCAGCCTTGACTTCAAGCCCTTTATGTAGCTCCCGCAATCCAGTTAACCTGTCAAGGAAGACCGATTCACTTTCGTTCTCCATCGAGGTGCGGACAATCAGTCCCTCATCAGGATTTTTATGCTGCATGGCCGTTTCCCGCCATTGCTTCTGAAGATCGTCGTTTTTGAATTTCTTTGAAACACCAACATAATCTATTCCATGTATGTAAACGAGGGACTCCGTTGAAAACTCGATCAGCCCCGTCAATTTAGCTCCTTTTGTTCCCGTTTCATCCCGGGTCACCTGAACTAGCAGCTTTTCTCCCTGACGGATAAATTGACCGATGGGTGCTTTCCCATCACTTTTTTTTGTAAGCTGGAAGGAGGGAATCTCGTCACGGTGTAAAAAACCATTCTTCTCTGCACCATAATCAATGAAGGCGGCATCCATTCCCGGCAGCACCTTCGTCACCTTCCCAAGATAAATATTACCGACCGTACTGCGCTTTTGAGGCGGCATGATTTCAAGTTTACGTAAAACATCATTCTCAAGGACGGCCACTCTTTTTTCGCGTGAAGCTAGGTTCGCGATCATTTTTTTCATCAAAAAAAATCCTCTCCTCAATTTGAAGAAAGGATAACATATTTAATAAGAATATAATAGGTCGCCGATTTTCCCGTTCGTCATTTTCTCCGAAAAATAGGCGTGAAGGATTTCCGTTTCATCCAACGAGCCGCTCTCTTTCCCGTTTTTCATGATGATGACGGGGTGTTTACAGCCGCGTTGAAACAGTTCCAGCACTTTATAAATCGGTTCTTGTGAATCCACCGATATCGGCTTCAGTTTCGCCAAATCATTCGTATGCCCGTAATGGCGCTGCAAAAGAAAGCGGATGAACGCGTAATACCTCTGCCGCCATTCCATGACGAGTGAGAGACTTATGAAAAAGATGATGAGCCAGATGTTCAAATTGAGCGGATCCAGTATGATCCAGGTCAAAAAAGCCAGGACAGCGAATACTGCAGAAAAGTGAAGGGTATGCTTCTGCGCTTCCAAAAAGGTGCAGTATAGGGAAATACCGATGAATAGCAAGCGTCCCCCGTCCAAGGGCCAAATTGGCAGCAGATTAAAAATCAGCAGCATGAGGTTCATATACAAAAAGGGCTGATACAGCTCATATGGGATAATAGTGAAGAAATAGAGCAAAAAAGCTGCGCCAATGAGCCAAACATGTTGAAGCGGACCGGCAAGCACCACCGCCAAATCCTCCTTCAAACTCTTATTTCCATACTCCTCAGTCTCGACTGCCCCGCCAAAAGGAAGCAGCTGGATTGACTTTATCCGCCATTTGAAGTGCTGGGCACAGACAGCATGCCCCATTTCATGAATGAAGACGATGAGCAGGAGCATCATCATTTCAACGAAATGGGCTGTGAGGATGGCGATGCCAATGACAAACCACAGTGTCGGGTGCACCCTGATTTTAAACAGTAACTTCGCATATTCACTCAAAGGAAATCACCTTTTTAGGATCGACGAAAGCATCATTTTCTTTTATAGCTAAATAAAATCTGCCCTTGGATCCATCTTCACTTAGTGTAACCTGTCCGACTTCATTGCCTTTTTTAACGAACTCATACAATTTCACATCAATTTCTTTCAGCTGCCCATACCAAGATTCAGTTTTATTGGCATGCTGAATGACTACCGTCTTTCCGATCCCCTCCTTTTCACCGGCAAAAATGACGACCCCTTCATTAACGGCCTCGACCTTTGAGCCTTTGCTCGTTTCCAATATGATTCCCTCACCGTTCGTCTCGAAGTTTTGGGTAATCTTCGCAGAAGCTGGCATTGCATATTCCTCATTCGAATCAACAGTTTCCGTATTAGCTTCATTCGGTAAAAAAGCGATTGGTTTACCAAACGCACTTTCGTACCAATTGGAGATTGAAGCGAACTGAAATTCCTTGTTCATGTTCTCCGTGACAAAACTTCTGGCAGGGTCCAGCCGCACAGAAGGGTGTTTGAACATCACCGCAACTATCAGGAACAGGCATACACTGGCAAGGATTTTAAAGAAAAAATATTCTTTCTTGAAGAGCGGATGATCTTTCTCGGAATACCCGTTATATGAATCAATCCCATATGGTTCCTCATTGTTGATTTCCGTCCAACTGCTGCTTCCTGCCGGCTTATCATTAAACTTGCGTCTCTTGGCAATACGATTTCGGATATCTTTCCTGCGATCATCCATTCCAGATTCCCCTCCCTGCTCATGTCAAAGCGCTATATTACAACGTATGAGCAACTTGTCCAGACTATGACGGAGAAAAGATATTCTTTCTGCACATCCTGAAAAATTTTTTCCAATGAAAAATCATCAAGAAACCAATGAATTTCCAAGGTGATTTCTGTATCGATTCAGAAAATCTAATAATTGAGATTGATATTGTTCCCTGAAATTTGTTATAATAAAGTGGTTTTAACATTATTGAGGGGGAACAATTTTTTATGTCAATCGAAATAGGCAGCAAAGTACAAGGTAAAGTAACAGGTATCACTAATTTTGGAGCATTCGTAGAATTACCAGGAGGCTCAACAGGTCTTGTGCATATCAGTGAGGTAGCAGATAGCTATGTAAAAGACGTAAATGACCATCTTAAAGTAGGCGACCAAATTGAAGTAAAAGTGATTAGTGAGAAAGACGGAAAAACTGCCTTGTCCATCAAAAAGGCTATAGATAGACCCGAAGGGCAAACCTCTTCTTATACCAAACGCCCACCACGCCAAGGGGATAGCCGTTCTAAAGATTTTCGTTCAAAAGGTAATTTCCAACCAAAGGAAAATTTCGAAGATAAAATGGTGCGCTTTTTAAAGACTAGCGAAGAAAATTTATCGACTCTTAAACGCAGCACTGAATCAAAACGCGGCGGCAGAGGCGGAAGACGCGGATAACCCGCTGCATTTTAGCATATAGAACAGGCAAGCCGGGATACGGCTTGCCTTTTTTATTTTCCTGAAGTTCCGTCCAAAAAAAAAGCGAGGGCATCAAATGCTCCCCGCTTCTTGACAAAGGAATATAGATTTACCGCACGCTAAAGAATTTTTTCAACTTGGACATGAAGCCCTTTGGTTCGCTGCCAATTGGAGTCAAAGGCACAGATTCACCAAGGATCCTTCTGGCAATGTTCCGATAGGCAAGCGAGACTCGATTGTCCGGATTGTATGCAATGGGTTCCTTTTTATTCGCTGCCACAATGACCTGGTCATCATCAGGAATGACGCCGATCAAATCAATCTTAAGAAAATCGGCAACTCCATCGATATCCATTTCTTCATCCTCATGAAGCAAATGGCCGCGAATCCGGTTGATGATCAATTGAGGCGGTTCAATATGCTCTTCTTTTTCAAGCAGGCCAATAATACGGTCAGCATCCCTTACAGCCGGTCTCTCTGCCGTCGTAACGATAATCGCCTTGTCTGCCCCAGCTATGGCATTCCTGAACCCCTGTTCGATGCCTGCAGGGCAATCAATGATGACATAATCATAGTCAGGCTTCATATCGCTTATGAGTTTCCTCATCTGCTCTTCATTCACCACTGTTTTATCACTATTTTGCGGAGCTGGAAGCAAATAAAGCAAATCCTCGAAATGTTTATCCTTAATGAGCGCCTGGTGAATCTTGCAGCGCCCTTCGACCACATCGACCAAATCATAGATGATGCGATTCTCCAATCCCATGATCACATCCAGATTCCGAAGACCAATATCCGTATCAATCAAGCAAACCTTCTTGCCTAGAAGAGCTAAAGATGTTCCTAAATTGGCGGAGGTGGTCGTTTTCCCGACACCACCCTTACCGGATGTTATAACTATTGCCTCTCCCACGATTAGAGACCCCCTTCTAATCTATTTAAATTAGGTCTATATTTCTTTAAAACTTGCAGTTTTTCTATAATGATATTTTCTTCTTCATCCATGAAGGCACATTCCAAGTCATGTCCCCATTTTGAATATTGATCGGGAGATAAGTTCACTTGTCCGGCAATGCGCAGCTGGGCAGGCTTCATGACAGAGGCAGCTATGATGGCCTCATTATTCCCTTTATATCCGGCATGGGCTATTCCCTTTAGCTGTCCCATGATATATATGTTGCCACCCGCACGAACCGTTCCGTCGGGATTGACATCCCCAATTAACAGTAAGTCACCGGGAACTTCAAAAACCTGTCCCGACCTTATCACCTTTGTCACTGTCGTCACTTGGTTTTCTTCTTTCCATCGTTTCGCTTCATCCTTCGTCAGGACATTCGAAATCATCTCAACCACGAAAAGCTTCTTCTTTTTATGGATGACCTCTTTAATCTTTTCTTCTTGTTGTTCATCAAGATAGCGGTTCCCTGTATGTACTTTTACGGAAATGGACGGGTCATTTTCTTGAAACTGATAGTTTGCCGAAAGCTTCACTTCTAACTCTTTCAATAATTCGGAAAATGAGCAAGAATCATCGAGATGAAGCATAAACCCGTCTTTTGTTCCCTTAATCATGACATTTTGCTGAATTCTTTTATTCATGACGTTTGTTTCACCTCAATGAAATATAATTCGACATAGGAAAACAAATTTCCTTTTTCTACGTACACGGAAAAGAGAAAATACATTTCCCACCTGCTTCTTAAAGACACAGGAACGTTATTCCGTTTCTCCTTGCAAATCAAGCATTTCAATCATTCTTTTTAAAGGATAGCAGCTGATGATAATGAATGCGAGATTCAATAATAATGTCGGAATCAATCTCCGTTCCGCAAATTCACCAAATCCCATATCTGCAAATGATAGGATGATATTCATCTGAAAGATGACAACCTCTAAAACTGCCGTGAATAAAAGCGCAGTAAGGCAGGCAACCAAAATATTATTTTGCAGGATTTTCATGCTTTTCGATATCAGATAGGCAAGAAAAGGCAGCAGGAACATGTAAATTCCAAGGATTTCCGTATATACGACATCATAAGTCAACCCAAGAATCGCCCCATAAAGCATACCCATTTTCCTGGACCCGTACATGGTCAGGAAAAAAACGAATATCATCATGAAATGGGGCACGACGATTTTATCGGCCCCGAATGCATCTCCAGCGAACATCTGGGCGAAGATGCTTTCAAAAACAAAAAAAACCAAGGCTATGAAAGAAAGGATGAAATATCTCACTCAGCTTCATCCTCCCCTTCACTTTCTTTCGTTACACCGTCCACTTCACGCTGAACGACCATGACATTATTAATATCATAAAAATCCGTCGAAGGTTCGATATATGCAGTCTGGTTCAATCCATATTGATCCACTTTGACATCGACAACTTTCCCGATCAGCAGACCCTTCGGAAAGATTCCTCCATAACCGGATGTGATGACCAATGAATTCTTCTTGATCTTTTTATCGTAAGGAATCCGTTTCATCAGCAAAAGGTTCTTCTTATCATCGAACCCTTCAATCAAGCCATATGCTTTATCATCACCCTGAACGATGGCTGAGACACGGTTGGCTTTATCGATTGAACTTAAAAGTTGAACCGAGGCCGTGAAATCCGTCGCCGATTTCACCTTACCGACTAACCCATTGGAAGTGATGACAGCCATGTTTTTTTCTACCCCATTACGCTTCCCTTTATTGATCGTCAGCATTTCATGCCAGCGGTCGGGATTACGGCCGATGACCGTCGCCTGAGTGGGCGAATACTTCCGCAGGTCATCTTCTTTTTTGAGGTTGTCGCGAAGTTCTTCATTTTCTTCCTTTAAATCTTGGACTTGGGTTTTCAATAATACATATTCATCCAAGCGGGCTTTCAATTTTTTGTTTTCATCGTATGTATGTTGAAGGTCTTTTAAGCCCCCTACAAAACCTGTTATACCCGATACTGGCTTATTAAACACATTTCCGACCCAGCCTGTCGTATCTTTCAGGAATTGCTCCGGCCAGGTCAACTCTTCTCTCTCCCTTAATGAAAAACCGATCAATGCCACGAGAACGATAATACTAACGAGCAAGAGAAGGAGCTTTTTATTAAAAAACTGTGGCATGGTGATTACACCTCTATCTAAAATTTACTCTATGGTTTTTTTAAATTACACTATGGATTTAATGAAACAGCAAAACATAAGAAAACCGGCTCAAAATTGCACCTTTTGTTGAGCCGGCCCTATTTGAGAAGTAATGCTTATCGCGAATCTCTTGATTTAGTCTTGAATAAATGAATGTGGTCCAGCGCTTTTCCCGTTCCGATCGCAACACAATCCAGAGGATTTTCAGCGATGATCACCGGCATTTGCGTTTCTTCACTGATGACTTTATCCAAATTGCGCAGCAAAGCACCCCCGCCTGTCAGTACAATGCCTCTGTCCATGATGTCAGCGGCTAATTCAGGTGGTGTTTTCTCTAAAGTGTTTTTTACGGAATCCACAATTGCAGAAACAGTGTCGCTTAATGCTTTGGATATTTCCTCAGCTGTAATTTCGATCGTTTTTGGTAATCCGGTCAATAGGTCACGGCCGCGAATTTCCATGTTTTCGACGCCTTCCGTGTCTCCAGCAGAACCAATTTCCATTTTGATCGCTTCAGCAGTACGCTCACCGATCATCAAATTGTAGTTCTTACGGATGTAGACGATTATGGCATCATCCATTTCGTCACCGGCAATACGGATCGATTGGCTTGTAACGATTCCGCCAAGGGAAATGATGGCCACTTCCGTCGTCCCTCCGCCGATATCGACGACCATGCTGCCTGTAGGCTCCCAAACGGGAAGGTCCGCACCGATCGCTGCTGCAAACGGTTCTTCGATAGGATATGCGTCACGGGCTCCAGCTTGTCTTGCTGCATCGATGACTGCACGCTGCTCAACTGCCGTAATTCCAGAAGGCACACAAATCATAACATATGGCTTGTTGCCGAATACGCCCTTCTTTTGAGCTTCCTTCATATAGTACTTCATCATGGTAGCCGTCGTTTCATAATCGGCAATTACTCCATCCTTCATCGGGCGCAGGGCAACCACGTTACCAGGTGTACGGCCGATCATGTTTTTCGCATCGTTTCCGACTGCAACGATTTGTTTTGTATCTGTTTGCACCGCTACAACCGATGGTTCACGTACTGCGATGCCTTTTCCCTTCACATAGACAAGCGTATTCGCCGTTCCTAAATCAATCCCTATATCTCTTGCTCCAATTCCAAACATTCTGGTATCTCCCTTTCGTAAACAAAAATGCCTTTTTATAAGTTCAAATAATAATTTGTCGTTTTTTGACAATAAGAGTTTTGAAAAAGTTTCCTCTTTTAAAAATCATAAACAATATTATATCGTATCGTCAAAAAATTTGATAGTGTCATAAATAACCTTTTTCCTTCAAGCTAACATATTTATGTTCCCCGATGATGATATGGTCCAATACTTCAATGCCGATTATTTTACCACATTCGACTAACCTTTTCGTCACTTCAATATCTTCTCTGCTGGGAGAGGGGTCTCCGGAGGGGTGGTTATGAAGACAAATGATAGAGGCAGCTGACCTTTTGAAAGCCTCTTTAAAGACCTCGCGCGGATGCACGATCGAGGCATTGAGGCTCCCGATGAATATCGTAGTTTTTTGTAGCACTTGATTTTTCGTATTTAAATAGAGACAGACGAAATGTTCCTGTGATAAAAACCGCATTTCCTCCATGCAATAATTAGCTCCATCTTCAGGAGATCGAATCACATAACGGTCTTGGTCATTCAAATTGTTAATTCTCCTGCCAAGTTCGACAGAGGCCAGGATTTGTATCGCTTTTGCTTCACCAATCCCTTTAATCACGGTCAGTTCTTCCACTGAGGCTTCTTTTAGCAGGCGCAGGCCCTTGAAGGAATTGATGAGCCTGCCGGATAGTTGCAGGACTGATTCTTCCCTTGATCCCGTCCTCAATAGCAAAGCAAGCAATTCCTGATTGGAAAGACTTTGCGGCCCGTCCTGGAGAAACCTTTCGCGCGGCCTCTCTTCTTTCGGGTAATCCCGTATTAACATTTTTTCGCTCAAAAGATCAACCCTTCCTTAGAAAAGGGAAGATGCCAGGGGAAATCTGATTATCCTAACTCTTCCTGCATCGCTTTAAGTTCCCGGGCCAGTCTTGAGACCGGAAGCCCGACGACTGAGAAATAGTCCCCTTTGATTTGTTTGACAAGAAGAGATCCGTATCCTTGAATCCCATAGCCGCCAGCTTTGTCAAAAGGTTCCCCGCTATCCAGATATCGTTCGATTTCAGCCTCTGGCAGCTCCCAAAATGTCACTTCCGTTTTTTCTGCAAATACTCTGCGATGCTTTCCGAACAGGATGGCGACGCCTGTGTATACTTCATGTGTCCGTCCTGATAACATTTCCAGCATTCTTTTTCCATCGGCCCTGCTTACCGGCTTACCCAAAATCTTACCATCAAGGACAACAACGGTATCCGAGCCGATTACCCAGCTTTCCTGAAATTTTGCTGCGATGGCTTCCGCTTTACGGGATGCCAGTTCTTTCACCGCTGCATCAGGACACATGTTTTCATCAATACTTTCATCAACATTGGAATTCATGCTTTCAAAGGGGATTTGAAGAAATTGAAGAAGTTCTTTACGACGTGGTGATGAGGAAGCTAAAATCAATGGCTGCATAATATAAAAGTCACCTTTCTTTACATAGGGAGATACATATCTATCCTATCAAATAATGGTGCAATCCACAATTATTGTTTACTAGGAATCGACAAATCCCTGTAAGTATTTCCCGGAAAATAAAAAAGGTGTCACAGATGGTTTCATAATGGGAGGCTTGTCCCATTAGGCAGCCCCCCTTTTTTCTTTACTTTTGGTAATTCAATAAAAAATTCAGAAGACTTTCTTGAGCCTGGAATAGCTTTTCTTCATTTTTGGAAGTCTCATATTCATCAATCGACTTTGCCGCAGCAGTCAGGTCATCGTTCATCTTTGAAAACGCCGGCGATAATTTCCCCGCCTTCAGTTCATCCATGTTTTTTTTCAGGGTTTCCCCGTTTACCGTCCCTGCCTTTCCGCGAAGCTTTGTTGCGGATGTTTCTGCCAACGAAGCATATACTGCCTTCATCTTGTCGAGGGTTTTTTCATCTTCTTGGCTTGTCCCGGCCGCTTCAAAATTGATTTCCTTCCAATATACATCCACATCATATGACTTTAAGAACAAGGCCAATTCTTTACTTGCAGCTAGACTCTCTGCCGACCCCAGAAATAGATAATAGCTTTCTTCCAATTTGAAGATTTCAGCAGGAACCTGCTTTTCAATGATTTTCTTTTGAATTTGCCTTGCCGCATCCTCGCTGCTGAATACTCCTCCCTGTACAAGGAATGTCTTCAGCTGGTTTCCCGGTTCAGTCACTGCCGCTTTTTTATCTTCAACAGTGGCTTCGGTTGGAATCGGGGTCTCGACCGAAGATACTTGGGCTTTTTCCTTTGTTATCGTTTTAACGGCGATCAAGCCAAGAATCGACCCAAAAAACACAGCACAAATGACTGCAATCATGAATGTCTTGATCGGTCTTTTATCCGAGCTTTTCAGTGACCCGGTACCAAAGCCGATGAGCTTCGGCATTTTCTTCTTTGGCGGTGTGGGTACCAATACGATCTTGCTTTCATTTGAATCCTCAGGGAGTATCCATTCGAAACTCTCATCAGTTTGTTCCTGTTCCTGCTCCTTACTCGCCGCCTCTTGACTTTCAATTTTTTTATCGCCAAATACTTTTTCTTCCCCATTTATTTTAATCGTTACACCCTTGCTTTGTTCCGGCTTGCCCAATTTTTTTCCTCCCCTCCTGATCATTTTTTTCATCCTATCATAGAGGGAAAAAAAAATAACAAGACTTTTGTCGTCTTGTCATTAATAGGTTTCGTCAAATTTCCCTATTCATATATGGGTAACAAAAAAGGAATTCCGTGTACTGGTACTATTGCTTCATGAACCATTCCATATCACCTCTCACGAATTACATACATCCCTCCATCATTTCATAATCTCTTGCCGTCAAATGGGGATGGTTCCCTACTGGGCTATTGTTCAGGTGATTTTTGACAAATTCCTCTTGATCAGGATGGTCCTTTAAGCTCATCTTAAAAATGTTACATACCAATGTAATAGCGAATCGCCCCAAAAATAAGCAGTCAATGTCCCAAAAACAATATACGGTCCGAAAGGAATAAGGGTTTTCTTTTTTAAGATTCCGGTCAGCAACCCGATGATGCCAAGCAATGCCCCATAAAAGCACGCAAAAAGCAACGATAACAGCACCATCTTCATTCCCAATACGAAGCCAATCACGGCAAACAGCTTGATATCACCGCCACCCATTCCACCCTTACTCACGACCGCGATTGATAACAGCAGGCTAAAGCCAATCGCTGCCCCGACAATTGAATCCCACCAGGGCGACAGCGGAAATGAGACTCTTAGAACGATAAAAATCACCGTAAAGAAAAGCAGTATTTTATCAGGTATGAGCATATAGGCGACATCAGTCACGAAGATGATCATAAATAATGAAATCAATGTCCAGCCAATCAAGAGTTCGCCCGACCAGCCAAGGAATATCGGAGCAGAGGCAAACAAAACACCGGTCAGCATTTCCACGGCCGGATAAAGGGGGGATATCCTTGCTTTACAGCCCCGGCATTTACCGACTTGCAACATATAAGAAATAACCGGTATCAACTCGAAGAATGTCAATGTACGCCCGCAAGAAGGGCAGGCGGAACGACGATTCGCGAATGAATGACCAGCTGGAACACTTAAACCGACAACGTTAAAGAATGAGCCTAAAATCAAGCCCAATACGAAGAGATAGATATGGATAGCCATCATTTATGCAACGTGCATGAGGATTCGATTGCCTTTCTTTGAAACCCTGATATAAAAGTCCCTTCCGCTATGTAATTAACCATTGGGTTCTTCATGCTCATCCCTCCCGTCATTTTATTAAGCAGATCCTACTATTCAACATTCATATGGAATGCAATATATAATCATATTTTAACAAATAAACTGGGTGATTTGTTATCAATCACTCTATTGGAGTTTTTTCTTTTCAAGAGGCTCTTTAACAAGAGAAAAGGACCTTTGAAAAGATCCTTTTCTCAGACTGTAGACAAACTCGATGAAAATTGAGTTTGGTTTTTTAGGGGTTTGTGCAATTTGAACGTTAATTTCCACTCCAGGCACTCGCTTTCCGCGGGCGGTCCGCCCTCGGCGCACTTGCGACTGTGGGGTCACCCTTGGACTCGCTATTCCCGCAGGAGTCTCGCACACCCGCTCCAATCAACTATGTTTAAAATTTCAGATGGAACTCCTTTTGCCTATAGACTATTTTGTTTTAAAATAAACTATTATAACCTGAGGTGATGAGGATGCTTTCGAAACATTATTCTATTCAGCGAGACCAACTTGAAATGATTGCTTTAGATCAACTGGTGCCGGCGAATCATTTGGTTCGTAAAATGGAGGCTGCCATTGACTTCACTTTCATTTATGATTTGGTGAAAGATATATATTCAGAGATAGGAAGCCCAAGTATTGATCCAGTTATATTAGCCAAACTGACTTTCATTCGATTTACCCTCGGTATTCGTTCAATTCATAAAGCAATTGAAGAAGTTGAAACAAATATGGCTTACCGTTGGTTCTTAGGCTTTGGTTTCCACGATAAAGTGCCTCATTGCGGTAATGCACATCCTTTAGGCATCTTCTCTGATGAGGAACTCCCTCACAAGTGAAAGGAAATGAAGGGACCCTGTAATGACAAGAATCTCTTTATCCCCCGTTTTCCTTCTGCCTTCCGTTATCGCCGCCTGCCAATCCTTGTTTATACTTTTATTTGGATGATTGCATTTTTCATAAAGCGTTTTCGCATCCGCCGCCCGTTCATGGCCGAATTCGGTAATGATGATTTCCATCGCCCCCGTTTCCAGTCCATGAAGCATCTCGGAATAGTTTTTATCTTTAAATGAGCTGAATACGAATCGGTACTTATAGTCGGGGTAATGCACTTTTAGCGTTTCCTTCAGTACGTCGATGCCAGCAGGATTATGTGCACCATCAATGATCACCAACGGCTCATCCGATATTTTTTCAAAGCGTCCATCCCATTTCGCTGCCCCTATTCCTTTAAGGATGCTTTTTTCATCGATATTTTCCATCCCTACTGTGACAGCAGCAATGGCCAGTGCCGCATTCTCCATTTGATGACGGCCCAGCATCCGCATTTCCACATTTTCAATCGACCTGTCGGCAAGCGAAAATGAGAAACTTTGCCCACTTTCACTTCGCTTCATATCGCTAACACGAAAGTCTTTGCCCAATTGGTAATAAGGTACGCCTAAAGCTGACGCTTTTTCTTCAATTACTTTTGCTGGTTCCCCGGCTGTGACTCCGCTGATGACCGGCGCTCCGCTTTTTATGATGCCTGCCTTCTCAAAAGCAATTTCCCCGAGTGTGTTACCCAGGATGTTCGTATGTTCCAAAGAGATCGAGGTAATGATCGAAAGAAACGGCTGGATGACATTGGTTGTGTCAAGCCTGCCTCCCAAACCGGTTTCCATCAAAACCAAATCGACTTCCTTTTTGCTAAAATAAGAGAATGCCATTGCAGTCAAAATTTCGAACTGGGTGGGACCATTCCCCTTGCTGTCCATCTCATGGATGATCGGCCAAAGCTTCCGGAAGACATCGATGAATTCCTGATCACTGATTTCATCCTCATTCACCTTCAGCTGTTCATTCATCCGTATTAAATAAGGAGAAGTGAAGGAAGCGACCCGAATCCCTTGGGCAAGCAGAATCTCTTTAATATATTGCAGTGTCGATCCTTTCCCGTTGGACCCCGCAATGTGAATATACTTTAGCTCCTTGTGCGGGTCGCCTAATTCAGTTAACAATGTTTCCATCCGTGACAGGCCAAAATTCATGCCCAATCGAACTTGGCGCCGTTCAAAAAATTGATTGATTTCCTTCATGGTTGTAACCATTATCGTGGAGCCTCCTCTTTCTTTATACCGCTCTTATGCGTTAAGATTATTTTATCAATATATGTACGATTAACCTAGATGAAAGGTAGTGTTTTACCATGAAAACTTCAGATTTCCACTGTTGGATTGTCGTCAACGGCTATTTACAGCATGATAAGTTTTCCAGTTTAGCTTTGTTCATTAAAGAGGCGGCTGAAAGGAAAGATATCACGGCAACCCTTATCCGCAATTCAGATCTCATGCCCATAATCGAAAAAGGAGTGCCGCTGCTTAAAGGAAACTTTGATAAGCTGCCGGATTTTGTTCTGTTCATGGATAAAGACATTCATTTGGCGCGCCATTTGGAATTGCTCGGCATCCCCGTATATAACAGCAGTGCAGCAATCGATATATGCGACAGCAAAGCAAAAACACATCAAGCCTTAACAGGGCATGACATACCGATGCCGAAAACCATATTTCCCCCTTTTACGTACGAAGGGATTGAAAGGGTCAATATGGATGCTTTTATCCAAATCGGCAATGAACTCGGTTATCCTCTTATCGTTAAGGAAGCATACGGTTCTTTTGGGGAACAAGTATATTTAATCCAATCAGAGGATGAGTTACTGAAGACGGTTCGTGATCTTGGCCACAAACCATTTATCATCCAGGAATTCATCGAGCACAGTAAAGGTCGGGATATTCGCGTCAATGTCGTGGGCAATCAAGTCATAGCAGCGATGCAACGTCATTCCGAACAGGACTTCCGAGCTAATATGACTGCCGGGGGGCAGGCTGCACCATATATCCCCACCAGTGAAGAAGCACACCTTGCCATTCGATGTGCGCAAATTCTGGGTGCCGACTTCGCTGGCGTCGATTTGCTGTTTGGTGAAGAAGGTCCGCTTTTGTGCGAAGTGAATTCGAATTCGCATTTACTGAATATTTTTGAATGTACAGGCATCAACATCGCCGATAGCATGTTCGATTATATCTTGAAAGAATTAGAAAAAGGAAGTGCATCTGATGAAAAAACAAGCAGGCTGGTTGATTTATAACCGTGAGGATGCCTTGAAAAATAAAGGATACATAGATTGGATGCTTGACGAAGCCAGTAAGCTTGATCTTGATTTACACTTTCACTTTCGGGAAGACCTTAGGATCGGACATCGTTTCAACAAGTTGTATGTGGAACATGAGATGCAGCCAATTTCATTGCCGGACTTTGCCATCGTCCGGACCATCGATCCTTTTTTCACTAAGCAACTTGAGCAATTGGGGATTGCTTGCTTTAACTCCTCCTTCGTATCGGAAATCGCGAATGACAAAGCAAAGACGCATCAATATTTGTCCTCGCTGGGGATTCCAATGGCCGATACCGTATATTGTAATGGAAGGCCGAGTGCCGATGACATGGAGCTCCCTTTCATTGCTAAAGAAACAAGCGGCCGCGGCGGGAAACAAGTATTTCTAATCGAGCATGCCGATGATCTTGCCCAGCTGAAAGATGGGAATTGGATAGTTCAAAAACCTGGCTTATTCGGTAGGGATATCCGCGTTTTTGTAATTGGAAAAAAAGTGAAGGCTGCTGTACTCAGGGAATCCGCTTCCAGTTTCAAGGCAAATTATACGCTGGGCGGATCGGCTTCGCTATATGAGCTGACTGCATCTGAATTAGCCCTTGTTGAAAGAGTAATGGGTTCATTTGATTTCGGCCTGGTCGGTATCGATTTCATATTTGCCGAAGATGGCAGCCTCATGCTGAACGAAATTGAGGATGTCGTTGGGAGCCGGACATTAAGTGCACTAAGTGATATGAATATCGTATGGGAGTACCTTACATTCATAAAAGAAAGCATATCCTCTTCTTAAATAGCATGTAAACAGAAAAAGGATGAACCGGCTTCAAGCTGGTTCATCCTTTTGTATTACAGTTGTTTCAGTTCGCTGATCCTGTGGATTACAGAGTCGCGTTTTTCGCTATAGTCTTTTTCCTTGGCACGTTCTTCTTCGATGACGCTTGCCGGCGCCTTTTTAACGAAGCCCTCGTTGCCTAATTTTTTCTGTACACGCTCAACTTCTTTATTAAGTTTGTCGAGTTCTTTTTCAAGACGTTTCACTTCTTCGTCAATATTGATCAGTCCTGTAAGCGGAAGGATTAGTTCTACGCCAGTTACGACAGCTGTCATGGCTTGAGCAGGCTCTTCGACTTCGATTCCGATCGTCAATTGTTCAGGATTACAGAAACGCTCGATATAGCTGCTGTTTTTCTGTAATGTCGCTAAGATGGCCTCATCTTTCGCTTTTAAAATCAAATTGATTTTTTTGCTTAACGGTGTGTTCACCTCAGCACGGATATTACGGACGGAGCGGATGATTTCAACAAGCAGCTTCATTTCCTCGGCTGCAGCCGTATCTGTCAACTCTTCATTCACTTCCGGCCAAGCGGCAACAGTGATGGACTCACCTTGATGCGGTAGGTTCTGCCAGATTTCTTCGGTAATGAATGGCATGAACGGGTGTAACAATCTCATTGTGTTATCCAGTACATACGCCAGGATCGAGCGCGTCGTTTTCTTAGCCGCTTCGTCTTCTCCATATAGCGGAAGCTTCGCCATTTCAATATACCAGTCACAGAAGTCATCCCAAATGAAGTTGTATAGCACACGGCCCACTTCACCAAACTCATAACGGTCCGCAAGTCTGGTTACGTTGGAAATCGTTTCATTCAAACGCGTCAAGATCCATTTATCGGCTACAGACTTCTCACCGCTTAAATCGATTTCGTCATACGTCATGCCATTCATGTTCATCAAAGCAAAACGGGATGCGTTCCAGATCTTATTGGAGAAATTCCAAACTGCTTCGACTTTTTCCGTACTATAACGAAGGTCCTGGCCTGGCGAGCTGCCCGTAGATAAGAAGTAACGCAGGGAATCGGCACCGTATTGATCGATGACATCCATCGGATCGACACCATTGCCTAGCGATTTACTCATCTTGCGCCCCTGTTCGTCACGAACCAGACCGTGGATCAGCACATCTTCAAATGGTCGTTCACCTGTGAACTCAAGAGCTTGGAAAATCATCCGCGATACCCAGAAGAAAATGATATCATAGCCTGTCACAAGTGCCCCGGTTGGATAGTAACGTTGGAAATCGACACTGTCCTTGTCAGGCCAGCCCATAGTCGAGAACGGCCATAATGCCGAGCTGAACCATGTATCAAGGACATCTGTATCTTGTTCCCAGTTTTCAGCGTCCGCCGGCTCTTCATGACCTACATACACTTCACCTGTTTCTTTATGGTACCAGGCGGGAATGCGGTGTCCCCACCAAAGCTGACGGGAAATGCACCAGTCGCGGATATTTTCCATCCAATGCAGGTACGTTTTCTCGAAACGGTCCGGTACGAAATGAACTTTTTCCTCATCGGTTCCTTTTTGAAGCTCAACGGATGCATCAGCCAGCGGCTGCATCTTAACGAACCATTGTGTCGAAAGATATGGTTCAACAACAGCACCGCTTCTCTCTGAATGGCCTACTGAGTGAAGGTGATCTTCGATTTTGAAGAGTACTCCTTCTTCCTGAAGGTCCTTGACGATTTGCTTACGGCATTCAAAACGGTCCATGCCTTCATATTTACCGGCCTTTTCATTCATCGAGCCATCTTCATGCATGACAAGGATGCGCTCCAAGTCGTGACGGTTCCCGATTTCGAAGTCATTCGGATCATGAGCAGGAGTAATTTTGACCGCGCCTGAACCGAATTCCATATCGACATAATCATCACCGACAATCGGGATTTCCCTGCCTGTAATTGGCAAGCGGACCTTTTTGCCGATCAAGTGTTTATAACGGTCATCTTCAGGGTGTACAGCAACAGCAGTATCGCCAAGCATCGTTTCTGGACGGGTGGTGGCAATTTCAATTTCACCCGATCCGTCAACCAATGGATATTTCATATGGTAAAATGCGCCTTGCACATCTTTGTAAATGACCTCGATATCGGATAACGCCGTTTTCGTTGATGGATCCCAGTTGATGATGTATTCGCCGCGATAAATCAAGCCCTTGTTATAAAGCGAAACGAACACTTCGCGCACTGCTTTTGAAAGACCTTCATCCAGGGTGAAGCGTTCACGGGTATAATCAAGTCCAAGACCTAGCTTTGACCATTGTTCACGGATATGGCTCGCATATTCCTCTTTCCATTTCCATGTCTCTTCCACGAATTTTTCACGCCCAAGGTCATAACGGCTCACGCCATCCGCACGAAGTTTCTGTTCTACTTTCGCTTGAGTGGCAATACCGGCATGGTCCATGCCTGGTAACCATAAAACATCATAGCCTTGCATCCTTTTCATGCGTGTCAATATATCTTGAAGTGTCGTATCCCAAGCGTGGCCAAGATGCAGCTTACCTGTAACGTTAGGCGGCGGGATGACAATCGTGTATGGTTCTTTTTTATCGTCACCCGTCGTTTCGAAAAACTTTCCATCAAGCCACCATTTGTAGCGGCCTTTCTCTATCGTCTGCGGATCATATTTAGTCGGCATTGAAATTTGGTTCTCTTCCATATCATTTCCTCCTTTTGGGCATAAAAAAAACTTCCATCATCTCAAAAGGACGAAGGAAGTTGTTCGCGGTGCCACCTTTTTTCCGAAAAAGAAAAGAATCCCTTTCGGCTCTCAAATCGGATAACGGCTCTTCACCGGCCTTCGTTACTAAGAAGTTCACGAAGACTGCTCGCGGACGACTTCGGATGCTGCTGCCTGGAAACCTCGCACCAATTTGGTTTCCTCTCTGAAAAGTGCATTTCATCTTACTATTTCCGGTCTTTGCATTGATTTATATTCATATGTAAAAACATTGAATGCATATAGTATATAGTACAAAAAACATGGGGCTCCAGTCAATCATCTTTTCGCTTACTTTCTCAGGAATCATCCCATTTGATGCATTCATGTTCATTTTCTTTATTTTATCCTCCAGAAACAGTGAATGTGACGGCTGTTTCACCTTTTTCACTGCCCACCCATAGAATATAAGAAGTCCTAAAAAGGAAGGTAATAATATGAAGCGAAGATATACTCCCTATACTTTACCGCCTTGGGTGAAAAAATTCCGCGGTGTCTGCCAGCAGTTCATCGTCCCCTTTATCGTATTCCAAGGATTACGTACGCTGATTTTCCCGACTTTTTTCGATATGCTCCTGCTTATCGCGTTTATTTTCCTGGCCATGTCTTTGTATTTCGAATGGATTTAATTATTCCCTTACAGCAAAAAAATATACATGACTGGAGATGATCCAATCATGTATATTTAGCTTGGGGGTGATTGTTCTTCTTTGGCAGCCTCGGCAGCCGCCTTTTTCTTCTGTTCGATTTCTTCGATTCTCATCACCATATATTCAATATTTTTCAATAGCCAAAATTGCCGCTGTAGTTGCGTGACATTATCAAGCTCTGAACGATGGCCCCTGCCATCGGAATAACCCTTCACTAATTCCAAAGCTGATCCAGGGAATGCCAGATAACTTTGCATGAGCAATAATTCTTCTTCTTTTAACGGAAAATAACGAAAATAGTTATATAGCCAGTCAACACAGTCATCGCATTGGACAGGATAGGTCCTGGCCGCTTTAACGAGAAATGGCAGTAAATCGAAATGCGGCGGAGCCGTATTCGAATTCTCAAAATTGATGAAGTAGCCATATCCCCGCTCATCATAAACGAAATGTTTCAAAGAAACCTTTCCGTGCGTTACCACGGTTCGAACCTTTTCACTATCCTTCGTTTTTTCATACCAGGTTTCAAACTTCTTGATCGAGTACTTCAGCGCCTGTGAAATATCAGTGTAGAAAGAACAAACCGTGAGTTCGAATGGAGACATATACCACTTCTTTTCACAGCTGACAATATACTCTTCTATAAATTCCTTTTCGTTATTCCAGGCATCAAGCGTCCGCTCATAATGTGCTTCCCGTTCCTCAATATCCACTTGCATTTCCTTAACAGAAAGTGTATGCATCCGAGCAAGCTCCCTGAACAATTGCTTATGCTTTTCATCGCGCTCCCCGTCCCTTTCATCATTGAGCCAGGGCATCAGGTAATACAAACGTCCATTATGCAGAACGGCGTAACGCTGATCCATCGTTTGATAAATGGGAACGATTCGATTATAGCCGCGATGGTACAGTTTTTGAACATTTTTGATAAAATCAATGCCGTTATGCGGTGACATGGATTTCAAGGCAAATGTACCGCGATCACTGTATACTTTTTTTACACGCCCGAAGTCCTCAATATATTGTACATACATGGCATATTCCTTCAATACGGTCTCCGTGTCCCGATCCCGATTGGCAGGCTGCTGATTCTCGTTTTCCCTCACGAGACTCACTCACTTTCTCTAAAAAAACTAAACAATCCGCTTCCTCTAGCATTTAAAAAACAGGAGCAGAGCATATGCCCTGCTCTCTGTCCCGGTCAATTCTTATACGCAACCGCCTTCGGTATATAAATGACTTGCCCTTCATGGACGTTCTGATTCGACTCCAATTCATTGCTGAAAAGGATCGATTGAACCGTAACATCATATCGTTGAGCCAAGTCATCAAGCGTTTCCCCTTGCTGAACAATGCAAACCTTCATCCTTACCAGTTCTTCTTCTTGTTTCCGTCCGAATAAATCCATGATGGAAAGCTGCTTTTCATCATGATCGGCCGTTTCTTTTTCATCACGTTCCGCTGCTTGTTTCCTGCCTTTGAAACTCTTACCCTCCTTAGCCGGAGGCGCAGGTCTTTCCCTCTTTTTGAATAGATCGCTTATGGACGAATTAGATTCCTCTTCCTGCTCCACCTTCACATTCTCATTAAGGATAGGACCCGCTGTAACGGCATCGTCTTCCTGCCGGATGACATCCTCGGTTTCTACATTTAAAACTGGGCTACTTTCATGATTGGTTGCTTGACTTGGCTCTTCTTCTACTTCTTCTACTTCTTCTATAAATGTCACTCTAGGAATCTCCAAGGAATCCTGCCTGCTTGGTTCTTCCTCCAATTTTGCCTCTCCCATGGAAGGTACCTTTTCCGGGGAGTCAGGCGGATCACCAATTACTTCTTCCTCCACAGCTTGAGCTTCTTCCTGTCTATGCACTTCCGTTTCCCATTCCTCCTCTTCAGGATATGGTGAAACCGGAATTTCAAAAACGGGAGCATTATGCTGATCGCTTAAATAAATCGGTTCCTCTTCTTCTTCTTCATTTGCTTCAGAAACCCGTTTTGACTCTGCAGAAAAAGGCGCGTATAACTCTTCTTCCTCCTCATCACGGAAAACGGGCTGAAAATCCGGGATTGGCGGCACTGCGGCTGCATAAGGAATATATGACTCATTTTCCCCATCCGTTTCTTCCTGATCCTCCGTTTCCCCAACTTCCTGCTCAGTATCAAACCGTTCTTCCACATATGAATCATTATAGATTCCGGTTATCAAAAGGTCAGCCTGCAATTTCAAGCAGTTATGCTCTGGCATGGCATAATCAAAGCTTTGAATCGAGACATCAACCTCATCCAAAGAGGCAATCCGATTATTCGGAATCGTTATATCAACCGGAAAACGGTGTGTGAACTCATTAAGTCCATTGGGATGCCTCTCGACCTTTTGAACCGCTTTTGGCAAAAAGGTCTGCGAAAACTCCTCTTCTTCACCATTTTGCGAGTCTTTGTATTCACCGCTTAAATCCAACGAGCCTCGTATAAAAACATACTGATCACTTTCTTGAATCGACACATTTGGATCAAGGGAAATAGAGTATAGCTCAGCCACTTCCTGTCCCTTCTGGAACCAAACGGATTCCTCTAAAGAAAATCGTAAATACGATTCATTTTCTTGCGACAAGACAACTCCTCCTTTCAGCTTCATGAAACGGTACCTATACCAATATCAATCTATGAAGGGAGGAAGCTGTTTATTCCTTAATTCATTTGCAGCTCCCCTTAGATATTCCCTGAATTAAAAGAAAGAGGTTCAATTTTCAGGCTAAATCAAGCGGGAATAACAATCAGCTAGAAAAGCTGCTCGGCATACCGCCATATTAATTCCCAACAGCCTATTAATTCTGCATTCTACCAATTATACCATCTCCAATTAATTCGGCCGTGAACGTTAAATTCGGTTCTTCCACGTACGGATTGAATTCAAAAAAACTGGCTGCATTTCTCCAAAAGTTTTTGGAAAAATGGCAGCCAGTTCAAATTTATCATTATCGAATATCGCGGTAGCTCATGAAGCCTTGAATCATTTTTTTAATTTGGCAAAAGCCTGTTCTGCCGCAGCAATGGTTTTTTCGATATCTTCATCACTATGTGCAGTGGAAAGGAATAACCCTTCAAACTGTGACGGCGGCAGGTAGATGCCTTGATTCGCCATTTCCCTATAGTAGGAAGCAAAGAACTCTAAATCGGATGTTTTTGCTGTATCATAGTTTACGACATCCTCATTAGTAAAGAAAAGTCCAATCATGGAACCGGCACGGTTGAATGTATGGGGAACACCGTACTTATCCGCTGCCGCTCCAATTCCTTTTTCGAGCATATCCCCTTTTCGGGTGAACTCAACATAAGATTCTGGAGTCAATTGGCTCAGCGTTTCAAGGCCGGCCGTCATGGCAAGAGGATTACCGGACAATGTTCCCGCTTGATAGATTGTCCCACTCGGGGCAATTTGTTCCATGAATTCGCGCTTGCCTCCAAATGCTCCGACAGGCAAGCCGCCGCCAATTACTTTCCCAAGGCAAGTCAGGTCAGGTACGATGCCAAAATAGCCTTGTGCACAATTATAGCCGACACGGAACCCTGTCATGACTTCGTCAAAGATCAATAAAGCCCCGTATTGGGTCGTCACTTCACGTAAGCCTTCGAGGAAACCAGGTTGTGGCGGAACCACACCCATATTCCCTGCAACAGGTTCTACGATGATACAGGCGATGTCTTCGCCAAATTGTTCAAACGCATATTTGGTTGCAGCAAGATCATTATATGCTACGGTAATCGTATTTTTTGCAATGCCTTCCGGTACACCTGGGCTATCCGGTAAACCTAATGTTGCAACGCCGGAACCCGCTTTGATCAGCAATGAATCGCCATGGCCATGATAGGAACCTTCGAATTTCAGGATTTTATCACGGCCTGTTATGCCTCGTGCCAGCCTTAGCGCACTCATCGTCGCTTCGGTTCCTGATGATACCATCCGGATCATTTCAATCGAAGGCACCCGTTCCATGACCAGCTTGGCCAGTTCATTCTCAATCAGCGTAGAGGTTCCAAAGCTTGTACCTGACTCCGCTACTTTTTTCAATGATTCCACGACACGGTCATTCGTGTGACCCAGGATGAGCGGTCCCCATGAAAGAACATAGTCGATATATTCATTTCCATCGATATCATACATTTTCGAGCCTTTTCCACGCTCCATGAAAATGGGATCCATGTCCACAGATTTGAAGGCACGTACCGGGCTGTTCACGCCGCCTGGCATCAAATTTTTTGCTTCGGCAAAAGCTTCTTTCGATTTTTCATATGACCGCATGATTCAATCCCCTTTTTCCATTACAGGTTATATTTTTTTATCATTGATTATCTTCGTTAATCCAGCGTGCTACCTCTTTTGAAAAATACGTGATGATCAAGTCGGAACCTGCGCGTTTCAAGCCTGTCAGCATTTCCATCACTATCGCTTTTTCATCAATCCAGCCGTTTTGGGCAGCAGCTTTGACCATTGAATATTCACCGCTGACATTATAGGAAACGATCGGAAGATTAAAGTTATTCTTAACGTCCCTGATGATGTCCATGTAAGAAAGGGCCGGTTTCACGATTAGGAAGTCCGCACCTTCAGCAACATCGCTTTCAGCTTCACGAAACGCTTCAAGGCGATTGGCGGGATCCATTTGGTAAGTTTTCCTGTCGCCAAATTGCGGCGCACCATTCGCGGCATCACGGAATGGGCCGTAAAAAGCCGAAGCATATTTCACCGCATAGGACATGATCGGAATATCTTCATAACCCGCTTCATCCAGACCTGCACGGATGGCCGCAACGAAACCGTCCATCATATTGGAAGGCGCAATGATGTCTGCGCCGGCCTCAGCCTGGCTGATTGCCGTTTTGGCAAGAAGGTCAAGAGAAGCGTCATTAAGGATTTTTTCCCCTTCAACGACCCCGCAATGGCCATGGCTTGTATACTCGCAAAGGCAGGTATCCGCTATGACAATAACTTCAGGATATTGTTTTTTAATAAAGCGGGTTGCTTCTTGCACAAGTCCGTTGTGATGAAATGCCCCTGTTCCCTGTTCGTCTTTATCATGATCAAAAGGGACACCGAATAAAATGACTGATTTAATGCCCAGACTCACGACTTCATCCATTTCGGCACCCAGATTATCCATGGATAGCTGATAGATACCTGGCATGGAGTTGATTTCATTTTTCACATTTTTCCCGTCGATGACGAAGATCGGATAAATCAAATCCTCTTTATGCAATTGTGTTTCACGGACTAAAGCCCTCATGCCAGCACTTGCACGCAAGCGGCGGTGGCGATTGAATGGAATGTTTTTCATTTGAAAGTTCCTCCCTGTTTATTTCTTTTCAAGATAAAGCGTATTAACTCCGCAACCATGGCATCCGTCGTATAAACATCTGGACAGACATCGACGGATAGCCCATGTTTTTCAACAGTTTTAGCGGCAATCGGCCCGATGCAGGCGATGATGATCCGGTCTATGTATGTATCCAATTCATGGCTTTTCATGATCTGTAAAAAATGATTGACCGTCGATGAACTCGTAAAGGTCATGATGTCGATTTCATGGTTCTTTATAAGCTGCACCAGTTTTTTTTCACTGCTTCGAGGAAGCACTGTATGATAAATTATCACTTCATCACAGATTGCTCCAGCTTCATTGATCGCCTCCGCTATAACCGCCCTTGCGAGATTTCCTTTTGCCAGCAACACTCGGGCACCCGGATCTAGCAGGGTATTGAACTCCGCCACGAACCCTTCGGCAACAAACTGAGCTGGAACGAAATCCGCCTTATAACCATGCCGTTTCAGGGCCGCTTCTGTTTTGGAGCCGATTACGGCTATTTTCGGAAGCTTCAAAGGCTGGTTTCCAAGAAGCCTAAAGAAGAAATCCACCCCATTTTGACTGGTCAGAATGATCCAGTCATATGTAAGCAACTCTTCAAAACGCTGATGCACATCTTCCATATGATCTGGAAGGGTGAACTCAAGCAATGGAACAAGAAGCGGCGTTCCGCCATTTTTTTCGATCGACTCTTTTAAACCATCTGCCTGTCCTTTCCCTCTGGTGATCAATACCTGATAATCCTTAAGAGGTTGAACTGGGTTCATTACTGATTAAGCTCTTCTTTTACGCGATCGATCAATTCTTTACCGCCCATTTCGCTAATCTGTTTGGCAGCAGCATGCCCAACCGCCTCTGGATCAGCACCTTCAACCATTTCTTTATATATCACCTTTCCATCCGGGGCAGCGACCAAAGCCGTCAAGGAAACGGACCCATTATCTTTTGCCACCGCAAATCCAGCAATCGGCACCTGACATCCGCCTTCCATTTTATCCAAAAAGGCACGTTCCGCTTCAACCGTCCTTTTCGTTTTTTCACAGGTCAATTTCGCAAGTTCCGCCAGCAGTTCTTTGTCGTCTTCACGGCATTCAATGGAAAGAGCTCCTTGTCCAACTGCCGGAATGCAAATATCTTCATCTAAAAATTCCGTTACGATGTCCTGCTCCCAACCCATTCTTGATAGTCCGGCTGCCGCTAAAATGATAGCATCATAATCTTCCGTTTTCAGCTTATTCAGACGGGTATCGATATTTCCGCGAATCCATTTAATTTCAAGGTCCGGCCTTCTAGCCAAAATTTGCGCGCCACGCCGCAAGCTGCTTGTACCTATGATGGAACCGGGCTTCAGTTCGGAAAGGGTTTCATGGTTCTTTGAAATCAAGGCATCCCGATGATCCTCCCTCGGTGGTATGCAGCCGATCGTCAAACCTTGAGGCAGCACTGCCGGCATATCCTTCATACTATGTACGGCCATATCAATTTCTTTATCCAGCATCGCTTGTTCGATTTCTTTAACGAATAAGCCCTTTCCGCCGACCTTGGAAAGTGTTACATCAAGGATTTGGTCACCCTTTGTGACAATTTCCTTCACCTCGAACTCGTATGGGACCCCAAGTCCTTTAAGTTGATCGATCACCCAGTTCGTTTGGGTGATCGCTAATTTACTACGTCTTGAACCGACAATTATTTTTCTCATAGTTTCCTCCTATGTATTCCAAAAGTGGAATGTTGAAAGGCTTCCGAAAAGGAAAAAGTTAATTAACACAATCATGAAAGATCCAATATTCAGAAAGGCTAGCGTCCTTCCATACATTTGTTTCCGAATTTTCAAGTATAAAAACATACTGTAAGCAATAAGCAAAATAAATGAGCCGATGATCTTCATGTCCAGCCAGGATACCCCAGGGACTTTTATATAAGCCCATTGAATCCCGAGGATGAGGGAGACCACCAATAATGGAACACCTATAACTGCGAGGACATAGGACATATGCTCGAGCTTTGTTAAATCGCCGAGTCGAAGCAGGCGTTTTCCCCACTTCTTCCGTTTCAATAAATCATATTGAATTAAGTATAAAACTGAAAAAACGAAAGAAAGCGTGAATGCCCCATATGATAGGATCGCAAAAGTGATATGTATGAGCAATAGCTCTGAAACCAGGCGCTGTGCAAGCACTTGAGATTCTATCTGAACAGGTGCAAAGGTATGGATGGCCATAACCATGAAACCTAATACATTCGTAAAAAAGACCGTAAAATCGACTCTTAGCAATCGGTTAATGATCAATGATAGCGATATGAGGACCCAAGCATAAAAATATAAGCCTTCAAAAATCGTCAATACCGGGAACCTTCCCGTTTTCAACACATACAGAAACAAAAAAATTGTTTGCAGCACCCAAACAATAGAAAGCAACCAGAAGGCGACCCTGTTCGCCTTCTGGTTATTATTAAGGAAATCAATAAAGTATAAAAGCATACTGATGGCATACAGCAAAACAGTGGCTTCATGCAATCTTGTCATTAGTAATTCCATATCTACCTCATTACTGGACAGGAACTGGATTCAATAGGGATGACTTGGAGCTGTTCCGTTCTTTTTCATCCCCAACCAGCTGGTCTTCAATCAATTCCTCTAAATGGAAGATTTTCACGAAATTATTTAATTGCTCTTTTGCATTCGGCTCATCTGCCAGCTCTTTTGCATAAAGTATCGGATCTTTCAGCATTTGGTTGATGATGCTTTTCGTATGCTTGTTCAGGACTTTTTTGTCACGTTCGCTCAAATGCGGAAGCTTTCTTTCGATGCTTTCCATCGTTTCCCTTTGTATCGATAGGGATTTTTCCCGTAAAGAAGAAATGACGGGAACCACACCAAGTAAATTAATCCACTGGTTGAAGTCCACGATTTCTGATTCGATCATCATTTCTATTTTCTCGGCTGCTTTTTTACGTTCTTCGATATTGGCTTGCACGATCCCTTCCAGATCGTCAATGTCATACAAGAAGACATTTTCCAGCTCGGCCAATGTTGGATCAAGGTCACGCGGCACTGCGATATCGACCATGAAAATAGGACGGCCCTTACGAAGCTTATTGATGAATGACATCATTTCTTTTGTTACAAGAAGATCTTTTGCACCAGTGGAAGTAATCAGGATATCGGTATCCACTAAAGCGCATTGAAGCTCTTGCAGCTGTTTGGCCGTACCATTGAATCTCTCAGCCAGGTCGACCGCTTTCTGAAAGGTGCGGTTAATGACCGTAATGCTGTCGGCGCCATTGCTATGCAGATTTTGAATGGCCAGCTCACCCATCTTACCGGCCCCAAGAATCAAGACATTCTTGCCATTCAGGCCTCCAAAGATTTTTTTTGCAAGCTCGACTGCCGCATAGCTGACGGAAACGGCATTGGTATTGATTTCGGTTTCCGAATGAGCTTTTTTAGCTAATGTAAGGGCTTGCTTGAAGAGATGGTTAAAAACGGTACCGATCGTATCTTCCTTCTGCCCTAACAAATAGCTTGAACGTACTTGTCCCAAAATCTGAGTTTCTCCCAGTATCATGGAATTCAAACCGCAGGTAACTGAAAATAAATGCTCGACAGCCCCATCGCCTTCATAAATGAACAGATATTTAGAAAATTCTTCTTTATCGATGTTAAACCATTCCGAAAGAAATTCCTTGATATAATACCTGCTTGTATGGAGCTGGTCCCCGACCGCATAGATTTCCGTCCTGTTACATGTTGAAATAATAATATTTTCCAAGATGCTTTTTTTATTTTTAAGAGCTTTCATTGCCTCGGCAAGTTCGGCTTCGTTAAACGATAGTTTTTCCCGAATTTCTACAGGGGCAGTTTTGTAATTTATACCAACCGCTAGAATATGCATCCTTTTGTTTTGCACCCCCAAAATTTTTCATGTAAATTAATTATACCATGTACTAAAATGGATTCACGCAAATAATATGAACAGTTTATGAAAACATATGCTACCATGAAAAGACAGCCAAAACGCCTCAATGCTACAAAAGGTGTCTAAGCGGGATTTGTAAAGTTACATACATATTTCGACATTGTGTACAAAAGTACCATATCAAAAATGGCAAAAAACTTCAAGTAATCGAATTGCATAGGAGGATAAAATGAAAACGCAACGTATTTTCCCAGGAATCGTTTTAATCGGTTTCGGGCTCTATTTTTTTCTTGAACATTCCCAAATCGAAATCTTTCCGGGCTTTTTCAGCTGGCCCACTTTATTATGTATTGTCGGTGCCGCCTTCCTGATTCAGGCATATAGCGGTAATGAATATGAGTCCATCCTGCCAGGCGTCATCTTACTTGGGTTCGGTGCCCACTTCCACATCGCCGAGAACCTGGAGATTTGGCCGGATGATATAGGTATCTTTATTTTAATCATCTCACTGGGATTTATTCTCCGGGCACGTAAAACAAATTCTGGAATGTTTCACGGGATGGTCATATTCATCGTCTCGATCACATTCTTATTCTACGATAAAATCACAACGTCTTTCGGGATTGTTGAAACAACCACCGCGAACATCGAAAGGTTTTGGCCCTTTGCCTTGATGGCGATCGGCATTTATTTTTTGGTTCGAAAAAAGTGAAGATTTTCGATTACATAATGAAAAAGGGTATTCCAGATGCGGAATACCCTTTTCTTTTACATATATTTCTTAAGGACGCCCCATGCTTGTTCCTTACCTTCGCCTGTTTCACCAGAGAATAGAAGCAATTCATCTTCTTTTTCCATATTTAACGTTTGGCGCGTGATTTTCAAGTGTTTCTGCCATTTGCCTTTTGGAATTTTATCCGCTTTGGTGGCAATGACGATCCGGGGCAGGTCATAATGCTTCAGGAATTCATACATTGCGATATCATCCTTTGTCGGCGGATGACGCAAATCGACGATCAGAAGCGCAGCGCGGAGCTGGTCACGGGAAGTGAAGTACGTTTCGATCATCTTCCCCCAAGCATCACGCTCCGTCTTGGATACTTTTGCATAACCATAACCCGGTACATCCACAAAATGGAGTGCTTCATTTATGATATAAAAATTCAAGGTCTGCGTCTTACCCGGTTTAGAGGATGTGCGCGCCAAGTTTTTTCGATTGATCATTTTGTTGATGAAACTGGACTTCCCAACGTTGGAACGGCCTGCCAAGGCAAATTCCGGTATTGGAGTATTGGGATATTGTTCAGGCTTCACTGCACTGATGACAATATCTGAACTTGTTACTTTCATTCGTTCACACCTACCAATGCATGCTCAAGGACTTCATCGACGTGTGAAACTGGAACAAATGTTAATGCTTTACGGACACTTTCCGGGATATCATCAATATCCTTTTCGTTATTTTGCGGGATGATGATTTTCGTAAGTCCTGCGCGATGGGCCGCTAAAGATTTTTCTTTAAGCCCGCCGATCGGAAGAACCCGTCCGCGTAATGTAATTTCGCCTGTCATGCCTACCTCTTTTCTGATCGGCCTATTTGTAAGGGCCGATATTAACGCTGTTGCAATCGTGATGCCTGCAGAAGGGCCATCTTTTGGAACCGCACCTTCGGGGACATGAATATGAATATCATATTTTTCATGGAAGTTCGCATCAATCTGAAGTTTCTCGGTTTTTGAACGGACATAACTGAAAGCAGCCTGGGCTGACTCTTTCATTACATCGCCAAGCTTTCCTGTCAGGATCAGCTTCCCTTTACCTGGTGATAAGGAAACCTCGATTTGCAGCGTATCGCCACCTACCGACGTGTATGCTAAACCATTAGCTACACCAACTTGGTTCTCGACCTCCGCCTGTCCATAATGGAACATGGTTTTCCCTAAAAACTCCTCGACATTCTTTTCAGCAATGACGACCCGCTTTTTATCTCCGGACACGATGATTTTTGCAGTCTTCCGACAGATGCCTGCAAGCTGTCGTTCCAGACTCCGAACACCGGCTTCCCGAGTATAGTAACGGATGATTTTTGTAAGTGCTTCCTCACGGACTTGCAATTGTGTCTTCAATAAACCATGGTTTTCAAGCTGTCTAGGCAGCAAGTGATCCTTGGCTATATGAAGCTTCTCTATCTCAGTATAACCTGCAATCGAAATGATTTCCATACGATCACGAAGTGGACCAGGAATCGATCCCAAATTATTTGCCGTTGCGACGAACATGACTTTGGAAAGATCGTAGGTTTCTTCAATATAATGATCACTGAAATTATGATTTTGCTCTGGATCGAGCACCTCAAGCATCGCTGCAGATGGATCTCCCCTAAAGTCATTGGACATCTTATCCACTTCGTCCAGTAAAAAGACCGGATTTATCGTTCCAGCTTTTTTCATGCCTTGAATGATCCGGCCCGGCATTGCCCCTACATATGTGCGGCGATGTCCGCGGATTTCTGATTCATCGCGCACCCCACCTAAAGATATACGGACGAAATTCCTATTCAGGGATGAAGCGATCGATTTAGCCAAGCTCGTTTTCCCGACTCCTGGCGGTCCCACCAAGCAAAGGATCGGTCCCTTCAATGATTTGGTCAATTGCTGTACGGCCAAATACTCAAGCACACGCTCCTTCACCTTTTCCAAACCATGGTGGTCCTGGTTCAGGATTTTTTCGGCTTTATGAATATTCAAGTCATCTTTGGTCGCTTTGGTCCAAGGAAGAGAGATCAGCCATTCGATATAATTGCGGATCACGGAGCTTTCGGCTGAGCTTGAAGGAACTTTTTCATAACGGTCCAATTCCTTTAATGCCGTTTCTTTGATATGCTCAGGCATATCCGCTTCTTCTATCTTTTCGTTCAGGACTTCAATTTCCCCTGTTTTTCCTTCTTTATCGCCCAATTCCTTTTGGATCGCTTTCATTTGCTCTCGTAAATAATATTCCTTTTGAGTCCGTTCCATCGAACGTTTAACACGCTGGCCGATCTTTTTCTCGAGAAAAAGAACTTCTTTTTCGTTATTGATGATCTCGATTACACGGCTAAGACGCTCTTTCATATCAATGGTCTCAAGCACTTCTTGCTTCTCCTTCAATTTCAAAGGCAAATGGGAAGCGATTATATCCGCTAATCGCCCAGGCTCTTCAATATCGGAAGTGGACGAAAACGTTTCACCGGTTATTTTCTTGGACATTTTTATGTATTGTTCAAAATAATCCAGTAGTGTGCGCATTAATGCTTGATGTTCAGCATCCTTTTCATCACTGTCTTCATATATTTTAATCTTGGCACCATAATGTGTCTCATAATCGTAAAATTCCATGACTTCTGCGCGGTTCAACCCTTCCACCAACACCCGGATTGTACCATTCGGAAGCTTCAACATCTGTTTTACCTTTGTTAAAGTTCCCATTGTAAATAAATCTTCTTCACCTGGTTCGTCCAACGAAACATCTTGTTGTGTCGTCAAAAATATAAGATGGTCTTCCACCATTGCTTTCTCAAGGGCTTGTACCGATTTATCTCGGCCTACATCTAAATGAAGTACCATCGTTGGATATACAAGCAGTCCTCTAAGCGGCAGGAGGGGGACGATGATTTCTTTATCAGTCATTTCCTGACACCTCCATCTAATTAGTATCGTCGTTGTAAACTATTTACCCATGTTCTCAACCTTTTAACAATTCTATCCTATTTATATAGAAGTGTCTATTCGTTTACCTTAACACGTTTCGACTGCTATTATTATCTCCAATATTAGATAAAAAAGCACGCCTGAATGCGTGTTTATTTTTTACGGCAGGGTGGCCGAGAACGCCAATTTTGTCCTTAAAATGCCCCGGTTCTATTTTTAGCCGGGGCATATCCTTTATACACTTTCTTTTTTTGATAGGTCCAAGGTTGTGAGGATTTGTTCCGACATCAATTCTTTCTTCAGTGCCTGATCCAGCACTTCTTTCACATTCGAAACAGGAATGATCTCTATATCCTTGATTTCAGATAGAAGCGGCTGCATGTTTTCGGCTGGGATGATCACCCTTTTTGCCCCGGCAAGTTTAGCCGCCTTAATTTTCGGAATGACACCGCCGATCGGTTTAACGCCGCCATGAATGCTTATTTCCCCAGTCATCGCCATAGTATGATCAACAGGGATTTTATATATGGCCGAGTATATGCCTGTGGCCATTGCAATTCCTGCAGAAGGGCCATCCACTGGACTTCCGCCCGGAAAGTTCACATGAATATCGAATTGATTGGCAGGCACTCCCATCGACCGTAAAACCGTAATGACATTTTCAATCGAACCTTTCGCCATGCTCTTACGTCGAACCGATTTGCCACTCCCGCCGCCGATACTTTCTTCCTCAACGATACCGGTAATGTTTATCGAACCTTTTTCATCAGAGGCAGCCATTACCGTAACCTCTATTTCCAGCAATGCCCCGCTGTTTGGACCATAGACTGCAAGACCGTTGACAAGGCCTATTTTGGATTTCGCTTCTATTTTCCTGTCCATTCTTTGGGTCAGCTGGCTGCTATGGGCCATCCAATCTATATCTTCTTCCCTGATGAAAGTCCTGTTTTCATTAATTGAGATTCCTGCAAGAGTCTGAATCATGTTGACAGCTTCCCTGCCATTTCGGGCATAATCCGAAATCGATTCCAAGCCTTTATCACTGATGGTGATCCCCACTTTATCTGAGGCATTCTTGGCCACGGCGATTATTTCTTCCCGGTCCAGTTCACGGAAAAACACTTCTATGCATCTTGAACGTATCGCAGGCGCGATTTCATTTGGCGTTCTTGTTGTAGCACCAATCAACCGAAAGTCAGCCGGCAGTCCATTTTTAAAAATATCATGGATGTGAGTGGGAATATTTTGATTTTCCTCTTGATAATAGGCACTTTCCAGAAAAACCTTACGATCTTCCAATACCTTTAAAAGTTTATTCATCTGTATCGGATGAAGCTCCCCTATTTCATCTATGAACAGTACGCCTCCATGTGCATTGCTGACTGCACCCTGCTTTGGCTGCGGAATGCCTGCCTGTCCCATTGCCCCGGCTCCTTGGTAGATTGGATCGTGCACAGAACCGATGAGCGGATCGGCAATCCCTCGTTCATCGAACCTGGCTGTGGTGGCGTCCAATTCAACAAAAACGGCCGAATTCTTAAAAGGGGACTTGCCATTTTTCTTCGCCTCTTCCAAAACAAGTCTGGCAGCTGCCGTTTTCCCTACCCCAGGAGGACCGTAAATTATCACATGCTGGGGATTCGGCCCACATAAAGCAGCTTTTAAAGATTTAATCCCATCTTCTTGACCGATGATTTCATTAAATGTGCTTGGTCTAACTTTTTCTGCCAATGGTTCTGTTAACGAAATCGATCTCATCTTCCGTAATTGGTCCATCTCCTTACGTGAATCACGGTCAATGGAAACTTTTTGTGTCCGTTGGCCTTTCAATAAGTTCAAAAAATACAATCCAATAATAATCCCAAAAAACAGCTGGATAAACAACGCCAATCCTGTCCAATTCATCTTATTCCCTCCTGCACTCTCCTAGTTTGTCATTTCTGTTAGTATCTCCTTTGGAAGGGCGAAATTATCCAAGAAATTCGTGTTGAAAAATTGGCGTTTTTATCCTAAATACAACAATTTAGAAAAAAGGGAAAAGAAATAGACTGCCAGGATGAACTGGCAGTCTCAGACTGTAAACAACTCGAAATTATCTGGTTTTACCCTACTGTTTTGAGGTTTTAACGTTGATTTCCACTGCAGGCACTCGCTTTCCGCGGGCGGTCTGCGCCTGCGGGGTCTCCCTCGGACGCGTATTCCCGCAGGAGTCCCGCACCTTCCGTTACAATCAACTTTGGTCTAAAAACAAGGCTGTTTTCGCATACTTTTTTGCTATTTACGAAGTAGTGCAGTGTGGTTGATTTCCCCTCCAGGTGCTCGCTTTCCTTGGTGCGGGCGGTGAGCCT
>NZ_JBYSYV010000031.1:0-56997 GCF_058783805.1 Peribacillus sp. FW305-BF15 | reverse complement strand
AGTTGGGGGTTTCCCCCTGTGAGAGTAGGACGCCGCCAAGCCATTTAAAAAGATCAGCCATCCGGCTGGTCTTTTTTTTGCTTAATGCAAAGAAAAATCATTGGATATAAAGGGATTATCAATTATGGAAACTTTTATGAAGACATACACGTATTGAAATTCTTCATCATACATTGTTAAAAGCATCCCCGGGTTCTCTTAAACTATTTAAATCAATGTATGCGAACAATGGTTTTTGGGGAGAATGCAGGTATGGAGGTGGAGATGTTGGGGACAACAACAACCAAAACAACGGCAGGGGAAACGTGCGCGGTTTGTGAACAAGTAAAAGGGATGGGTATACATCTATATACGACTTTTATTTGTGAGGAATGCGAAAGGGATATGATCGGGACGGATACGAACGATCCCAAGTACCAATATTACTTAAAGAAATTAAGAAAAGTCACTAATCCTGAAATATTATCATGAAAAAATAGTTTGTGGAAAGTTAAAGAATCAGAGATAAAAGAAATGTGTGTTTCTTTAGTCTCTGATTCTTTTTTTGGTACTTTAGAAGAATGCTTGGCAACATGCTCCCATGTTTCTGTAAGTTCCCTCCAAACAGACTGTTCAGAGATGCATAATTGCCTTTCTGTCGACGCAATATGAGATAAAATTATACTTATTTGATAAAATGAAAAAATACTATGATATGAGGGAAGAGAAAAATGAATCAATCACAGACACCATTGTTCGATGCAATGAGTGCTTTTCATAAAAAAAGCTCCATATCCCTGCATGTCCCAGGGCATAAAAATGGACGGGTGTTTAATAAAAAGGGCCAAGCCTTATACAACCCCCTGCTTGGTATTGATGCCACGGAAATAAGCGGCTTAGATGACCTGCATGCTCCAGAGGGGGCCATTCTAAAGTCCGAGCAACTACTCGCTGATCTATATGGGGTAAAGCGGAGTTATTTTCTCGTTAATGGGTCCACAGTAGGCAACATTGCCATGATTCTTGCTGCCTGCCGGGAAGGTGATAAAGTCCTTGTCCAAAGAAACTGCCATAAATCAATTTTACATGGATTGATGTTAGCGAATGTACAACCGATCTTTTTGCAACCGGATTATTATGAGAAATGGGGCATTGCCGGCGGTGTGGGATCAAATTTAATTGAAGAAGCCTTGAGTGTACATCCAGATGCAAAAGCCATCATTATTACCTATCCTAATTATTATGGAATTGGTGAAGACTTGACGGAAATGGTAAGACTAGCACATCAAAGGGGGATCCCAGTGCTGGTGGACGAGGCACATGGCGCTCACTTTCAGTTAGGAAGTCCGTTTCCCAAGTCGGCTATTTTGGCAGGGGCAGACGCCGTTGTCCATTCAGCGCATAAAACACTGCCGGCCATGACGATGGGGTCATTTCTTCATGTGAATTCATCCTTAATTGATGTTGGCCAAGCATCATTCTATTTACAAATGCTTCAGTCCAGCAGTCCATCTTACCCAATTATGGGTTCGCTCGACTTGGCCAGGGCCTATTTAGCCGCTTATACATCAGAAGATAAAAAATTCCTTATTGAAAAGATATCGGACTTCAGAGGAAAACTGGGTGCCCTGCAGACAGTAAGGGTGTTGGAGGCGCCGCCAGGCACCTTGGCAGACCCGCTAAAAGTAGTCATTCAATCAACAAATGGTTTAAGTGGATTTGAGTTACAGCAGCTATGTGAAGCCAAAGGCATTTTTACGGAGTTGGCTGATCCTGATAATTTATTAATGATTTTACCCTTGTTAAAAAGGGGTACCGATTTTCCTTTTCATGAAATCATACAAACTATAAAAAGTGCCACTCAAGACAGAACTGGAAACAAGGAAGCAGATCTTCGGGTCCTCTGGCCTGATGGAAGGTCAATGGCAGGGCTTGAAATGCCCTACTCCGTCATGAAGCATAGCAAAGCAAGACCTGTCCCATTACGGAAAGCAGTCGGAGAGGTATCCGCCGAGATGGTCATTCCTTATCCGCCGGGCATCCCTTTAATTATGTCCGGGGAAATGATTACTCCTGAACATATATCCAATTTGCGGAGACTGCTGGAAATGGGATCAAGGTTTCATGGTGGTTCCTCCCTTTCAAATGGAGAATTAATCGTTTATGAAAGCGGGCAGACGGGTTAAAATGATATACTACATACAAAGAACCTTGGAGGTACATCGATGAAACGTGGTATTTTTATAACAATGGAAGGGCCAGAGGGTGCCGGGAAAACAACCATTACCCAAATGCTTGGCAAGGCTCTGCAACAAGAAGGCTATCAAGTTCTATTAACCCGTGAGCCAGGGGGAGTTCCCATTTCGGAGCAAATTAGGGAAGTGATCCTTAATAAAGATAATACAGCCATGGACTCGAGGACAGAGGCTTTATTATACGCAGCAGCAAGGCGTCAGCATTTAGTGGAAGTGGTCATGCCTGAGCTGGCACGAGGGGGAATTGTCCTCTGTGACCGGTTTATAGATAGCTCGTTAGCCTATCAGGGTCATGCAAGAGGTTTGGATATAGAAGAAGTTTACAATATCAATAAATTTGCAATTGGAGATATGATGCCAGATGCCACGCTCTTTTTTGATATCGACCCAGAAGAGGGATTGAGACGCATCCAGTCCAATGGGGAACGGGAAGTGAACCGGCTGGATCTTGAAGCCCTCGACTTTCATAAAAAAGTTTGTGAAGGGTATCAGTTCATTATAAATAGATGGAAAGAACGTTTCATTATCGTGGATGCAGGCCGGTCAATAGATGAAGTCTTTGAGGAAACGAAAGCCGGCCTATTGGATTTTTTAGCGAAGGCGGGAAACTGATTATATAGGTTTCCATATTATTCAACCAATACTATTTGATATAATGTAGTTAGTAAAAATTCAGAGTAACCGGAGGATGATGAGAATGAAAATGATCATTGCTGTCGTTCAAGACAAGGATAGTCATCGCCTGCTGAATCAATTAGTGGAAAATAATTTCGGAACGACCAAGCTAGCCAGCACTGGCGGGTTTTTAAAATCAGGTAATACGACTTTTATGATTGGAACAGAGGACGAACGTGTTGACCAAGCCATCCAGATCATCAAACAGAATTGTCAGTCACGATCCCAATTAGTTTCACCGGTTTCACCGATGGGCGGGAATGCCGAGTCATATGTACCTTACCCAGTGGAGATTCAAGTGGGCGGTGCGACCATTTTTGTTCTGCCGGTTGAAAACTTTTTACAATTTTAACGGTTAGTTTCAGGGAGGTTCATTATGAAAATCAACCATGATATCCCTATTAAGCCGGATAAATCGCGTCAGGATGCCAAACAGTTTCAAACCGGAAATGGAAGGTTTCAACAAATGGTCCAGACACAGGATCAAAAGATGCAAATCCAAACATTAAACCGTTTGATAGGCGATATTGAAGGGGCGGGTCAGCGTTTAGTAAGGTCACGTACTTTTAGGGAATTGGCAAAATATAAAGCATTGGTGAAACGATTTGTTAAAGAAGCGGTTGAATATGGACTGGAACTGAAGCAATCAACGAGCTGGAATGAATATGGACAGAGCCGGCCATTGAAAACCGTGGAAACGATAGATGCAAAATTAGTTGAGTTAAGCGAGGAAATTCTTAATAAAGAGAAAAGTTCGCTTGAAATATTGGAAATGATTGGTGAGATTAAAGGTCTTCTGATTAATTTATATACCTAAGTGAGTTGATGGTTTTGGATAAAACATGGCAGGACATGAGTGAAATTCAGCCGCAGGTAATGACGATGCTGCAAAATAGCATAACGAAGAACAGGGTGGCTCATGCGTATTTATTTGAAGGAGAAAAAGGGACAGGCAAGCAAGAGATAAGCTATGCCTTTGCCAAAAGCTTACTATGTGAAGCCCCGACAGCAGGTTATGAGCCATGCGAACTTTGTCGGAATTGCAAACGGATTTCAAGTGGGAATCATCCAGATGTCCATTTGATAGAAAAAGACGGTCTCTCAATAAAGAAAGAGCAAATCAAGGGGCTTCAGGAAGAATTTTCGAAAAAGAGCGTAGAGGCAGATCGGAAGGTTTATATGATTGCCGATGCTGACAAAATGTCGGTGGGGGCAGCCAACAGTCTATTGAAATTTTTAGAAGAACCTTCGGCTGATACTGTAGCAATATTGATGACCGAACAGCTTCAGAGGATTCTGCCGACTATATTATCAAGGTGCCAAGTGATTTCGTTCAAGCCATTATCTCCGGAGAATGTGAAACGGAAGTTGATAGAACAGGAGTTAGAACCACAGCTGGCCTCAGTTATTGCCCACATCACACAGAATGTGGAAGCTGGAATCGAGCTTAGCCATGATGAATGGTTTGTACAAGCTCAAAAAATAGTGGTAAAATTATATGAAGTGTTAAAACTTAATTCCTTGAAGGCAATGCTGTACCTTCAGACGGATTGGTTCACACACTTTAAAGAAAGAGAACAGGTTGACAGAGGTCTTGATTTGTTACTTCTTATATATAAGGATTTATTATACATTCAGTTGGACAAAAAGGACTTCGTTGTGTTCCAAAATAAACTGAAGGAATTTGAAACTCACGCTCTTCATCTTTCCCCAAGACGCCTTGCTGAACATATGGGTTGCATTTTGGAAGCAAAAAGGAAGCTGATGTCCAACACGAATCCACAGCTGTTGATGGAACAGCTTGTGCTGAATTTGCAGGAGGGATCATGATTTGTATGATGTTGTAGGTGTCCGTTTTAAAAAGGCGGGCAAAATATACTACTTCGATCCGGGTGAATTCGCAATTCCTAAGGACGATTTTGTAATAGTGGAGACTGTCCGCGGTGTTGAATTCGGTAAAGTCGTTACAGCCCGTAAACAAGTAGATGAAAACGATGTTGTCCTGCCATTGAAAAAAGTACTTCGGGTCGCTGATGCAAAAGATAAGCTGATTGTAGACGAGAATAAGGCGGCTGCAGAAGAGGCTTACACTATATGTTGTCAAAAGGTTGTGGAACATAAGCTGGATATGAAGCTGGTTGATGTGTCATATACTTTCGACAGAAATAAAGTCGTGTTTTATTTTACAGCGGATGGTCGCGTGGATTTCCGTGATTTAGTCAAAGATTTAGCTGCCATATTCAGAACTCGCATAGAACTGCGCCAAATCGGGGTAAGGGATGAGGCAAAGATGCTTGGTGGCATCGGACCTTGTGGCAGAATGCTTTGTTGCTCCACATTTCTTGGAGATTTTGAACCGGTTTCCATCAAAATGGCGAAGGATCAGAATTTATCATTAAACCCTACAAAAATCTCAGGTTTATGCGGTCGATTGATGTGCTGTCTGAAATATGAAAATGATGAGTATGAAAGTGCGAAGGAAATGCTTCCTGATTTAGGTGAAATGATTAATACGCCTGGTGGCAAAGGCAAGGTAGTGGGGCTTAATATTCTAGAACGCGTACTTCAGATTGAACTAATCGGGCAAGAAAGAGTATTAGAGTATACTCTAGATGAGATTCTAAAAGAGGGAGCCGTTTCTATTCAAGCCACAGATTATTAAGGTGGTGGGAGAGCGTGGATAAGAAAAATATTTTTGATTCGGTGACCAATATGGAAACCCAGATAGGCCAATTATATAAGCAGCTTGGAGAATTGAAGCAGAACTTAGCTGAAATCCTTGAGGAAAATCAGTCGGTCAAGCTGGAAAACGAGCATTTGCGCCATCGGTTGGGCCTTGTGGAAGTCGAAAGTGCGCCTGCTGCAGTTAAGGTCAAACAAAAAGTGAAAAACCGTACTCCAAGTGCGGAAAAGGTTATGGATATCGGGGAAGGCTATGATAACTTAGCCCGTATCTATCAAGAAGGCTTTCATATTTGCAATCTGCATTTTGGCAGTTTACGAAAAGAAGGGGATTGCCTGTTCTGTTTATCTTTTTTAAACAAGAAGTGATAATGGATAATATAAAAGATGTTCCATCTCTTTTACGTGATAGATAGACCGTTTACAATATATAGTGATTCGGGGTCTGACGCATACTATGAGTCAGGCCCCTTTTTGTACGACAGTAACTTAGAAGCATGGTCCCTAAACATGCTTTTTCATACATGATTAGGAGGGTAACAGCAATGGTAGAACTTAATGGAGATGAGCGCCTGGATTATCTTTTGGCTGAGAATTTAAGGATCATCCAGAGCCCATCGGTGTTCTCTTTTTCATTAGATGCCGTTTTATTATCAAGGTTCGTGAATGTACCGATTCAAAAAGGGAAAATCGTCGATCTTTGCTCAGGCAATGGGGTCATACCTTTGCTGCTGAGTACAAGAACAAAAGGGACAATTACCGGTGTTGAAATTCAAGAGCGGTTATATGACATGGCCCAGAGGAGCATGGACTATAATGGCGTGACCTCCCAAATCGAGATGATTCATGGAGATATAAAAGAAATTCCAAAGCAGATAGGGTATAGCAAATATGATGTCGTTACTTGCAATCCACCCTATTTCCCGACGCCATCCATCGAGGAAATTAACAAAAATGAGCACTTTGCAATTGCCCGACATGAAATCATGTGTAATCTTGAGGACGTCATGCGGGTTTCAAGCCAATTGCTGCGTCAAGGTGGGAAAGCTGCATTCGTTCATAGACCGGGCCGTCTTATGGATATCCTGCATTTCATGAGGATGTACAGAATTGAACCGAAGCGACTGCAATTCGTTTATCCTAAGAGTTCAAAAGAAGCAAATACGATTCTTATTGAAGGGATAAAGGACGGCAACCCTGATTTAAAGATTCTTCCCCCGCTTGTTGTATATAATGATCAAAATGAGTATAATCCCGAAATTAGAAGGATTCTATATGGAGAGGAATAAGCATTATTTTTATGTTTTAAAGTGCAGGGACGGCAGTTATTATGCTGGGTATACCAATGATTTGCACCGCAGGATTGATGTTCATAATCAAGGCAGGGGCGCTAAGTATACACGTGGCCGGACACCGGTTGAACTGATTTATCATGAAATATTCGAAACACGGACATTGGCCATGCAGGCTGAATATAAATTTAAGCAATTAACAAGAAAACAAAAGGAAAAGTGGATGGCAAAGGAGGATACATGATATGTGGCAGCAAAAGAGTTTTGAAAAAGAAGGATTGGAGCCGGCTCTATATCTGGTTCCTACACCAATAGGAAACCTTGAGGATATGAGTTTCCGGGCTTTAAGAATCTTAAAGGAAGCGGATGTCATTGCTGCTGAGGACACGCGAAATACGAAGAAATTATGTAACTACTTTGAAATTTCGACACCTATCGTCAGCTATCATGAACATAATAAGGAATATAGCGGGAAGCAAATGCTTGAGAGGCTTCGATCTGGAGAGGTCATCGCATTAGTAAGTGATGCTGGCTTGCCGACGATATCCGACCCGGGATACGAACTGGTCAAAGATGCCATTGCCGAACAGTTTAAAGTCATTCCGTTGCCGGGGGCAAATGCTGCATTAACTGCATTGATCGCATCTGGACTGGTTCCCCAGCCTTTTTACTTCTATGGTTTTTTACAAAGGGGAGCAAAAGAAAAAAAGCAGGAACTGGAAAAATTAAAAAAATTGGAATCAACTTGGATCGTTTATGAATCGCCACATCGATTGAAAGAAACATTGAAACATATGCATGAAATTTTAGGTGACCGTCGTATAGTATTATGCCGGGAGTTAACCAAGAAATTTGAAGAGTTCATTCGAGGGACTGTGAGTGAGGCCTTGACATGGGCGGTGGAGTCCGAAATTCGCGGTGAGTTCTGTCTAATAATAGAAGGCGGGCAATGGTCGGAGGATGAATCGGAAGAAGCTTGGTGGATGGCCCTAGATATCGTCGGTCATGTTAATCATTATATAGAATCCAAGCAGTTCACTTCAAAGGACGCAATCAAGCAGGTCGCAAAAGATCGCAATATGCAAAAACGCGATGTATATCAAGCGTTTCACATTGATATACAATAATAATAAGCATAAAAAAACTTCCGAAGAACGGAAGTTTTTTTATCATTTATTTAGAAGCAGTGAAGCTTTGTTGAATTTCTTGAATAAGTAATTCTGCACCTTCACGACTAAGAATCAATTTACCATTAGCAAGTGTAAGGTTGTTATCGGAAACTTCACCTGTAACTTGGCAAGTCATGTTTGGTTTGTATTTTTTCAAGATGATGCGCTCATCATCCACATAGATTTCAAGAGCGTCCTTCTCAGCGATACCCAATGTACGACGAAGTTCGATTGGAATAACCACCCGGCCTAACTCATCAACTTTACGAACAATACCTGTAGATTTCATTTAAAAAATTCTCCTCTCAGTTACAATCTAGTACCCTATTTCTATTTTTTTCGCCATTATTCGACAAATTTTTTTATAAATTTATAATACCAGCCATTCCCAAATTCGTCAATGATTTATTTTCATTTTTTTGTAAGAAATAGCAGGGCCCATTTCGTGTGACAAAATGGCTTTTAAAGAGAAAAAATCGGTTATGCCTTTAAAAGTAAAGAAATGCAGGATACAAAGAACTGCTCCCTTCACCACATTTCGACAAAGTATGCATAAGAAAACATACTTCCCTATTATATGATTAAATATATTTTAGTTTCAAAACAAAAGTTCTGAATTAAGGATAATTTTCTGAAAAAGTTTACGAATATGTGAGTTGTTGCACAAAAAAAGAAATTTAGGTATATTTTGTTGAGGTAAGAGGTAATGCTGACAGAAGGGAAGTACCCTTATTTTTAAGTTGAGTCTATTTATTATTTTTTTATTCTATTAACATGATGATTAGATTAGTGATTATTGTCGCACAGAATTGTATATAGCGTTAAAATAGAGATAATAGCTTAAATATATTCTTATGGCTTGGGCCAGTCCCATAGCCGGTTTTTCAAATGATGAGGAGGGAACGAAGTGCAAGATAAATTAAAAACATTCTATATCACGACACCCATATATTATCCGAGTGGCAATTTACATATAGGGCACGCGTATACGACAGTGGCAGGGGATGCCATGGCTCGTTATAAAAGGATGCGTGGCTTCGATGTCATGTATTTAACAGGAACTGATGAACATGGTCAAAAAATCCAGCGTAAAGCGGCTGAGGAAGGAATCACTCCACAGCAATATGTAGATAATATCGTATCAGGGATTAAAGAACTCTGGGAAAAGCTTGATATTTCATATGATGATTTCATCAGGACGACGGAAGATCGCCATAAAGAGGTCGTAGCCAAGATTTTCAAAAGGTTATTGGACCAGGGTGATATATATTTAGACCAATATGAAGGATTATATTGTACACCTTGCGAATCTTTCTTCACGGAACGTCAAGTCGAAGAGAGCAATGGAAACTGTCCTGATTGCGGCAGGCCTGTTGAAAAGGTGAAAGAGGAATCTTATTTCTTTAAGATGAGTAAATATGCGGATCGGTTACTTAAGTTTTATGAGGAAAACCCGGATTTCATTCAGCCGGAATCCCGCAAAAACGAAATGATCAATAACTTCATCAAGCCTGGATTGGAAGATCTGGCCGTTTCACGTACTACTTTCGATTGGGGCATCAAGGTGCCGGGAGATCCAAAGCATGTCATTTATGTATGGATAGATGCTTTGACCAATTATATAACGGCATTAGGGTATGGAACGGACAATGATTCTAAATACTTGAATTATTGGCCGGCAGATGTACATCTGGTCGGAAAGGAAATCGTTCGTTTCCATACAATTTATTGGCCGATCATGTTAATGGCTCTTGACGTGCCGCTTCCAAAGAAAGTCTTCGCCCACGGATGGCTTCTCATGAAAGATGGTAAAATGTCCAAATCAAAAGGAAATGTAGTGGATCCCGTTACATTGATCGATCGTTACGGTTTGGATTCTTTACGCTACTATTTATTGCGTGAAGTACCATTTGGTTCCGATGGGGTATTTACACCGGAAGGGTTTGTGGAACGGATCAATTTTGACCTGGCCAATGATTTAGGGAATTTATTAAATCGAACAGTTGCAATGGTCAATAAATATTTTGATGGTGTGATTCCAAATTACGAAGGATCCAATGGCGAATTCGAAAAAGCTTTGCTTGAAATGAACCAAGAAACGGTTGGCAAGTATGAGGAAGCAATGGAAAACATGGAATTTTCAGTTGCACTGACATCCATTTGGCAACTCGTGAGCAGAACAAATAAATTCATTGATGAGACCCAGCCATGGACTCTTGCTAAAGATGAATCAAAGAAACAAGACCTTGCGAGTGTCATGGTTCATTTGGCGGAATCATTACGCAGGACGGCAATCCTTTTGAAACCATTCTTGACGCAAACACCGGAAAAGATCTTTGCTCAGCTTAGCATCAAAGATGATGTGTTGAAATCCTGGGACAGTTTAGCAGAGTTCGGTCAAATTCCTGCTGAAACAAAAGTCTTGAAGGGAGACCCGATCTTCCCTCGTTTGGATATGGAAGAGGAAGTTTTATATATTAAAGAACAAATGCAGGGAGATGCCCCTAAGGCCGAGGAAAAAGTGGAAGAGACGATTCCCGAGGTTGATGAAATCACTATTGATGACTTTACAAAAGTGGAGCTGCGTGTTGCTGAGGTAATGGCAGTTGAGCCTGTAAAGAAGGCGGATAAGCTTCTTAAACTTCAGCTTGATTTGGGTTATGAGAAACGGCAAGTCGTATCAGGCATTGCACAGCACTATAAACCAGAAGATTTAGTAGGCAAAAAAGTGATATGTGTCACGAATTTGAAACCTGTTAAACTTCGTGGCGAGCTCTCTCAAGGAATGATTTTGGCGGGAAGCCAGGATGATGTGCTCTCAGTCGCTACAATAGATTCATCGATTCCAAATGGTTCAAAGGTGAAATAAACGGATGAAAACATAAAGGTGTTTCATATGAAACATTTTTATGTTTTTTTCTTTATGCTTTTGGAAAAAGTAACGTAATATAGGTTTAGTTTTTGGTTCTACATTTATTAATTGGGCATACTGCCTCTTTTGTAATCTGTTTGTTACCTAAATGTGAAACATAAAACTTTCATTTTTTTATAAAATAGTGCTAGAAAGGAAGAAAAATAATGTTATTTGACACACATGTACATGTTAATGCGGAACAATTCAACGAGGATCTCGAAGACGTAATAGAAAGAGCTAAGGAAGCAGGGGTCGATAATATGGTAGTCGTTGGTTTTGACCGGCCTACCATTATAAGGGCAATGGAATTAATAGAAACTTATGATTTCATGTATGCCGCAGTCGGATGGCATCCTGTGGATGCTATAGATATGACAGAAGACGACTTACAATGGATCGAGGAATTATCCAATCATCCAAAGGTTGTGGCCATTGGGGAGATGGGCCTGGATTATCATTGGGATAAATCTCCGAAAGATGTTCAAATGGAGGTGTTCAGGAAGCAGATTCGATTGGCCAAAAAGGTGGGGCTGCCCATTATCATCCATAATCGGGAAGCGACCGCGGATATCGTGAACATACTGAAGGAAGAAGAGGCATCAAGGGTTGGGGGCATCATGCATTGCTTTAGCGGAAGTGCAGAAACGGCTATGGAGTGCATCAATATGAATTTTTATATTTCATTGGGAGGCCCAGTGACCTTCAAGAATGCAAAAAAACCTAAGGAAGTGGCAGCAGCAGTACCTTTAGACCGTTTACTGATTGAGACCGATTGTCCATACTTGGCTCCACATCCATATAGAGGGAAGCGTAATGAACCATCATATGTGAAACTTGTCGCTGAACAAATTGCAGAAATCAAACAGCTTACAATAGAGGAAGTTTCCCAGGCAACAACGGAAAATGCCAAGAAATTATTCGGCATTAACTGACATTTTTTTTTACAATATCTCCCGGGGTTTGCTAGCTAAAATCGATTTTTTTAAGGTTTCAACAAATTTCACTCCAACTATAGGCTTATTATGTCGAGAAGTCGCCCTTTCCTTTTCAATATGGAATATGCATAATAGGTAGTAATTTCCTGAATGAGAAGTGAATGGGTTGACAGCTTGATAACTAAGTCTATATAATCACCGGGAGGAAGGAGGAGTTTTTCATTCTATTAAAAACTATGAAAAACCTTATTCCCAAACCTTTTGGGAAGAAGAGAATGGCAATGGCCATTTGCAGTGCTATTCTTGTTTCTACAGCATTGGGAATACTTATATATCAAGGAACAAAGGATACAGTAACAATCATGCTAGATGGAAAAAAAGAGGTAGTGCGTACACACGCGGCTACTGTAAATGATATGTTGGAAGATTTAGAGATTAAGGTTCAAGCCGCAGATTATGTCCACCCATCAAGAGCCACAAAGGTTGATGATGATTTGGAGGTGGTTTGGAAGCCTGCACAAAAAATCGTCATGGTACAGGATGGTAAGAAGAAGGAAGTCTGGTCCACCGCAGATACGGTAGATGAACTTTTAAAAGACCAAAATCTAAGTGTGAAGGAACAGGATAAGATCACCCCTTCAAAAAGTACGAAGCTGAAAGCGAATATGGAAGTTGCCATAGACAAAGCCTTTTCACTGAAATTAGTGGTGGGTGGAGACGAAAAGCAGGTATGGTCAACTTCGACTACTGTCGCTGACTTTTTAAAGCAACAAGGAGTAAAACTCAATGATTTGGATCGAGTTGAGCCAGAATTAACCGAAAAAGTTAAAGCTGAGAATACGGTAAACGTAGTTCGAATTGAAAAAGTCACCGATGTAGTGGAAGAACCAGTTGACTTTGCTGTCATAACTAAAAAAGATGACTCTTTATCAAAAGGGAAAGAGAAAATTGTCAAAGAAGGAAAAGACGGACTCGTTTCCAAGAAATATGAAGTTGTTAAAGAAAATGGCAAAGAGGTCAAAAGAGAATTACTTTCAGAAAAAGTAGTTAATAAAAAGCAGGATAAAGTTGTAACGGTCGGAACTCGAACGACGGTTGCGCAGGCATCACGGGGAGTAACTAACGTTAGTTCTTCAAGTGGAAAGGAAATATACGTATCTTCAACAGCTTATACTGCCAGTTGTAAGGGCTGTTCCGGAGTCACGTCCACAGGAGTAGACCTAAAGAGTAATCCAGGTGCGAAAATCATTGCTGTCGATCCAAGCGTAATTCCCATGGGGTCGAAAGTATATGTAGAGGGATATGGCTATGCTGTAGCAGCTGATAAAGGCGGAGCAATAAAGGGAAATAGGATTGACGTCTTCTTTTCTTCAAAAAACAATGCCTATCGCTGGGGTGTAAAGAGAGTAAAGATTCGCGTATTGGACTAATAAGGTTTCTCTCGCAGGAGATGAATTCGTCTCCTGTTTTTTGCGTTTTATTTTCCATTTGTTGAAAAACCCCATGTAAAACTGTTTTAATAAGATAGACGTCTCACCATTCCATAAGATTTCAATATATGCGTGTAAACTTTCATAAATGATCTTCTCTACCCAAAAAAGTTTTTTACGGGGGACCGGTTACGTTTATCCAAGAGCTAATCAAAGCGCTTGCGCTTTTCTGTATGGAGGAAACCATGAAAAAGATTAAAGAAATTATTATTGTAGAAGGAAAAGACGATACGGTGGCGATAAAAAGGGCTGTTAATGCTGATACAATAGAAACCAACGGATCAGCGGTTAATGAGTCCTGTATTGAACAGGTGAGGCTTGCACAAAAGACACGTGGAGCCATCATTTTCACTGACCCTGATTTTCCTGGTCAAAAAATCAGGAATATCATTTCAGAACAAGTAAAAGGGTGTAAACACGCCTTTTTAACGAAGAAGGAAGCCCTTCCTAAGTCAGGTAGAGGAATTGGTGTGGAACATGCTTCTCCTGAGGCAATTCGTAATGCTTTAAAGGATGCCCAAATAATGGATGAAGAGGCTTCAGAAGAGATTTCACAGCAGGATTTAATAGATGCAGGTTTAATCGGGGGATCCGGTGCCAAGGAACGAAGGGAAAAACTTGGATCTATATTAAAAATCGGGTTTACCAATGGTAAACAGTTATATAAGAGACTAAAAATGTTCCAAATATCAACTGAGGCTTTTGAAAAAGCGATGGTACAGATAATTCAGGAGGAAAAAAATGAATAAGGATATTGCAACCCCTGTCAGAACGAAAGAAATATTAAAGAAGTACGGATTCTCCTTTAAAAAAAGCTTAGGCCAAAACTTTTTAATCGATACGAATATCTTGAAACGTATTGTCGAACATGCCAATTTGACAGAGGAAAGCGGCGCCATCGAAATTGGGCCGGGAATCGGGGCATTGACGGAACAACTGGCGAAAAGCAGCAAAAAGGTTGCGGCCTTTGAGATTGATCAGCGTCTACTGCCCATTTTATCGGATACACTGTCTCCCTATAACAATGTAAACATCATTCACGGGGATGTTCTTAAGGCTGATGTCAAGAAGGTCATCGAGGATGAATTTGCTGGATTCTCGGACTTGATGGTTGTTGCAAACCTGCCATACTATGTCACGACACCGATCATTTTAAAGCTATTGTCCGAGGACTTGCCCATTAGAGGCATCGTGTGCATGCTGCAAAAAGAAGTGGCTGACCGAATTGCCGCAAAACCTGGGACAAAGGAATATGGTTCTTTATCCATTGCCATTCAATATTATACAGAAGCCGAAACAGTGATGATCGTACCAAAAACGGTATTCATGCCTCAGCCTAATGTTGATTCAGCTGTAATCCGCCTTACTAGGCGTGTGAAGCCAATCGTCGAGGTCCTGGATGAGGATTTCTTATTCACTGTGACCCGGGCGTGCTTTGCACAGCGTCGGAAAACGATTTTAAATAACTTGACCAGTCAGATGCCAGATGGTAAATCAAAAAAGGAACACATACTTGCCGCTCTCGAAGCCGCGGAAGTGGATCCTTCCAGACGGGGCGAAACATTGAGCATCAAAGAATTTGGCCGCTTAAGTGATGCGTTATTGCCGAACTTTAAATAAAGAAAATGTGAAAGATTCAAGTCGGAATGGGGTCACTCCCAGCTTCCGGCTTTTTTTGTTTTGAAATTGCTCCATCATGATGGAACATACCCGAAAATGTAACCAATCTCCACCTTTCACCATTCAAGATTGATTCGCATAACTTAAGAATGAAAATAAACTAGGGCGGGCTGAAAATAAGTCTTCTCATGGGGTGGGGCCATGAATATTCAAATAAACGATATTGTTGGTCGGGTTTCTTATAAATGCGACGTGTTGTTCCGGGTAATTGATATCCGCGATATTGACGGAAGGCGTGAAGCTATTCTTTATGGGGAAGATATCCGACTGATTGCAGATGCACCTTTTCAAGATTTAATGATTATTAATGATAATGAAAGAAATGATCGACAAAGGTCGAATGAGGTACTACAAGAACAATCTGACCGCTTATTAACGCAAGATCTAGAGCTGCAACAACAAAAAAACGGCTATCAATCCAGTAATGGCTATCGGTATAGCGGTGAATATTTCCAAATACCAGGGAGGGTGCTCCATGTTGATGGGGATGCATCTTACTTAAGGAAATGCATGGATCTATATCAGAAATTCGGTATTCCGGTCAATGGCATCTATTGCAATGAAAAGGAAATGCCCCAAAGGATTGGGGGGTTGCTGGATCATTATCGGCCGGACATTCTTGTTGTCACCGGTCATGATGCCTATTCAAAATCAAAAGGACCGATGTCCGATATTAATGCCTACCGTCACTCAAAGGATTTTGTACAGACAGTTAGAGAAGCGAGAAGGAGGGTTTCTCATTTAGACCAACTGATTATATTTGCCGGGGCTTGTCAGTCGCATTTTGAATCGCTGATCCAAGCGGGTGCAAATTTCGCAAGTTCTCCTTCCCGAGTTAATATACATGCTCTTGATCCGGTATATATCGTCGGAAAGATAAGCTTTACGCCTTTTTCCGATCATATTCATGTATGGGATGTCCTTCGGAATACATTAACGGGAGAGAAGGGGCTGGGGGGAATTGAGACAAAAGGGGTGTTACGGACCGGGTTGCCTTTCAAGCCATTTCAGGAAGAATGAACGAGCTGCATTTTGAAAGAATGCAGCTTGCTTTTGGCAGGGGGAGAATTCGGGTATCCTCACAAAAAAATGGGTTATTTGTGGAGCGATGTTCGTAGGCAATGATTTAATTACGAAAATTCGGCTTAATAAATAATGGAATAGTTCGTTTACATAATTTTTCATTTCCCAGGATATAATAAAATTGTTCGCGATTTTGCCGAATTTCAGATAAAAATATATTGACTACATTTTTAAGTGCTGATATAATTTATTATTTTGTTTGCGTATATTTCTAAATTGTGATATACTTAACTTAGTGAGGTGGACCGAAAATGCCAAAAACTCTAGCTGATATTAAAACTGCACTTGATTCAAACCTGGGTAAAAGATTGCTCTTAAAAGCAAACGGTGGAAGAAGAAAGACTGTAGAACGATTTGGAACTTTGGCGGAAACTTATCCGGCTGTTTTTGTAATTGAGCTCGACCAAGATGAAAATGCGTTTGAAAGAGTATCTTACAGCTATGCGGATGTTTTAACGGAAACCGTAGAACTAACATTTTTAAACAAACAACAAGAGATGTAACTTAGACGAAGCAGCTAACAATTTTGTTTGCTGCTTTTTGTTTTGAATAAAATATCCTATGAGTCCCAATAAAGGCTTAAAAAGGATGTAATGAAATAGAGTATGTTGCAAACACTAGGCATGTGACGGCATGTGAAAGGGGTTGCTTCGCTTGAGCAGGAAAAAAGGGATTATGTCAAATGATCTTAAAGAGGAATTGGCTAAGGAACTTGGATTTTACGATGTTGTCCAGAAAGAAGGCTGGGGAGGAATCCGGGCCAGGGATGCAGGAAACATGGTAAAACTTGCGATCGAAAAAGCACAACGTCAATTGGTGAACAAAGAGTAAGATAAAACACTTAATTGTATCATGCCGTCATGTTGATGGAAGCCGGACTCTTTATACAATGTATAGCTCTATTCATTTTTGCTTACATTGTAGTTAAGGAGTCTGGTTTTTTTATGTATCGGTGAATGCTATATGGATATGTAGCAAGTCTTTTGGGATGCAGGAAGTGGCTGCTCCCCAATGTGCCTACATGTGTCTATTCTCCTCTAAGGGCCAATCTTGGTTTCATTACATTGAAATTACGATGAAAAAACCTTTAGAATATAAACAAATATGATAGAATAGGACAAGAACTTTTAAGAACGTTAAAGTAGGTGGACATATTGAAGCTTATGGAAAAAGCCCCGGCTAAAATTAATTTGGCTTTGGATGTGCTTTTCAAACGGCCTGATGGGTATCATGAGGTGGAAATGATCATGACGACAGTCGACCTTGCCGATAGAATTGAACTAAAGGAAATAACGGGAAATCATATTCAAATTCTATCCCATAATCGATTTGTTCCGGATGATCATCGGAATTTGGCTTATCAAGCTGCATTTATTCTAAAGGAACGTTTTGGGATCAATAAAGGTGTTTCCATAACTATAGAGAAAAATATACCTGTAGCCGCAGGGCTTGCTGGTGGCAGCAGTGATGCCGCAGCAACCTTAAGAGGCTTAAATAGACTGTGGAAGCTTGGTCTTTCCATGGATGAACTTGCGGAAATCGGAGCTGAAATTGGCTCTGATGTTTCATTTTGTGTATATGGAGGTACGGCATTGGCCAGAGGGCGCGGGGAAAAAATCACACATCTTCCTGCACCGCCAAAGTGCTGGGTCATCTTGGCAAAACCGACGATCGGCGTTTCGACTGCCGATATATACAAAAGGCTCCAAACTTCAAAAATGGAGCATCCGGATGTACCTGGAATGATTTCGGCTATTATGGAAAACAATTATCACGATGTATGTGAAGGGTTGGGGAATGTTCTTGAACAAGTGACATTGCAGTTATACCCGGAGGTTGCGAACATTAAAGATCAAATGAAGACATTTGGAGCAGATTCGGTCTTGATGAGCGGAAGCGGTCCGACCGTTTTTGGTTTGGTGGAACATGATTCGCGAATGCAGAGGATTTACAATGGTCTTCGTGGATTTTGTGATCAAGTCTATGCGGTCCGTTTGTTAGGTGATCGAAACAATCTTGAATAGAAACGTACATTAATGGTATAGTTGCTATATAATATTCGGAATTCACAAAGGGGGTGTCTCAATGAAATTTCGTCGCAGCGAGAGGCTAGTCGATATGACCAATTATTTATTAGAACATCCAGGGGAACTTGTTTCGCTGACTTATTTTGCGGAAAGATATAGTTCGGCAAAGTCCTCGATCAGTGAAGATTTGACAATCATCAAAGATACCTTTGAACAACGCGGGATAGGTTCTTTGACAACCGTTCCAGGTGCGGCCGGTGGAGTGAAATATATTGTTTCCATCAAGGAAGAAGAAGTCAATGCCTTCATTGACGGATTATGCGATACGATCGCTAGTCCCGAAAGGCTACTTCCTGGCGGTTATCTATATATGACAGACATTTTAGGACATCCGCAAACCGTGAATAAGGTTGGAAGGATAATCGCCTCAATGTATGCCAAGAAAAATGTCTCAGTCATCATGACAATGGCAACCAAAGGGATATCATTGGCATACGCCGTGGCAAATTATTTGAATGTTCCAGTTGTCATTGTAAGCAGGAATAATAAAGTAACGGAAGGTTCTACAGTGAGCATCAATTATGTTTCAGGCTCTTCAAAGAGGATCCAGACTATGGTACTCTCTAAGAGAAGCTTGGTTGAAGGTTCGAATGTATTGATTGTAGACGATTTCATGAAGGCTGGGGGTACCATTAACGGTATGGTCAGTCTATTGGATGAATTCAAGGCAACGGTTGCCGGAATTGCGGTGCTGGTCGAATCCGAACATACGGAGGAGTGCCTTGTCGAGGACTATGTTTCTTTAATCAAGTTGACACAGGTGGTCGAAAGAGACAAGGAAATCAAGGTCAGCCGTGGGAATTATTTTACGAAAAAGGAATAGGGGGAATCATTTCATGAAAACGATACATACGGATGAAGCACCGGCAGCGATCGGACCATATTCACAAGGCGTGATCGTGGATACGTTATTTTTCAGTTCGGGACAGATCCCGCTTACTGCTTCTGGTGAGATGGTGACAGGGGATGTCAAGGAACAAACACACCAGGTCTTTAAGAATCTCCAAGCTGTATTGAAAGAAGCCGGGGCTTCATTGGAAACTGTCATTAAGGCTACAGTATTCATTAAAAGTATGGACGATTTCGGTTCGATTAATGAAATATACGGAGAATACTTTTCTGCTCACAAACCTGCCCGCTCTTGTGTCGAGGTTGCTCGCCTTCCTAAAGATGCACTAGTGGAAATAGAAGTGGTAGCGCTCGTTAAATAAACGGGCGTTTTTTTTATTTTTCAGGGCATTCGTAATGGGTAATTATCCTGCAATATATGGGTGATTTTTAATATTTTTAAAAACTAGGCTGAATTTTCTAAAAAAATTACAGATAATAGAAGGAGTTCACGTTTTTTTGTTGAATATGTACTTTAAGTTTTAACAACAACAAAAAGGGATGGTGAGCTTAAATGGAAGTAACTGACGTAAGATTACGCCGTGTGAATACGGATGGTCGTATGAGAGCTATCGCATCAATTACACTGGATAATGAATTTGTGGTTCATGATATTCGTGTGATCGACGGAAACAATGGTTTATTTGTAGCAATGCCAAGTAAACGAACTCCAGATGGAGAATTCCGGGATATCGCTCATCCAATCAATTCCTCGACACGCGGGAAAATTCAAGAAGCTGTCTTGACAGAATATCATCGATTGGGAGAACTTGAAACTGAATTAGAGGAAGCTGGAGCAGGTGCTTCTTAAAATAACCTTACTTTTAAACTTTAAATTTATAAGTCGTGCATCTAGAGCCTACTTCATAAGTAGTGCTCTTTTTTATTTATTCAAAAACAGATAAGTTTAGAACTTATCCACTTATCATACACATTTGCTTAAATGAATTGTAAAACTTACGTGTTATCTAAAGTTTAAGTACCCATCCTTTTTATTTTTAAAACCTTTTTGTTCAACGGAAATTGAAATTCCTGTAAGGGGATCTCTCTAATGACCTGAATCGGTAACCTGATCTCGGAATGGGAGTAAACAACGGGTGCAGTGCTGCCAGATGGCTTGTACATAGGCATGGCGCGGTCGCGGCGGTGTTTTGGGATAAAGGGGAGGAAACATGTTTCTGTACATTGACCGGGCATATATCATTCATTTCATGATGCCAAATAATGCCCCAAGGTCCAATGCTGGCATTTGTAAGCTGTCGGATAACGGAAATTTTTCACCCGATTGGTTGACAATTATATGTACTTTTAATTGTTACCTTGAAAAGAATCACTATTTGAGATAATATTTTTAGTGGATAAAAAGGTGAAAATGGAGGCCTGTTATGAGTAATCGCTATGCAATAATATTGGCCGCTGGGCAAGGTACTAGGATGAAATCTAAGCTTTATAAGGTTTTGCACCCTGTTTGCGGGAAACCAATGGTACAACATGTTATCGATCAAGTCAATCAACTTCAAATAGAAGATATTGTAACAGTCATCGGCCATGGTGCTGAAAAGGTTCAAGATCAACTTGGTGATTCATGCAAGTATGCCTTACAAGAACAGCAATTAGGTACGGCACATGCTGTAATGCAAGCGGAAAGCGTTTTATCCGCAAAAAGTGGCACGACCCTTGTTATTTGCGGTGATACGCCTCTGATTAAAGCGGAAACAATGAAAGAGCTTATAGCCTTGCATGAGCAAAGTCAGGCTAAAGCAACAATCTTAACAGCATATGCAGATAATCCTGCTGGCTATGGAAGGGTCCTTCGCGGTGAAGGCGGACTTGTAGAAAAGATCGTCGAGCATAAGGATGCTTCGGAAGAAGAAAGATATGTTAAGGAAATAAATACCGGTACATATTGCTTCGACAACCAAGCATTATTCAGCGCGCTGAAAAAGGTTTCGAATGAAAATGTCCAGGGAGAATATTACTTACCGGATGTTATTGAAATCTTAAAAGAAGAAGGCGAAGTGGTGACGGCTTTCCAATCCAGTGAATTCGAGGAGACATTGGGTGTGAATGACCGTGTGGCTTTATCGCAGGCTGAGCAAATTTTACGGAAACGCATCAATGAAAAGCATATGAGGAACGGTGTAACGATCATCGACCCGCTTACAACTTTCATTGAAGCGGATGTGCAAATCGGACAGGATACAGTCATTAACCCTGGGTCATTCATTAAAGGAAAAAGTATTATCGGGCAGGACTGCTTGATTGGCCCGAATACGGAAATCAGTAATTGTGAAATTGGTGATGGAACGGAAGTCCTCCAATCGGTTGTGCACGAAAGCAGTATTGGAAGTTTTGTTAAAATCGGTCCATTCGCACATGTTAGACCTCAATCAGATATTAAGGATTCCGTTAAGATCGGTAATTTTGTCGAAATCAAAAAAACCGTTTTTGGCAAAGGAAGCAAGGCCTCACATTTGAGTTATATTGGTGATGCAGAGGTTGGGGAGAATGTTAATATAGGCTGTGGATCTATTACCGTGAATTACGACGGGAAAAATAAATATTTGACGAAGATTGAAGACAATGTCTTCATAGGCTGCAATTCTAATCTGGTTGCACCTGTGACAGTAGGAGAAGGGGCATATGTAGCTGCTGGTTCAACCATCACGGAAGATGTACCGCAGCAAGCCCTATCCGTTGCCCGGGCTCGTCAAGTTAACAAAGAAGATTATGTCAAGAATTTGAAATTTAATAAATAACCGACGGAGGTCATCATGTCAAATCAGTATTTAGATCCTAATTTAAAAGTATTCTCTTTAAATTCAAACTTCGATTTAGCTCAGGAAATTGCTGCAGCAATCGGTGTTGAACTTGGAAAATGTAGCGTAACAAGTTTCAGTGACGGTGAAGTTCAAATTAATATTGAAGAAAGTATTCGTGGCTGTGACGTATACGTAATCCAATCAACAAGCCAACCAGTCAATGAAAATTTAATGGAACTTTTAATTATGATCGATGCTCTTAAACGTGCTTCAGCTAAAACGATCAATATTGTAATGCCATATTACGGTTATGCCCGCCAAGATCGTAAAGCGCGTGCGCGTGAACCAATTACAGCTAAACTTGTCGCAAATCTTTTAGAAACGGCTGGTGCCCACCGTGTAATCACATTAGATCTTCACGCACCTCAAATTCAAGGTTTCTTCGATATTCTGATCGATCACCTTGTTGCTGTTCCGATTTTAGCTGATTTCTTCAAGGAAAAAGATTTAAGTGATATCGTCATCGTTTCCCCAGATCATGGCGGTGTAACACGTGCCCGTAAAATGGCCGATCGCCTAAAAGCGCCGATCGCCATTATCGATAAGCGCCGTCCAAGACCGAACGTGGCTGAAGTCATGAACATCATTGGTAATATTGAAGGGAAGACAGCAATACTGATTGATGACATCATCGATACTGCAGGAACGATTACACTAGCTGCCAATGCCCTTGTGGAGAATGGCGCTAAAGCGGTGTATGCTTGTTGTACACACCCAGTCCTTTCAGGTCCTGCCATCGAAAGGATTCAAAATTCAACGATCAAGGAATTGGTCGTGACTAACTCGATTGCCCTATCTGAAGATAAGAAAATCGATAAAATCACTGGACTTTCTGTAGCACCTTTGATTGCAGAGGCAATCATTCGCGTGCATGAGGAACAATCAGTCAGTACATTATTCGATTGATAACAAAATAAAAAGAAACACGGCGGGCCTTTCGGGCTCGCCGTGTTTTCGTTTAAAAGTTTCAGAAAATATTTAATTCTTAGTTGACAGATGAGAATAGTAATAATAAAATAACCATACAAAATACAATTCATCTTCATGGAATGAAAAACTGTACTATGCAAGTGCATACTGGTTAATGCCGATCGGACTACCGAAGGCTCCTTTTCACTTACCATTGAACATTAGGCATCATTTTGCCCTATTGTCCAATTGGTGAAGGAAAGGAGCCTTTTATTTTTATATAAAAAGTTTAAGAAGGGTGTGCAGAATATGAAGAAAAAACGAAAGATATGGCTGCTGTCCATCTTCAGCATCTTCATGCTGATAGTGAGTGCATGTGGGCAGGAAAAGAACAGCTCCACAAGTGCTGATGCAAAAGAATCGGATAAGACCATCCAAATCGGTTATCAAAAATTCGGGACATTAAATATTTTAAAATCAAAAGGGGATCTGGAAACACGTTTAAAAGAAGTGGGATATACCGTCGATTGGACTGAATTCCCTGCAGGACCTCAGCTGCTTGAAGCCTTGAATGTCGGCAGCATTGATTTTGGGCATACAGGGGAGGCACCGCCGATATTTGCACAAGCAGCCAAGGCACCACTTGTCTATATTGCAAATCAACCGGCAAACCCATCAGGAGAGGCTATAGTCGTACAAAAGGATTCACCCATTAAAAATGTGAAAGAGTTAAAGGGAAAAAAGGTTGGCTTGAATAAAGGTTCAAATGTTCATTACCTATTGGTCAAAGCGTTAGAGGAAGCAGGTCTTACTCTTGATGACATTCAGCCCGTCTACTTGCCACCGGCTGATGCGAGGGCTGCTTTTGAAGGAAACCAAATCGATGCCTGGGTAATATGGGATCCATTTTTATCAGCGGCGGAATTGGAGCTTGAAACGAAAACGATCCGAGATGGAGAAGGACTGGTTGCGAATCGGGAATTCTTCTTGGCAACTGATTCATTTGCCGGGAATGAAGAGGCGTTGAAGATCATCAAAGAAGAACTGATAAAAGTTGATAAATGGATTGAAGAAAACCCAAGCGATGTCGCTGAGTTTTTATCTCCGGAAATTGGAATGAGTGTGGAGGCATTGGAAAAAACATTAAATAGAAAAGAATACGGACTTGAGGAGATTTCCAGTACGGTTTTGGATGATCAACAAAATATTGCCGATACATTTTACAATCTTAAATTAATTCCAAGCAAAATTAATGTTCTAGATGCATCTGCAGATGTTAATAAAAATTAAGGGGGAAATAAAATGAAAGTATTTTGGTTTTTGCCATCACATGGGGAAAGTCGCTATTTAGGATCGACAAAGGGAGGGAGAGCGATTACACTTCCTTATTTAAAACAAATTGCGCAGGCGGTTGATCATTTGGGATTTGAAGGGGCTTTGCTTCCAACGGGACGATCCTGTGAGGATGCTTGGGTAGTTGGTTCTTCATTGATTTCCGCAACGGAAAGAATGAAATTTTTAGTTGCTATCCGTCCAGGTTTAATGTCGCCAACCTTGGCTGCGCGTATGGCTTCAAGCTTCGACAGGTTGTCGAATGGCCGTCTTTTGATCAATGTTGTAACTGGGGGAGACCCGGTCGAATTGGCAGGTGATGGCGTATTTCTGAATCATAAGGAACGGTATGGGCAAACAGATGAATTCCTTGATATCTGGAGAAAGGAAATGTCCGGGGATAAAGTGGACTTTGAAGGGAAGCACCTAAAGGTTGAGGGCGGGAATATCCTGTTGCCGCCTGTACAAAAACCGTATCCACCACTCTATTTCGGAGGTTCTTCCGACCCGGCCATCGATATATCAGGAAAGCATATAGATGTGTACTTGACTTGGGGTGAGCCCGTGGTGCAAGTGGCTGAGAAAATTGAAAAGGTGCGTAAAAAGGCAGCTGAATATGGACGTGAGGTCAGATTTGGCATACGAATGCATGTCATTGTAAGAGAAACGGAAGAAGAAGCTTGGCAGGCAGCGGACGACCTCATTAAATATGTGGATGATGAAATGATTGAAAATTCACAAAAGATTTTTGAACGATTTGATTCAGTGGGTCAGAAGAGGATGTCGCAACTTCATAAAGGAAGCAGGGATTCACTCGAAATCAGTCCAAACTTATGGGCGGGTGTTGGTCTAGTGCGCGGGGGCGCCGGTACGGCACTGGTAGGGAGTGCAGAAAATGTTGCTGCCAGAATGAAGGAATATGAAGAAATCGGAATAGAATCCTTTGTTTTATCTGGATACCCTCATCTTGAAGAAGCGTATAGAGTTGCGGAATTATTATTCCCCTTACTCCCTGTTGAAAGGCTGCAAGGACCCGTTTCAAAAGCTACGAGCCCATTCGGGGAAATATTGGCTAATGACCACTACCCTACAAAAGGAAGTGAAGTTGAAGATGAAGTTAAACAAAAAGTTCAATAGTTTGTACCTCATATCATGGATTGTGCCCATTCTTCTTTTGGTAACTTGGCAGCTGCTGTCCTTGTGGGGGATTTTATCGGATAGGATATTGCCTGCTCCGACTGAAGTGTTTCAAGCAGGTGTCGCTTTACTGGGGACGGGTGAACTTATCGATTATATCGGTATCAGTGCTCAGCGAGCCTTCATCGGCTTTTTAATAGGTGGAATCATTGGTTTTGTACTAGGTTTATTAAATGGATTATCATCCATTGCTGAAACCTTATTCGATACCTCGCTTCAGATGTTGCGTAATATTCCGCATTTAGCTTTAATACCGCTCGTGATTCTATGGTTTGGTATAGAAGAAGAAGCGAAAATCTTCCTTGTCGCTTTAGGGGTTCTATTTCCTATCTATTTAAATACATTTCATGGTGTGAAATCGGTGGATAAGGGATTAATCGAAGCGGCGAGGGTTTATGGGTTAAGTGGTTTTTCTTTATTCTGGAATGTGATTCTCCCTGCGGCCTTTCCATCAATTTTGGTGGGTATCCGCTTCTCCCTTGGAATCATGTGGGTCACATTAATTGTCGCAGAAACAATATCCGCTAATTCCGGAATTGGATATATGGCTATGAATGCCCGTGAATTCATGAGGATGGATATTGTTGTTCTTAGTATTCTCTTATATGCCTTATTAGGAAAAATATCGGACGTTGCGGCCAAATTAATTGAAAAAAGATGCTTAAAGTGGCATCCGTCATACCAATGAGGAGGTCATTAACATGAAAAATGGAAATTCGTTGGAGTTGCAGGGTGTAAGAAAGGATTTTGGGGAGTTTGAAGTATTAAAGGGGCTGGACCTGACATTTAAAAAGGGAGAATTCATAGCCATTGTCGGTAAGAGTGGATGTGGAAAGAGCACCTTGCTTCGTCTTGTGGCAGGACTGGAAAGGCCGACGGGCGGGCAGATACTGGTGAATGGAAAGCCATTGAATGGGCTAAATAAATCATCACGTACGATGTTTCAGGATGGCAGGCTTTTTCCTTGGAAAAAAATCCTTCAAAATATTGGCGTAGGCTTGAAAGGGGATTGGAAGTCAAACGCTATGGAATTACTGGAGCAAGTGGGCCTTGCAGATCGAGCAAATGATTGGCCGTCCGTTTTATCTGGGGGGCAAAAACAAAGGGTTGCATTAGCGAGGGCATTGGTGAACCAACCTGACATTCTCCTCTTGGATGAGCCGCTAGGGGCATTGGATGCTTTAACGAGGATTGGCATGCAAAGGCTGATTGAAGAACTATGGAGGAAAAGGGACTTTACTGCCTTACTCGTTACACATGATGTTGAAGAAGCCGTAATGCTTGCCGACCGTGTCATATTAATCGAAGAAGGCAAAGTCGTCATGAATAAGGAAATCAATCTGCCGAGACCAAGGAAAAAGGATAGTATTCAATACTCATCACTAGCAGCCCAAATCCTTGACCGAGTGATGCAAGTTGAGGGACAAATGGAAAAAAAAGCGATTCACGCTTGAATTAGAGAAAAAAAATGAAAAAAGATTTTGCAGGGAATTCCTAAGTTTACCATATGTTTATCGCCTTCTTGCTCCCATCGGATTTTACCTTTCATGTTTAATGATTCACCATTTAGGGAAATGTTAAATATAGAGAAACTTGTAATTCATATTAGGAAGGCGGAGGATGTATGAGTAATATATTAGCTGCAAAGGAACGTACGGATTCAAAACACTCTAATTTGAGGAATTTGAGGGAAAGCGGCGAAATCCCAGCGATAGTATATGGCAATAAAAATGACAGTACGGCCATTTCCGTCAATAATATCGAGCTTCAAAAGACAATCAAGGAAATAGGCCGTAATGGGATCATTTCTTTGGACTTGGAAGGTAAGAGTTATAAAGTCATGCTCTCTGACTATCAAAAGGATCCACTAAAAAACTCCATTTATCATGCAGACTTTTTAATTGTGGATATGTCCGCTCAATTACAGGCACAAGTTCGCATCAACCTTGTCGGTGTGTGTAAAGGCGTGAAAGACGGTGGGGTCCTCCAGCAGTCTCTTCATGAAGTGACGGTCACGGCTAAACCTAATGACATTCCTGACTCCATCGATGTTGACGTTACCGAACTTCAGGTAGGGGATACAATCTACATATCGGATATCCAAACGAATAAGCAAGTTACAATCGGCCACGATGGTGAAGAAGTTGTTGCATCTGTTTTGGCTCCTCGCCAGGAAGAGGAAATAAGTACAGGTGAACAGCAGGATGGCGGTATCCCTGAAAATGAAGAAGGCAGGGAAACCAAGGCATCACCAGAGTCATGATGCCGGGATTAAACAAGTGAATCGTGATATAATAGGCGTAGCTCTTAACGAGTTACGTCTTTTCAATCTCTGGATGCATTCATTTAAATCGGACAGATTTTTTTTCATAATGGAATCCTTTAATTTGGATTTTACCTAATTAGTTCTCCGGTCGCTTGCAGTCCAGCTTGAAATTAGGGTACTATTTTTCTAAGGTCAATGGATCTTGGAAAAACTTCGTCCCATTGTAACTCCCTAAATAACCGTAATGACGGAGTGTGAATCATGAAAATTATTGTAGGGTTAGGGAACCCCGGTAAACAATATGAAAAAACCCGGCATAACGTCGGATTTGAAGTAATAGATGAGTTATCCAGGAGATGGTCGATCCCTCTTGATCAAGCAAAACATAAGGGGATATATGGTTCAGGAATGGTAAAGGGAGAAAAAGTTTTATTGCTTAAACCTTTAACCTATATGAATTTGTCAGGAGAATCCATTTCGGCTGTCATGCATTTCTTTAAGGTGGATATCGCGGATGTGGTCATAATATATGATGACCTTGATTTGCCTCCAGGAAAGCTTCGCCTTCGTCAAAAAGGAAGTGCAGGCGGTCATAACGGGATAAAATCTTCAATTGCCCATTTGGGTACACAGGAATTCAATCGAATCAGAATAGGCATTGGCCGCCCGATTGGCCGCATTCCGGTATCTGACTATGTATTAGGGCGTTTTTCGCCTGAAGAATGGGATCATGTCGGAGCAACGATCGAAAAAAGCGCAGCATCATGTGAAGCCTGGTTGGAAAAACCATTTATACAGGTCATGAACGAATATAACCAATAAGCAGAGAGTAGATATAAGTAAAGAATAATATCTTCCTGTTTCGCTGAATAAAAACCCTCTACTTTTGTACATACTAACACTATTACAAAAATAGGGGGTTACCAAATGGCTCTCCATTATCGATGCCGACATTGCGGAACTAAGCTGGGCTCAATCGAGGCACACTCACTGAGTACGGAGCAGTTAGGTTTTAATCAACTTACCGATGAAGAGCGACAAGAGATGATCGTTTATGATTCTGAAGGGGATATGCATGTAAGGGCGATATGTGAAGATTGCCATGAAACGCTGCAAAGAAACCCTGATTTATATGAAAACGATTATATTATTCATTAGCGGGAGAGGGCTTTGGACAAAATCCAAAGCATTTTTCCGTTTGTCTGGAATACCAGGGCAATAAAAGTTGCCGTTAATAAAGAGGATCTTGGTGATGGCCAAGTTCAAATACAGCAAATGGTTTTTCGCACGTTAAAGAGAGGGGGGAAAGAAAATGAATGGATTGCAGAACTTGTTCTCCAAACAAGATGATGTTCATTCGTTAATAGCCGGCATCGATGAAGGGCTTAAGGAGCAAATCGTCTCTGGTCTCACAGGTTCCTCGAGATCGCTATTGCTGGCTTCCGTATATGAAAAGACGAATAGGCCTATTTTATTGGTTACCCATAATTTATTGCAAGCACAAAAATTCCATGAGGACTTATCAAGTTTCATTCCTGAGGAAGAATTATATATATATCCAGCCAATGAATTGATTGCGGCTGATTTGAGTGTTGCAAGCCCGGAATTAAGGGCCCAACGTGTTGAGGCATTGAATTTTTGGGCAGAGGGAAAGAAAGGGATTGTCATTGCCCCGATTCCTGGGGTGCGTCGTGTGCTTCCTCCAAAGGATATTTGGAAGAGGCATCAGCTTATCTTTAATCTAGGGGAAGACATCGAGCTTGAACCAACGCTTAATAAATTCATTGCCATGGGTTATAACCGGTCTGAAATGGTTGCTTCTCCAGGTGAATTCAGTATCAGGGGCGGTATCATCGATATTTACCCGATTACCGAACCTAATCCAATACGAATTGAATTATTCGATACCGAAATAGATTCAATAAGGACTTTTTCAAGTGAAGATCAGCGATCCATCGAAAAACTCAAGAAAGTGACGATCGGTCCCGTCAGTGAGGCTTTGCTAGAGACGGAGCATATCGAAAGAATCATAACTAGGCTCGAGAGCGGATTAAGTAAAAGCTTGAAGAAACTTAAGGACGAGAAAACCAAGGAACAGCTGGTCCAAACGATCAGTTATGAACTTGAACAGCTGAAAATGGGGGATATACCCGACAAAATCTTTAAATACTTAAGTTTAGCGTATGAAGATCCAGCTAGTTTAATAGATTATTTACCGGTAAATGGTTTGGTTTTCTTAGATGAAATCAGTAGAATCCAGGAAATCAATGATTCTTTGGAAAAGGAAGAGGCTGGTTGGTACACGGACCTTTTAAGTCAGGGACAAATTATCCATGACATTAAATTGGCTCATCCCATGCAGGAATTAATAATGAAATCCAGCAGGCCGTTTGTATACCTTTCATTGTTTTTACGGCATGTACCGCATACGAATCCTCAGAATATCCTGAATTTTGCCAGTAAACAAATGCAAAATTTCCATGGACAGATGAATGTGTTCAAAGCTGAACTGGAACGTTGGAAAAAAGGGAAATATACAGTCGTCATACTTGGACAGGATGAAGAACGGGTAAAAAAGCTGCATTCGGTTTTAGCCGACTATGATATAGAGGCAGCAGAACTGTTTAATGCTGACAGCATCCTTCCAGGTAAAGTACAGATTTTACGCGGCAGCCTGAACAGCGGCTTTGAATTGCCTATGCAAAAATTCAGTATCATCACGGAAACGGAATTGTTTAATAAGAAGTCAAAGAAATCGGTACGGAGACAGAAACTATCGAATGCAGAACGAATCAAGAGTTATTCCGAACTGAAGATCGGTGACTATGTCGTTCATGTTAACCACGGTATCGGTAAATACTTGGGTATTGAAACCCTTACAATAAATGGGGTCCATAAAGATTACCTGAATATTCGTTATCAAGCGGATGACAAATTGTATGTTCCTGTCGACCAAATTGATCTTGTCCAAAAATATGTCGGTTCTGAAGGAAAAGAGCCGAAGCTTTATAAGCTAGGCGGTACGGAATGGAAACGTGTCAAAAGCAAGGTTCAATCATCCGTTGAGAACATTGCCGATGATTTAATCAAGTTATACGCAGAAAGAGAAGCGGCAAAGGGCTATGCCTTTTCACCTGATGGTGATATGCAGAGGGAATTCGAAACATCATTCGCTTATAACGAAACGGAAGATCAATTACGTTCCATAGTCGAAATCAAAAAGGATATGGAACGGGAACGGCCGATGGATCGTTTATTATGCGGCGATGTTGGTTATGGGAAGACAGAGGTGGCGATCCGGGCCGCTTTTAAAGCCATAATGGATGGAAAGCAGGTTGCGTTTCTAGTTCCGACCACAATCCTTGCCCAGCAGCATTATGAAACATTAAGGGAGCGTTTTCAGGATTATCCGATTTCGATTGGCCATATGAGCCGCTTCCGGACTAAAAAGCAGCAAACGGAGACGATAAAAGGATTGAAGGCCGGCACGGTGGATATTGTGGTTGGCACGCATAGGATTTTATCCAAAGATATCGTGTACCGCGATTTGGGATTGCTTATCATTGATGAAGAACAGCGCTTTGGCGTTACACATAAGGAAAAGATCAAACGGTTAAAAACTAATGTGGATGTACTGACTTTGACTGCCACACCGATTCCGAGGACCCTTCATATGTCGATGTTGGGCGTGAGGGATCTGTCCGTCATCGAAACTCCGCCTGAGAACCGGTTTCCGATCCAAACTTATGTCATGGAGTATAATGGCTCATTGGTAACGGAAGCGATAGAACGGGAATTGGCCAGGGGCGGTCAGGTTTATTTCCTTTACAATCGGGTAGAGGATATAGCAAGAAAAGCAGAAGAAATTTCCATGCTTGTGCCCGATGCCCGTGTTACCTATGCTCATGGGCAAATGACAGAGCAAGAACTGGAAGCCGTCATGTTCGGCTTTTTGGAAGGCGAATATGATGTTTTGGTAAGTACAACCATTATAGAAACGGGTGTTGATATCCCGAATGTAAATACGCTTATCGTGAATGAAGCGGATAGAATGGGACTTTCACAGCTCTATCAGCTGCGTGGCCGTGTAGGTCGATCCAATCGGGTGGCATATGCATTCTTCACTTATAGGAAAGATAAAGTGTTGACGGAAGTGGCAGAAAAGCGTCTTCAATCCATTAAGGAATTTACAGAATTGGGTTCAGGGTTCAAAATCGCGATGCGTGATTTATCCATCAGGGGAGCTGGAAACATTCTAGGGGCTCAACAACATGGCTTCATCGATTCGGTTGGTTTTGATCTGTATTCACAAATGCTGAAAGAAGCGGTGGATGCGAAACGTAATGACCAACCAGCTGAAGAGAAGAACACACTGGAAATTGACGTTGAAGTGGATGCTTATATCCCTGATGCCTACATAATGGATGGACATCAGAAAATAGAAATGTATAAAAGGTTCAGAGGTATCGCTTCACTTGAAGAAGTGGAAGAATTACAGGATGAAATGATCGATCGTTTCGGAGAGTATCCAGAAGAGGTTTCCTATTTATTCATGATTGCCGAAATGAAGGTATATGCTGAAAAGGCCGGAATTGAAAGCATTAAACAATTAAAGCAGGAAATCAGCATTCTCCTTAGGGAAAAGGTCAGCAGCGATGTGGATGGACAAAAAGTGTTCGAGCTGGGATCGAAGTATGGCCGTATGGTGGGCTTCGGCATGGACGGCAATCGAATGAAGCTGGTCCTGCACATAAAAGGCGTGGAACAAAGCAAATGGCTCAATATCTTATTTGAGATGGCCAAGGGGTTACAGTATGTAAAAAAAGAGACGCAAGCCACTAAAAACTAGAATTGATGATTGTCCTCTTGAAGAAATTTTTTTAGGTACCATGGTAAAAAAATGCAACAAAAAGAAAAATTTTTTCAAAGTGCATAGAACTTACCATTAGAAAAATACTAAGTACAATAGCTGGTGATGATTTTGTTACAAAATGAGGATTTATCAAATCAATTAGATGAAAGTGAGGCAACATTAGATGAAAGCAACTGGTATCGTTCGCCGAATTGATGATTTAGGAAGAGTCGTCATCCCGAAAGAAATCCGCAGGACCCTCCGTATTCGTGAAGGAGATCCACTGGAAATATTTGTGGATAGAGATGGAGAAGTCATCCTAAAGAAATACTCACCTATCAGTGAATTAGGCGATTTTGCAAGGGAATATGCAGAAGCACTATATGATAGCCTTGGAAACCCAGTTATGATTTGTGACAGGGATACTTACATTGCAGTGGCAGGCGGCTCCAAAAAAGAATACTTAAATAAAAGCGTTAGTGAACTAGTGGAAAAAATCATGGAAGAAAGAAATCCTGTCCTGGAGTCTCCAAATGGACAAATTTCATTCGTTGATTCCAATGATGAAGAGGTCCAATCTTATACTGCAGCTCCGATCATTGCGAGTGGCGACCCGATTGGTGCCGTCTTGATTTTCTCTAAAGACAGCACCATTGGTGAAGTGGAACAGAAATCGGTTGAAACAGCAGCAAGCTTCCTAGCTAGACAAATGGAACAGTAACCTTGGACATGCATTTATATCTTAAAAGATGGAAAGGGCAGCATTCGCGCTGTCCTTTTTGCACTTTCTAAAAAAGAAACGGATATGGAAAATAATTAACAGTATGGATGGGATTGAAAAATAACCATTAGAATTATGCTATAATAACTACCACATATGAGTGAAAAGGGGAAAAAGAATGGCTGAAAAGCCTAATAAAACATCAAATGAACTTTTTCGAGGTGCGCTGATTTTGAGCGCTGCAGCGATTATCGTAAAAGTTTTGAGCGCGGCCTATCGCATACCATATCAGAACATTGCGGGTGACATCGGGTTTTATATCTATCAACAGGTTTATCCCTTCTACGGTGTTGCTTTTACATTATCGACAATCGGCTTTCCGGTAGTCATATCCAAACTTATTGCAGAACGGGAGTCTTCCAAAAATAACTTTGCGGTCAAGGATATATTGGTGACATCATTCGTCGTCTTAAGTTCGATAAGTGTCATGATGTTTGCTGCACTATTCCTTGGCGCCGATTGGATTGCAGGATGGATGAAGGATCCGCATTTAGCCGGTCTGCTGAGAATCGTTGCCTATTCCTATTTATTAATGCCCATTTCTTCTCTATTAAGAGGCTATTTTCAAGGAATAAACGACATGTTACCGACGGCAAGTTCACAGGTCGCTGAACAATGCATCCGGGTATTGACGATACTGGTCCTTTCCACAATATTCGTGCATCAGGGCTACTCTGATTATGTTGTCGGCAAGGGGGCGGTCCTCGGTTCGATAACAGGCGGCATTACTGGCCTGGTACTGCTTATTGCTTTCGTTATTTTAAGAGAAGAATGGAAGCTTTTTTTACGAATTAGAATCAAACCGGTGAATTTCATCAAAATTTCCAAAGCCTTGGTTTTCCAAGGGTTGGCCTTTTGCATTACTGGTTTGATCCTTATCTTGTTTCAGTTTGTCGATTCACTGCACCTGTACTCCCTGCTAAGGGAAACGGGGATGGGGGAAAGGGAAGCCAAAGAATGGAAAGGGGTATATGATCGAGGACAGCCTTTGCTTCAGCTTGGTACAGTCGTGGCTAATTCTTTTGCATTGGCGCTGGTACCTGTCATATCCGGATTCGTTCAGAGTAAAAGTCAATTTGAATTATTGAATAAGATCAAATTGGCGCTTCGTGTAAGTGCGACGATCGGGGTCGCTGCTGCGATCGGGCTGGTGGTGACGATGAAGCCTGTCAATCATATGCTGTTCACTGATGTTAAAGGGACGATTACTTTAGCAATTTTCTCTTTATCGATTTTATTCACATCCCTCATAATGGCGGAAGCGGCAGTGATTCAAAGTTTAGGCCATTCTTTCGTGCCGGTGATCATCACGATTGTGGGGGTGGGCAGCAAGTGGGCTTTGAACCTTGTCCTGGTACCGCATTACAAAATCGCGGGGGCAGCCTCGGCAACAGTACTTGCGTATATGATCATGACGGTATTATTTTATGTGGTATTGAGAGTACATATCAAAAAGACATTAATTGAAAAGCGACATGTGCTAATAATCTTGAAGAGTACGGTGTACATGGGTACGGCGGTTGTTTTATTCAATTGTTTATTCGAATGGATGACCTCAGGCGAGAGCCGGTTGTTAGCTACGGTCCAAGCTTTGACCGGTGTAGGGATCGGTGCAGCCGTGTTTGTGATGACCGCCATTCGTGCAGGCTTATTTGGTGAAGAAGAACTTTCACTTATACCTGCAGGTTCAAAGCTTAAACGATTAATAATAACGAATAGGAGTATACGAAATCATGAATGAGATTACGATAATAGGCCTTGGTGCTGGGGATTTAGAGCAGCTTCCACTAGGGATTTATAAAAAATTGATTCAAACGGGACAATGCTATGTCAGAACGGCTGATCATCCGGTAATCGGGGATTTGAAAAGGGAAGGAATAAATTTCACGGCGTTTGACGGGATATATGAAAAGCACGACCAATTTGAAGACGTATATGAAGAAATTGCCGAAACATTATTAGACGAGGCCTCGAACCGTTCCGTTTTATACGCAGTTCCGGGGCATCCGATGGTTGCGGAAAAAACGGTACAGCTTTTGCTTGAAAAGGGTCCGGCTCTTGGAATAGCCATTAAGCTCGAAGGCGGGCAAAGTTTCCTTGACCCATTGTTTCAGGCTGTTAGGATCGATCCAATTGAAGGGTTTCAGCTTTTGGATGGAACAGATCTTTCACCGGATGATTTACACATTACCCAGCATATGATAATCGGACAGGTGTATGACGCATTCAGTGCATCCGATGTGAAGCTGACTTTGATGGAAAAGCTACCGGATGACTACGAGGTATATATCGTAACTGCGGCAGGCAGCAGTCAGGAAAAAGTGACAAAATGCGCCCTCTTCGAACTCGACCGTCAGATGGAGTTAAGTAACTTGACGAGTGTTTATGTTCCGCCCGTTAAAGATGAAGCTTTACGGTATAGGGAGTTTACTAAGCTGCGGCAGGTCATCGCAGAACTTAGAGGTCCTGACGGATGTCCGTGGGATAAGAAACAAACTCATGAAAGCTTGAAGAAATATCTAATAGAAGAAGCATATGAGCTGATTGATTCCATCGATGAAGGTGACGATGAGGGTATGGTTGGTGAACTTGGGGATGTCCTGCTTCAGGTGATGCTTCATTCACAAATCGGTGAAGATGAGGGCATGTTCACGATAGATGATGTGATTGAAGGCATTACGGCAAAAATGATTCGGCGCCACCCTCATGTATTCGGAGATGTTGAAGTGAACGGTGAGGAAGATGTATTGGTGAACTGGCAAAAAATCAAAGAAGGTGAAAAGGGGGGCGAATCAAAAGCTCTGAAATCCATACTGGATGGTATTGAGAAATCGCTGCCAAACTTACTTCGGGCCGAAGAGTATCAAAAAAGGGCTGCGAAGGTTGGATTTGATTGGGATGAGGTTTCCGAAGCCTGGAAGAAGGTCAGGGAAGAAGTGCAGGAATTGGAAGAGGAAATATTAAGTCCGAACAGGGATGCCGAAAGAATAAAATCAGAGCTGGGCGACCTCTTTTTTGCGCTTGTCAACATTTCACGTTATTATGACATACAAGCGGAAGAAGCCGTCTACAAAGCAAACCAGAAATTCCACCAGCGTTTTACATATATAGAAGAGTGCATTCAAAGGGCAGACAAAAAATTTGAGGATTATACATTGGAAGAATTGGATTCATATTGGGATGAAGCAAAAGCAAAAGGACTTTAATTAAGGGAGAGATTTGAATGTCGATGAGATTGGATAAATTCCTAAAGGTTTCAAGATTGATCAAGCGCCGCACACTTGCTAAAGAAGTTGCGGATAAAGGGAGAATCACGATTAACGGACAACAGGCCAAAGCAAGTTCGAATGTAAAAGATGGCGATGAGCTGACAGTAAGATTCGGTCAAAAGCTTGTTACGGTACGTGTCGATAAAATTCAAGAAACGACGAAAAAAGAAGCGGCTGCAGATATGTATACCATCGTAAAGGAAGAAAAGCTAGCGGAGGAGTAAGGACAGGCTTGGTTCTAATTCCACTCTTACGGACATACACTTGTACAAAATCAGTGGTACTGTGAGGGATGATAAAATGAGCCAATATATTGATCCGAATGCTGGTTACACAAAGGGAACGACCCAAGAGCATGATGTAACGATGAAAGGCCGCCGTTTACTTGATATTACTGGTGTCAAACAAGTCGAAAGCTTTGATAATGAAGAGTTTCTGCTCGAAACGTCAATGGGATTCTTATCTATCCGGGGCCAAAACTTGCAAATGAAGAATTTGGATGTTGATAAAGGCATCGTTTCCATTAAGGGAAAGATTTTCGACCTTGTTTATTTAGATGAGCAATCAGGGGAGAAAGCTAAAGGATTCTTTGGCAAGTTGTTCAAATGACCTTAACGATCCAATTTTATACGTTGCTTGCGATGATAGGCATGGGCAGTGGCTTTGGAGCTGCCCTGGATACGTATAGCCGGTTCCTGAATCGTTCAGAAAGGAAAAGGTGGATTGTATTCATCCATGACTTCCTTTTCTGGATCATTCAGGGTCTCCTTATTTTTTATGTTTTGTTTTTAGTGAATGAGGGAGAGTTTCGCTTCTATTTATTTTTGGCCTTATTATGCGGTTTTTCAGCTTATCAAGCACTTTTCAAAGGATTCTATCAACGTTTTTTGGAGTTTTTGATAATACTTGTGATAAAGTTGGCGAGATTTATAGCGAATTCGGTTCACATGCTGATATTTCTACCGATAAAATGGGTAATAGTATCCATATTGGCCATCATCATCGGGATAGGTAAGTTCGTTTTGGCCTTATTAAAATGGGCGGGGAAAATACTTCTCTTTATTTTGAATATATTCTGGAGACCATTAAAATGGATTCTGACTTATATATGGAATTTATTGCCGGTTTTTGTTACGAAAAACGTCGGGAAGTTTTATAATAAAGGAAAAGGTATTTTATTGAAAATAAAGAATTCTATATTTAGAACGCTAAATGGATGGAGAAATAAAAAGAAATGAGGAGCGATAAAAAATGAGTAGCCTGCGTAAAAGGAAAGTGGCAAAAATAGAAAATCCCTACGTCGCTCAACAAGAGAAAAAAGTACAAACCGTAGAAAAAAAGAAGCGTGGTCTAATGCGTAGATTAACCCTTTACTCAGTTTTCGCCGCTGTCTTTTTGATTTTTGCCGTTTCCACCCTCATAACGCAAAATGTTGCACTGGATGAGAAAGTTCAGCAAAAGCAAGAATTGAAGGGAAAGTTAGCTGAATTGAAAAAAGACGAGACCCTTCTTAAAGAAGAAATCGTAAAGCTTAATGATGACGACTATATAGCAAAAATAGCAAGACGGGATTATTTCTTGTCTGAAAAAGGTGAAATCATTTTTACCCTTCCAAAAGGGAAGGAAGATAGTGACTAATATTGACACTGTTTTTTTACTTTCGTTATAATATAGGGTGAAGAGATTTTTTTAACATTTCTAAGGAGGAACATTTTTTTTATGTCAATCGAAGTAGGCAGCAAGTTACAAGGTAAAGTAACAGGCATAACTAATTTTGGTGCATTTGTAGAGCTACCTCAAGGTTCAACCGGTCTTGTCCATATCAGTGAAGTGGCTGATAACTATGTCAAGGATATCAATGATCATTTAAAAGTGGGCGATACAGTTGAGGTGAAAGTCATCAACGTTAAAGATGGCAAGATTGGCTTGTCCATAAAAAAAGCGATAGACCGTCCTGAAGTTGAACAAAAACCTGCATACACACCACGTCCGCGCCAAGGTAGAGGGAATGACAGCCGTTCCAAAGACTTCCGCTCGAAAGGAAATGGTTTCCAACCGAAAGAAAACTTTGAGCAAAAAATGGCTAAATTCTTAAAAGATAGCGAAGACCGCTTAACGACCCTAAAACGTAGCACCGAAACGAAACGGGGAGGTCGAGGAGGAAGACGCGGATAAAACTGCTGCTGAAAAATAATAGTTTAGCAACTTTTCCTGTGAAATTATTCATAGTGTAGATAAAGGCAAGCTTGCCGGCTTGTCTTCTTTTATTATAGTACGACATGAAAAAAGCGCCTCTGTACACTTACTGATATAAGTGTGCAGAGGCGCTTTTGGTATTTGATGACCCGTACGGGATTCGAACCCGTGTTACCGCCGTGAAAGGGCGGTGTCTTAACCGCTTGACCAACGGGCCAAAAAGTTTCATGATAAAAGATAGCGGCAGAGGGGATCGAACCCCCGACCTCACGGGTATGAACCGTACGCTCTAGCCAGCTGAGCTACGCCGCCATAATGGTAAGTGCTACTGAAGCACAAGTTATATCTTACATTCGTGAAGAAAAAATGTCAACAAAAATATTAAAGTTTGTCGGTTTCCATTTCCTGATTATTTATTCGGGTTATTTTCCGCAAAAATAACCTAAAAACTTTGCTTTTCTTCAAAAAAAAAAGAACACCCGTTTCTGTATTGGAAAAAATGGCACAAAAACCTGTATACAAATGATTATTCAAGAAGAATTTCGTCGAACGTTTTTCTTATCCGCTTATAAAATTCTGACAAAAAAATAGACAAGCCCTCTTTATAATAAAAATCACTAATACGAATGGGGTGTTGAAATGGAAAAAGTGGAAAGACCTATGATGGAACCTCTTGGAGATGTTCAGTTAAAAGAAGCGAAGGCAGGGGCCATCAATTGGATCCAACAACTGCAAATGAAGAGTGAAGACATATTCATAAAAAAAGGTATCTCTTTAGCAATCATCGGTTTTTTATTAGGAAGGGCTCTAATTCTTTCGCAGCTGGCACCATTTGGACTTCCGTTTTTCGCAGCCGTTTTTCTCATGAGACGTGATAGGGCTCCACTGGCTTTATTCGGATTAATTGCAGGTGGGCTGACCGTTCACTATTCGAATAGTTTAGTCATCTTTGCATCGGCGTTCCTGCTCCTGTTATTTCATAAGATCAAGAAGCCCGCCGTGGAAGGACAATTCAAGACGATGTCGATGTACGTCTTCGCTTCACTATTCCTGGTCAACCTGGCCGAGCAATATCTGGTATTTCGAACGATTCAGCTGTACGACTTGATGATGATAGGAGTAGAGGCGGGACTCGCGATGATTTTAACTTTAATCTTCATACAGTCCATCCCGATGCTGACCGTTAGGACAAAGTCCCAGTCATTAAAGACGGAGGAAATTGTCAGCATCATCATCTTGCTGGCTTCGGTGATGACCGGAACGATCGGCTGGATGATATACGATTTATCACTCGACCATATATTCTCACGATACCTGGTCCTCCTCTTCGGGCTGGCGGGAGGGGCCGCCATAGGCTCCACTGTAGGTGTAGTTACTGGATTGATATTCAGCTTGGCGAGTATTGCCAGTCTATATCAAATGAGCCTTCTCGCATTTTCAGGGCTTCTGGGCGGACTGTTGAAGGAGGGAAGGAAGATAGGGGTTGCTAGCGGCCTCTTGATTGCTACATTACTGATAGGTTTATACGGTGAGGGCACCAATAATATTATGGTGACCCTTTATGAATCACTTATAGCTGTGGCCCTATTTATATTGACACCGTCATCCATCATCAACAAAATAGCGAAACATATACCGGGAACAGTCGAGAATTCTGATGAACAGCAGCAGTATGCCCGAAAAGTGAGGGATGTCACCGCTCAAAGGGTGGAGCAATTCTCACATGTATTTGAGGCGCTCTCTAATAGCTTTTCCCAAGTGGATGAAAGGGGAAGATTGGAGGAAGATGAGAAAGAATTCGACTACTTCTTAAGTAATGTAACGGAAAAGACGTGCCAGCTTTGTTTTAAAAAGGAACAATGCTGGTCCAAGAACTTTAATACAACCTATGACGGCATGCAGGAAATTATGCTTCAATTAAGTGAAAATAATGGTCAGCTCCCCCAAAAAACTTCGAAAGAATGGGGGAAATATTGCAGTCGCGGGCCTCAGGTGATTGGGGCGATATCACAGGAGCTCACTTATTTTGAAGCTAACCAAAAATTAAAAAGGCAGGTGAAGGAAAGTCGGAAGCTAGTGGCGGATCAACTGCGGGGCGTTTCGGCAGTAATGGATGATTTTGCAAAAGAAATACAAAGGGAAAGGAAGAATCATCATGTACATGAAGAATCCATTTTGGAAGCCATCCAGGATTTTGGCCTGCACATAGGCCATGTGGAAATATACAGTCTAGAACAAGGAAATGTTGATATAGAGATGAGTGTCCCATACTGCCAGGGCAGAGGGGAATGTGAAAAGTTGATTGCACCTATGCTTTCAGACATTTTAGGGGAAACGATAGTCGTACATTCAGAAGAGTGTGCAACGTATCCAAGCGGGCAATGTGAGGTGATATTTAGGTCAGCAAAAAAATTCACGGTCGAAACGGGTGTGGCTCATGCTGCCAAGGGGGGAGGGCTTGTATCAGGAGATAGTTTTACGACCATGGAAATTGGCTGCGGCAAATTCGCAATAGCCATCAGTGATGGAATGGGAAATGGGGAAAGGGCCCATTTTGAAAGTACAGAAACATTGAAGCTGCTACAAAAATTTTTACAATCGGGAATAGAAGAAAAAATAGCCATTAAATCCGTAAACTCCGTATTATCTCTACGCACTACCGATGAAATATTTTCGACTCTTGATTTGGCAATGATTGATCTTCAGGACGCAAGGGCTAAGTTTTTAAAAATCTGTTCGATACCGAGTTTCATTAAAAGGGGGGATAGGATAATAAAAATTGAATCAAGTAACCTCCCTATGGGAATCATCCAGGATTTCGATGTTGATGTAGTATCAGAAGAGCTGAAGGCAGGGGATATATTAATCATGATGAGCGATGGAGTGTTCGATGGCCCCTCACATGTCGAAAATATCGAGTTCTGGCTAAAACGAAAAATCAAGGAAATGGAAACTGACGATCCGCAGGAAATCTCTGATTTAATATTGGAAGAGGTCATCCGAACGAAAGGCATCATAGATGATGACATGACAGTGGTAACATCGAAAATTAAGCATAACACACCGAAATGGGCATCCATTCCCGTTTCCCCAAAACGCAAAAAGGCCCAGTAGGGGCCGTTTATATATAAAATAAATAAAACCCAAAATGAGGTGGTGTAAATGGAAGAAGGATAAAAGGTAAAGGGATGAACTCTTTTCAATCATTACGCTCCATGATATGACTTGATGTAATGTCTTTTGCGTATAATTTCCCTTTTTTTAGTCAATTATGGTAACAAATTGATAGGAAGGGAGAGCAAAACATGAAAGCAGGAACATTAAGACAGATTTTGCTTATAACCGACGGATGTTCAAATCATGGTGAGGAGCCGTCTGCCATGGCTGAATTAGCAAGGGAGCAAGGCATAACCATCAATGTCATAGGTGTAATGGAAAATGATGTGATAGATGAAAAGGGACTTAAGGAAATCGAGAAGATTGCTGGTTCAGGAGGTGGCGTAAGTCAAGTAGTCTATTCGCAGCAGTTGTCCCAAACCGTCCAGATGGTGACACAAAAGGCGATGACTCAAACGATACAGGGAGTTATCAATCGCGAACTTCAACAAATACTAGGAGATTCAAAAACGATGGAGGATCTTCCGCCGGATAAACGGGGAGAGGTGATGGAGGTGGTCGATGAGCTTGGGGAAACAAGCAAGCTCGAAGTACTGATTCTTGTTGATACCAGTGCAAGCATGAAACATAAACTGCCTACAGTAAAAGATTCCTTATTAGATCTTTCCCTTAGTATGAATGCAAGGATGGGTGACAGCCGTTTTTCCGTATTCGTATTTCCTGGGAAAAGAAATGACGTTGAAAAGTTGCTGGATTGGACCCCGAACCTCGAAGCCTTGACGGCAACTTTTCTTAAGCTCAGTACAGGGGGACTCACTCCGACAGGTCCAGCCATTCGTGAAGCTTTAACTCATTTCAATAAAAAACGTTCATTGAGGGGATTGTTATCACATGATGATGAACAATACTTTGAGGAATCAATGTAAACTTCTGCCTGGCAGTTTGGTCACTGGAAAATGGAATAAAAACCAGTACAAAATAATTAAGGAATTGGGGTGTGGAGCGAACGGGATCGTTTATTTGGTTGAAAGCGGAAATCGTCATTATGCTTTAAAGCTCAGTGATAATGGGACGTCCATTATTTCGGAGATGAATATCCTAAAATCCTTTTCAAAGGTCCAGGGGTCTACCCTTGGACCTTCCTTTTTGGAAGCGGATGATTTCATGAAAACAGGAAAGCAGCTCCCTTTTTATGTCATGGAATATATCCATGGACACGATTTTTTGCGTTTCATTGATAAGAAAGGGTCGTCATGGATTGGAGTCTTGATGCTTCAGCTCTTAACAAGCTTGTCTGCCTTGCATTCCAATGGCTGGGTGTTCGGTGATTTGAAACCCGAGAATTTGATCGTGACATCACCAGCATATAAGGTACGGTGCGTGGATGTTGGCGGAACCACCTTGATCGGGCGGTCTGTTAAAGAATTCACCGAGTTTTTTGACAGGGGGTACTGGGGACTTGGATCAAGAAAGGCCGATCCGCAATATGACTTGTTCGCTGTAGCAATGATTATAATCAATTCTGCCTATCCCGGACGTTTCCAGAAGAAAGGGGAGGGGTATAAACAGCTTAACGACTTAATTAAGCAGAAAAAGGAATTGCATCCATACAGGAAGATGTTGGATAAGGCGCTCCGCGGACAGTATGACTCAGCCATCCAAATGCGGGAGGATCTGGTAACGGTGCTAAGTAAGCAAAATCATTCGAAGAAAAAGGGCCCGAACCAGACAGCGACGGGTCAGCAGCAAACCGTGCAGCCTTCAACAAGGCAAGCAAGAAGGTCCCAAAACCAACCAAAAAAGAAAAGCGGCGGTTTTTTTGAAACGTTTTTGCTGGTTGCCATCATATCGATGCTCTATGTTCTTTACATATATGAACAGTTGTTATGATATAGTTATTAGGTGAATGCCACGAAATGGTTGAAACCATTTCAGGATTCAATCGTATAAAACTAATGCCTGTCCATAAAGAAGGAAGATTGTATGTTAAAGGAAAAAGTTCTGAGCACCATTTATAGAAACGAATTGATTAAGGAAAACTCGAAGTTGCTAATAGGCGTTTCCGGAGGACCGGACTCGCTGGTGCTTCTCCATATCCTTAAGGAAATTCAACCTCTTTTTCATTACGAGATGATCGTAGCAAGTGTTGACCATATGTTTCGTGGTGAAGAATCCTATGGGGATTATAAATATGTCGAGCATATTTGTGAACGGTGGGGCATTACATTTGAAGGAAAAAGGATCGATGTTCCTGCCCGGATGGAACAGACGGGGGAAAGTTCACAAATAACGTCAAGAAAGCTGCGTTTTGCTTTCTATGAGGAAGTGATGGATAAGCATCAAGCCTCCACGCTTGTCCTGGGGCATCATGGAGATGATCAAATAGAAACGATGCTCATGCGTTTAACAAGAGGGGCGACAGGCAAGGCAAGAGCGGGTATTCCTATAAAGAGACGTTTTCATACAGGGGATCTGATCAGGCCTTTTCTTGAAATCACGAAAAGCCAAATAATCGAATATGCGGGCCTTCATGATATTGAACCAAGGTTTGATCCGAGCAATGAAACGGGTGTCTATGCAAGAAATCGTTTTAGACATGAAGTTCTTCCGTTTTTAAAGAAAGAAAATAGAAAGGTTCATGAGCATTTTCAACGATTCAGTGAAGAGCTATATGAAGATGAAGAGTTTTTTTTGAACCTGGTTTCAAGCAAAATGTCCGAGGTTTGGATCCAGCAGGATAAAGATCAAGCGGTTATTCAGATTGATAAGGTTCTCGCGATGCCTAAACCTTTACAAAGAAGGGCGATTCAACTAATATTAAACTATCTTTATTTGGAGAGACCTTCATCGCTTTCGGCATTACATATTGACCAACTTTTAGTTTTGTTTTTGAATCCTCAACCATCTGCAGAATTGCATCTTCCGGAGGGCCTTATTGCGGAAAAATCATATCAAACTTGCACGTTTAGATTTTTTCGGCAAAAAAGCCGTGAATATTCCCTAAAATTACAAATTCCCGGTGAGACTATTCTTCCGAATGGATATAAGATTAAAGCGCACTATATAAAAGAAGAAATTCCGGTACTTAGGGGAAATCATTCTTTTATTCTTCCCGAATCAGCTGTTCAGTTTCCGCTTACAGTCCGAACCAGGAATAAAGGCGAACGGATGGCCGTCAAGGGATTAGGTGGAACTAAAAAGTTAAAGGATATTTTTATTAATGAAAAGATCCCGATGCTAGAAAGAAATGTGTGGCCGGTCATCATCGATCAAACGGGAACGGCGATTTGGCTGCCCGGTTTAAAGAAGTCGAATGTCGAGCCGGATATAATTTCTGATGAAAAATCTTTAATTTACTTAGAATATAAAAAAGCTTAATTCTTCATGGGGGGCAATTAATTACAATGACCATGCAAAACGACATTGAAAAAGTTTTAATATCAGAGGAAGAACTTCAATTGAAAATAAGGGAATTGGGTGCGCAGCTAGAAGCTGATTACCAAGGTAAGTTCCCGTTGGCCATCGGAGTGCTGAAAGGCGCCATGCCATTTATGTCAGACTTACTGAAACGTGTGGATACACATCTTGAAATGGACTTTATGGATGTTTCAAGCTATGGTAACTCCACTGTATCGTCCGGTGAAGTGAAAATCATCAAGGACCTTGATACATCGGTTGAAGGCCGGGATATTTTAATCATCGAAGATATTATCGACAGCGGTTTGACTCTTAGCTATCTTGCGGAACTTTTCCGTTATCGAAAAGCAAAATCAATTAAAATCGTTACCTTATTGGATAAACCAACAGGCAGGAAAGTGGATATCACTCCGGACTATGCCGGGTTCATCGTCCCGGATGCATTTGTTGTCGGATATGGTCTTGATTTTGCGGAAAAGTATCGTAATCTCCCGTATATTGGCATATTGAAGCCTGAAATTTACTCGAATTAATCGTACAAGTTTGAAAGGGAAGACCAGATAAAAACAGCGGTGTTAAATTATTGTAATTCATTAATTTTATATGATAGTATTTACTATAGTTTGTTTACCCGTGGGAGGAGGTAAGGGATGAATCGGATCTTCCGTAATACCATATTTTATTTACTGATCTTTTTGGTCATCATTGGGATTGTAAGCATTTTTAATAATAACAATGAACCAACGGAGAAAATGACCCAAGATGAATTCTATAAGCATTTGGAGAATGGGGACGTTACTGCACTGACGATGCAGCCCGAAAGCAGTGTATTTGAAATCACAGGAAAGCTCAAAGGTTATGAGGAAAACAAATTCTTTGTGACGTACGTGCCTTTCAGTGAATATTCGCAAAGTCGGATAAATGATGCCGTAACCAAGTTGGGTAAGGACATCATCACTGTGGAACCTCCAGAAAAAACAAGTGGCTGGGTGACATTTTTCACTTCCATCATTCCATTTGTAATCATTTTTATCCTCTTCTTCTTTTTACTTAACCAAGCTCAGGGCGGCGGCGGTGGCCGTGTCATGAACTTCGGGAAAAGTAAGGCGAAATTGTATAATGATGATAAGAAAAAAGTTCGCTTCAATGATGTTGCCGGGGCGGACGAAGAAAAGCAGGAACTTGTCGAGGTCGTTGAATTCTTGAAAGATCCTCGCAAATATGCCGAGCTTGGAGCCCGTATTCCTAAAGGGGTACTTTTAGTCGGGCCTCCTGGTACAGGTAAAACTTTACTTGCACGAGCAGTAGCTGGTGAAGCCGGAACTCCTTTCTTCTCAATCAGTGGTTCTGATTTTGTTGAAATGTTTGTGGGTGTCGGTGCATCCCGTGTTCGTGATTTGTTTGAAAATGCTAAGAAGAATGCACCATGTATCATCTTCATCGATGAAATTGATGCAGTCGGTCGTCAACGTGGCGCAGGTCTAGGTGGCGGTCACGATGAACGTGAACAGACATTGAACCAATTACTGGTGGAAATGGACGGTTTCGGTGGTAATGAAGGAATCATCATCATCGCTGCGACTAACCGTGCTGATGTATTGGATCCGGCACTATTGCGTCCGGGACGTTTTGACCGTCAAATAACGGTAGGCCGCCCTGATGTTAAAGGCCGTGAAGAAGTGCTGAAAGTGCATGCACGCAATAAACCATTAGCGGAAACAGTCGATTTGAAAGCGATCGCTCAGCGCACTCCAGGATTTTCTGGTGCAGATCTTGAAAACTTACTGAATGAAGCGGCGCTTGTTGCTGCCCGTCAAGATAAGAAGAAGATCGACATGTCCGATTTGGATGAAGCTTCGGATCGCGTTATCGCCGGACCTGCCAAGAAAAACCGTGTCATTTCCAAAAAGGAAAGAAATATCGTAGCGTGGCATGAAGCAGGCCATACCATTATTGGGCTGGTTCTGGATGATGCCGAAATCGTTCATAAAGTTACGATTGTCCCTCGTGGTCAAGCCGGCGGTTATGCAGTTATGCTGCCGAAAGAAGATCGTTTCTTCATGACGGAACCTGAGCTAAAAGATAAAATCGTAGGACTATTGGGTGGCCGTGTTGCCGAAGAAGTTACATTCGGAGAAGTGAGTACCGGTGCGCATAACGACTTCCAGCGTGCAACGGGCATAGCTCGTAGCATGGTTATGGAATATGGAATGAGCAAGCTCGGACCGCTTCAATTCGGTAATTCTCAAGGTCAGGTCTTCCTAGGCCGCGATTTCAACAATGATCAAAACTATTCAGATGCAATAGCATATGAAATCGATCTTGAAATTCAACGTATCATCAAGGAAGCTTACGAAAGATGTAAGAAAATCCTTACTGAAAATCGTGAAAAACTTGATTTGGTTGCAAAAACCCTGCTTGAAGTGGAAACACTTGATGCGGAACAAATCAAAGGTTTATTCCATAATGGTAAATTGCCAGATCGGGATTATACGGCCCTGAATGGGAATCTAACCACTGATGAGAATGTCAAGGTGAACATCAATAAGAAGAAGGAAGAAAAAGAGGCCCTATTAGATCCATTGGATAAAAGAGGACCTGAGGACCTTGAAATAACGGAGGAAGGATTGAATACTCCTCCAATCAAAGAAGGTGCACCTCAAGATCAGCCGCTTTCCTTCCCGAATGAAGACGACAATAAAAAGTCTTAATCGACTAAATTCAAAAGGGTATTTCCGCCTCGGAAATACCCTTTTCTTAACTCTTAAATTAATTATGATAAAGTTCCTGGGATACCTTCCGAAAAGTGCGACTAATAGCGTGGGAAATAACAGTGTGGTATGATGTTGGAGAATAATTTACCGGAGTGATGAAACGATGATTTTTGTATTGGATGTTGGGAATACGAATACCGTATTAGGCGTATACGATGAAGATATTTTAAAATATCATTGGCGAATTGAGACTAACCGTCACAAGACAGAAGATGAGTATGGAATGATCATAAAGTCTTTGCTTCAGCATGAAAGTCTTGCGTTTGATCAATTTGATGGAATCATTATTTCTTCGGTAGTTCCGCCAATTATGTTTGCGCTTGAACGCATGTGCAAAAAATACTTTGGAATTAAACCGCTTATAGTTGGACCTGGAATAAAAACTGGATTGAATATTAAATACGAAAATCCCCGTGAGGTGGGAGCGGACCGAATCGTTAATGCTGTTGCTGGCATTCAGGAATATGGAAGCCCTCTCATTATCGTGGATTTTGGAACGGCAACTACATATTGCTACATAAATGAGGATAAACAATACATGGGCGGAGCCATTGCCCCGGGTATAAATATTTCTACCGAGGCACTTTATTCAAAGGCAGCCAAACTTCCGAGAATAGAAATCAGCCGTCCGGAAGGGATTATTGGGAAAAATACGGTGTCCGCCATGCAGGCTGGCATTTTGTATGGGTATGTTGGGCAGGTAGAAGGAATCGTTAATCGAATTAAAGCGCAAAGTAATCTAGAACCAACGGTAATAGCGACAGGCGGACTGGCTACCTTAATTGCAAATGAGTCTACTGTTATTGACGTTGTGGAGCCATTTTTGACCTTGAAGGGTTTGCAGCTGATTTATAAACGTAATCGTGAGCAAGTGAAGAAGTAACACAAAGCATGAAAGGAGCAATATAAATGAAGGATTATCTAATAAAGGCGTTAGGTTATGAAGGACAGGTTCGTGCATATGCTGTTTCAACAACAGACACCGTAGGAGAAGCTCAGCGACGCCATTATACATGGCCCACTGCTTCGGCTGCCCTTGGACGGGCTATGACGGCAGGCGTTATGATGGGTGGAATGTTAAAAGGTGAAGAAAAGCTGACGATTAAAATCGAGGGCGGTGGTCCGATTGGATCCATCCTGGTCGACAGCAATGCAAAGGGGGAAGTCCGCGGATATGTCACACATCCGCAAACCCACTTTGATTTGAATGAGCAAGGTAAGCTGGATGTCAGGAAAGCGGTGGGTACCGATGGTTTGTTGACTGTTGTGAAAGATATTGGTCTTCGTGATTACTTTTCAGGGCAAGTACCGCTTGTATCTGGAGAACTGGGTGAAGATTTCACTTATTACTTTGTTACTTCCGAACAGGTGCCTTCATCAGTGGGGGTTGGGGTCCTGGTGAATCCGGATAATTCAATCCTTGCAGCGGGCGGATTTATCATTCAGTTGATGCCGGGTACATCCGAAGATACGATTTCGAAAATCGAAAAAAGACTAAGCACGATTACTCCTGTTTCCAAGATGATTCAAAACGGCATGACTCCTGAAGAAATCCTAACCGAAATTTTAGGTGAGGGCAATGTGAATATATTAGAAAAAATGGATGTCCAATTCTCCTGTCAATGTTCAAGGGAAAGAATTGCGACTGCATTGATCAGCCTGGGGCAGGCTGAGATTCGGGATATTATTGATACAGACGGACAAGCGGAGGCGCATTGTCATTTTTGTAATCAGACCTACCAATTCTCTAAGGAAGAACTTGAGGAACTGGAAGCGGAAACCAAAAAATAATGTACGGGGGATAAGGGTTTGCCAAAACACAAGCTTCGGGCGATTATTGCTGGCCTTGCCTTGTTGAACCTATTGACTATCATTATCTTTGTCATAAAACCACTAATCATTTCAAAAACCGTCATTGGGGAAGAAACGGCCGCGAAGGTCGGGTCGAAGGATATTTCCCGGGACGCATGGATGAATGAGCTCGAAAAAAGATATGGGGAAGATGTACTTGAGGAAATGGTCGATAAAGAGGTAGTTAAACAGGCAGCTGAAAAATACAAAGTGAAAATTTCGGATGAAGAGCTAGATCGTGAACTTAAAATGATGAAAACGATGTATGGGACTGCCGGTCAGAACCTTAATAAAAGTAACGATCAATTGAGGCAGGAAATTCAGTCGAGTCTCCTCCTCGAGAAGCTCCTCACCAAGGACGTTTCGGTTTCCAAAACGGCAATGCGGAATTATTATGATAATAATAAGGATATCTATAGAATCCCTACTGCTTTCCATATTTCCCATATTACCACGTCTACAAAAAAGCAGGCAGACCAAGTCATACGTGAACTGGAGAAAGGTGTCTCCTTTGAAGTCTTGGCGATGGAAAAGTCCCTTGATGAATTTACTGCCAATCAAGGGGGCGACATGGGTTATATATCACAGGATAACGAGCAAGTATCCAAGGAATACATTACCGCTGCCGAGAAATTGAAGGTTAAAAAGTGGAGTGATGCAATCCAAACGGAGGATGGCTGGGCCGTTCTCTACCTGCATGAAAGAATAGAGGGCAAGCAATATGAATATGATGAAGTTAAAGACAAGATTCGCCGCCAAATAGCTCTTGAACAGATTCAGGCACCGGTCTCAGGGAAAATTTTCTGGGACGAATTTGATGTAGAATGGTTTTATGGATTGAAGGAAGAAAAGTAGGTCAATGGTTGTGTGAGAAAATTTAGAATATAGTATATAATCATTGACAATGAACTATTAAAACTGGTAACTTTAAAATTATAAAACCAATAAACATACTCGGTATTGAAATGATAAGGGAGTGGAGAAAATGGCACGTATAGCTAATTCTGTAATCGATTTAATTGGACAAACACCTATTGTTAAGTTAAACAAGCTTCAAAATGAAAACAGTGCAGATATTTATTTGAAACTTGAGTATTTTAACCCAGGCAGCAGTGTAAAAGACCGTATCGCCTTTGCGATGATCGAAGCGGCAGAAAAAAATGGTACCCTTAAACCAGGTGATACGATCATTGAACCTACAAGCGGAAATACTGGAATAGGCCTGGCGATGGTAGCTGCGGCAAAGGGCTATAAATCAATTCTGGTTATGCCGGAGACGATGAGCTTGGAACGCCGTAACTTGCTTCGCGCTTATGGCGCAGAATTAGTTCTTACTCCTGGGCCAGAAGGAATGAAGGGTGCAATCGCAAAGGCGACTGAGCTTTCTAAAGAAAAAGGTTACTTCATTCCACAGCAATTCGAAAACGAAGCCAACCCTGAAGTACATCGGAACACAACAGGCCCTGAAATCGTTGAAGCCTTTGGAGATGAAGGCCTGGATGCATTCGTTGCCGGAATCGGTACTGGCGGAACCATTACAGGTGCCGGTGAAGTCCTGCGTGAGAAATTCCCTGACATTAAAATTTACGCTGTTGAACCTGCGGATTCCCCAGTATTATCAGGAGGGACTCCAGGACCTCATAAAATCCAAGGAATCGGAGCAGGCTTCATTCCAACTATATTGAATACAGATCTCTATGACGAAATCATTCAAGTCAATACAGAGGAATCCTTTGATTATGCACGCCGCGCAGCAAAAGAAGAAGGAATCCTTGGCGGAATTTCTTCTGGAGGTGCAATCGCAGCTGCCGTTAAAGTGGCTGACAAACTGGGAAAAGGCAAAAAGGTACTTGCCATCATACCAAGTAATGGTGAACGCTACTTAAGTACGCCATTATATAACTTTGAGTAAGACAAGACACTAAAAGTGAGAAGCGAAGTTCCTTAGGGGCTTTGCTTTTCTTTTTGCAGTAATGTTTGCAGAAGTGTTCCGAATCTTCATGGAGCTTGCACTATGCCTGTGTAAATGGGTAAACTCGTATATATAGATTTCTTTAAGTGAAGGAGAAAGTTGGATGTCATTAGCTGGAGCGTCAAAAATAAAGTGCGGTTCATTTGATTTGGATTACAGCAATAAAACCTTAATTATGGGGATTTTGAATGTTACGCCGGACTCCTTTTCGGATGGCGGGAAATATAATCGGATAGATGCTGCTTTGAAGCATGCCGAACGGATGGTCAACGATGGAGCGGATATATTGGATGTAGGCGGAGAGTCCACCCGACCTAATTATGAGAGGATATCGGAGGAAGAGGAAATAGAGAGAGTCGCCCCGATTATAGAGGCCATATCCCGTAATATTGAGGTTCCAATATCGGTCGATACGTATAAATCAAGAGTGGCGGAAGCGGCGGTAAAAGCAGGAGCCCATATATTAAATGACATTTGGGGAGGTAAAGCCGATTCCTTGATGCCGAAGGTTGCTGCGGAATATAAGGTGCCGATCATCTTGATGCATAACAGGGGTAATATGGAATATGGACATTTTGTTCGAGATGTACTTCAAGATTTATTCGAAAGCATCATGTTGGTGAAGGATGCAGGTGTCAAGGATGAAAACATCATACTCGATCCAGGAATTGGCTTTGCGAAAGATTTAAAGTTAAATTTAGAAATGATGAGGAATCTTGATAAGCTGGTATCGTTAGGTTATCCAGTTCTGTTAGCCACATCAAGAAAGTCCATGATTGGACATGTTCTGGACCTGCCGCCTAGTGAGCGAATGGAAGGAACGGCCGCCACAATCTGTCATGGCATTCAACAAGGCTGTCAAATGGTTCGCGTACATGATGTGAAGGAAATGGCACGGACTGCAAAGATGATGGATGCTCTATTAGGAAAAGGTGAATGATATGGATAAGATATATGTGAATAAAATGGAGTTTTACGGTTATCATGGAGTTTTTCCGGAAGAAACGAAGCTTGGTCAGCGATTTAAAGTGGATTTAATCGTCCAGACTGATTTAGCCAAGGCAGGAAAGAGTGACAACCTTGAAGACTCAATCAACTATGGCGAGTTATATGAAGTGTGTAAAAATATTGTTGAGGGAGAACCTTTTAAGTTAGTGGAAGCTGTCGCTGAAAAAATCGCCTCTGAACTGCTTAATAAATATTCTTCCATCGAGACATGCACCGTTAAGGTTTATAAACCAGATCCTCCAATAGCAGGTCACTATGATTCGGTTGCTATAGAGATTGTAAGGGGACGCTGATTGTGAGAAATATTGCTTACCTTTCAATAGGGTCGAACTTAGGTGATCGCCTTGAAACATTCCGAAAGGCTTTCCAATTATTGTCTGAAAGCCCGCATATCAAATTGGTGTCATGCTCCTCTTTATATGAAACGGATCCGATAGGATATGAAGACCAGGACTGTTTTTTAAATGCTGTCCTTAAAGTGAAAACCGATTTAGAACCCGAACAATTACTTCACGCTTGTATGAAAATTGAACAGGATTTAGGGAGAAAAAGGGAAATCAGGTGGGGTCCTCGTACTTTGGACCTTGACATTTTGTTATATAATCATGAAAATATTGAGACAGAGATTCTTTCAGTCCCGCACCCTCGTATGCGCGAGAGGGCTTTTGTTATCGTGCCTTTAATGGAAGTGGACCCAGATATATCACTTCCGCAAATGCGTGCACCTTTGAGCGACCTGCTTGAACAGATTTCGGATAAAGAAGGAGTTCGATTATGGAAGGTGAAAAATGGGGAAGGCGTATTCGCGCTTTTCGAAAGTTAAAGGGTTATACCCAGGAAGGGTTTGCGAGGGAGATAGGTGTTTCCGTTTCCTTGCTGGGAGAAGTTGAACGAGGGAACCGTAACCCTTCAGAAGCATTTTTACTGGAAGTGGCGGAAATTCTTCATATTTCCATTGAGGAGCTTCAGCCACCTGAGGATAAATGAAAGAATGTTATAGGGGGTCACAATGTGTTAAGAATAGGCGATATAGAAATGAAGAACCAGGTAGTGCTGGCCCCGATGGCGGGAGTCTGTAACTCGGCATTCCGCTTGACTGTCAAGGAATTTGGTGCTGGTCTTGTTTGTGCGGAGATGGTCAGTGACAAGGGAATCGTTCTTAAAAATGCTAGAACGATGAATATGCTTTATATAGATGAAAGAGAAAAGCCGTTAAGTTTGCAAATCTTTGGCGGTGAGAAGAAATCTTTGGTTGAAGCTGCGCAATTTGTAGATAAAAATACAACAGCTGACATCATTGATATCAACATGGGCTGCCCTGTCCCTAAAATCACTAAATGTGATGCGGGTGCGAAGTGGCTTCTCGATCCAAACAAAATTTATGAGATGGTTTCAGCGGTGGTTGATGCTGTTGAAAAGCCGGTAACGGTAAAAATGCGCATAGGCTGGGATGATGAACACGTTTTTGCGATTCAAAATGCTCAGGCTGTTGAACGCGCAGGTGGTAAAGCTGTTTCCATGCATGGCAGAACACGTGTTCAAATGTATGAAGGAAAAGCTAACTGGGACATCATCCGTGAAGTGAAGAAATCAATTAATATTCCCCTTATCGGTAACGGTGATGTGGAAACTCCACAGGATGCGGAAAGAATGCTGAAGGAAACGGGTGTTGATGGAGTCATGATCGGCCGTGCAGCTCTAGGTAACCCGTGGATGATTTACCGGACTGTAAAATATCTTGAAACCGGTCAACTGATGGATGAGCCTTCAGTTCGTGAAAAGATGGATGTTTGCGTGCTTCATATGGATCGTCTGATTGCGTTGAAAAATGAAAATGTCGCCGTTCGTGAAATGCGTAAGCATGCTTCTTGGTATTTAAAGGGTGTTAAAGGGAATGCTACGGCACGCAAAGGAATTAATGATTGTGAAACAAGGGAAGATGTTGTGAAGCTTCTCTATGGACTTGTTGATGATATTGAAGCGAAGCAACAAAATATCCAAATGGTCTGATGTTTGACATTACCTTCCTATTTTCCTATAATACGCTTATCTTAAACTGCCAGTAATCCTGGCAGTTTTTATATGTACATAAACAATGTTTTATGATAAAAAGCTGTTGAATTCCTTTACTTTATGTAAGAATAAATATGTATGCAAAAGAATTTCTGATTAATTATATAAGGCATTTATTAATAAAGATGGAGATGATTTTCGTGAGTCATGAAGAATTGAATGACCAACTGCAGGTAAGACGCGATAAAATGCAAGCGATGATGGATAATGGACTAGACCCTTTCGGGAGCAGATTCGAGCGCACACATAACACGCAAGAGTTAATCAGTGCTTATGGTGAATTAGAAAAAGAAGATCTTGAAGAAAAAGAAATTGAAGTTACGATCGCTGGCCGTGTCATGACGAAGCGCGGAAAAGGAAAAGCGGGATTTGCCCATATCCAGGATATTAGCGGCCAAATCCAAATCTACGTCCGTTTGGATAACATAGGGGAAGATTCTTACCAAATTTTCAATCAAACGGACCTTGGTGATCTTGTAGGGGTAACTGGCGTTATTTTCAAAACGAAAGTCGGGGAACTTTCCATTAAAGCTAAAGAATATGTTTTCCTTGCTAAAGCGCTTCGCCCGTTGCCTGATAAATTTCATGGCTTGAAGGATGTTGAAGAGCGTTACAGGAAACGCTATGTCGATTTAATTACAAATGAAGAAAGCAAAAATACGTTGATCATGCGCAGTCGCATTGTACAAGCCATGAGAAGGTATTTGGATGATCATGGATACCTTGAAGTGGAGACGCCGCTATTGCACTCTGTTGCTGGTGGAGCAGCTGCACGACCTTTCCTTACTCACCATAATGCTTTGGATATGCCTTTGAATTTAAGGATTGCCATTGAACTTCATCTAAAACGCTTGATCGTTGGCGGATTGGAGAAAGTTTATGAAATTGGCCGGGTTTTCAGAAATGAAGGGGTGTCCACAAGGCATAATCCTGAATTCACATTGATCGAATTGTACGAAGCTTATGCGGATTACCAAGATATCATGAGCTTAACGGAAAACTTGATTGCCCATATAGCTCAAGAAGTTCTTGGGACGACTACCATCCAGTATGGGGAGTATGAGATAGAGTTAAAACCGGAATGGAAACGACTTCACATGGTTGACGCTGTAAAAGAATATACCGGTGTGGACTTCTGGACTGAAATGAGTAAAGAAGAAGCCCAGCAGCTTGCTAAAGAAAATGGGATTGAAGTTAAGGAATCCATGGAGTTCGGCCATATCGTAAATGAATTCTTTGAACAAAAGGTCGAAGATAAGTTAATTCAACCTACATTCATCTATGGGCATCCAGTGGAAATCTCTCCTTTAGCAAAGAAAAATCCGGAAGATTCCCGTTTCACAGATCGTTTTGAGTTATTCATAGTAGGTAGGGAGCACGCAAATGCCTTCACTGAACTTAATGATCCTATTGATCAACGTCAACGCTTTGAAGCTCAATTGAAAGAACGAGAGCAAGGTAATGATGAAGCTCATGAAATGGATGAAGATTTCTTGGAGGCATTAGAATACGGAATGCCGCCGACTGGCGGACTTGGAATTGGTGTTGACCGTTTGGTTATGCTATTGACCAATTCTCCTTCCATACGTGACGTCCTGTTATTCCCTTTAATGAGACATCGCTAAATATAAGCAAAATGAGTTTTGATTGCAGGGCCGAATTCGGATGGCTGGGATCATGGGCGTAGCTCCTGATCCTGGTAAGTCCAATTCGGTTTTTGTTTTTTAATTATAATTTCATGCCTTTCAATAGAGTGGATTCTAGGGTTTAAAAGAAAAACAACATTATCTCAAAAAAACTTTATAAAAGGTATTGCACAGTTAACGTAATGGTGTTATATTTATATCTGTCGTTACGAACGAGTTGCAAACAGATTACAAACTTTAAAAAGTTTTAAAAAAGTTGTTGACTTGCAGTAATGAAAATGTTATTATAAATAAGGTGTTCCGAAAGACATTGCTCTTTGAAAACTGAACAAAACAAAGCGCCAACGTTAAATTTTAAGTGAGCACACACTATCAAAAAAGCAAAT